>NZ_JAMYPO010000004.1:0-240182 GCF_040320365.1 Mesorhizobium sp. M0701
AGCCGGGCAACCCGCAACAGAACGGCCGCCACGAGCGCATGCATCTGACCTTAAAGAAAGAGACGACCAGGCCGCCCGGCATGAACATCCTCCAGCAGCAGGCGAGGTTCGACGCTTTCATCAGCGAATTCAATGAGGAAAGGCCACACGAGGCGCTCGCCATGCGCACCCCGGCCGAGCTCTACACGCCGTCCTCAAGAGCCTATGACGGCCTGCCGGAACTGGAATACCCCTTCCACGACCGCGACATCCTGGTTACCGCTTGCGGCCGCATCTGCATGCACAGGAAGAAGATCAACGTCTCGACCGTGCTCGCCGGTCAGAGGCTGGGAATCAAGGAGATCGACGACGGCATTTGGCTCGTCAGCTTCATGCATTACGATCTCGGGTATATCGACTTGGAACAGAGGACCTTGCAGACCATCGACAACCCGTTCGGCACGAGGTTGTCACCCATGTCTTAAGTACAATCTGTTACCCATGTCTCCGGGTTGGACACGGAGAGAACTGGTGGAGCCAATCGGAATCGAACCGACGACCTCTTGAATGCCATTCAAGCGCTCTCCCAACTGAGCTATGGCCCCACTCCGGCAGTTCACCGGCGCCGTTTCCGGCGAAGAGATCCGGCGCGGGTTCTAGACCGCGCCGTTAGTGAAGGCGGCTTCTAACCCCGCCTTCAGTCAATATCAAGCCTTCAAGAACCGCTTTTTCTAGGCAGCGCCGCGAAAGCCGGCGAATGCGGTTCGCTCAGACTTCGTCGTCGTCTTCGCCGACGCCGATCATGTCGGCAACGTCGTCGTCTTCTTCCTCCTCGTCGGCGAGGAACGTGTCATCCTCGTCATCGCCAAGGTCAACGTCGTCTTCGTCATCGCCGAGATCGGGAAGCTCGTCGGCCTTCGCGTCCTCGTCCGCCTCTTCGAGCGAGACGACCTCGACGCCCTCTTCCTCCTCGGCGTCCACTTCCTTCTCGGCAACTTCCTCTTCCTCCTCGAGGGCGGCGATCTTGCCTTCTTCGAAATAGGAGCGCGGATAGCTCTTGCCCGTGTAAGGCGAGACGATCGGGTCCTTGTTCAAGTCATAGAATTTTCGACCCGTCTCCGGGTCGATGCGTTTGGTGCCAAGTTCGGGTTTTGCCACAGCAAGCCTCGTCGATGAAAGTTTGGTCCCCTTAACCAGAGTTTACGGCGCTGTCAAAGCGAAAAGCCGGCGTCCCAAAAAGCTTGAATTCGAAGGCCTTCATACCAAGGGGATGACCATTTCGGTACGCCATGATAGGAGACCCCGCAAACCAGCAGAAAATGGCCGGCCGCCGGCGTTTCCAGGAAAGAACCATGTCGCACACTGCCGCCCCGAAGCAGGCCACCGCCCGCAAATCATCTGGCCTTTCAGGCGCGGCACGGGTGCCGGGCGACAAGTCGATCTCGCACCGCTCGTTCATGTTCGGTGGCCTGGCCTCCGGCGAAACCCGTATCACCGGGCTGCTGGAAGGCGAGGACGTGATGCGTACGGGCGCTGCCATGAAGGCCATGGGAGCCCATATCGAGAAGCATGGCGCTGAGTGGGTGATCCGCGGTACCGGCAACGGCGCGCTGCTGCAGCCGGAAGGCCCGCTCGATTTCGGCAATGCCGGCACGGGCTCACGCCTCACCATGGGCCTGGTCGGCACCTATGACATGGAAACCACCTTCATCGGCGACGCCTCGCTGTCGGGCCGGCCGATGGGCCGGGTGCTCGAACCGCTCCGCCAGATGGGCGTGCAGGTGCTGAAGGCGACGCCCGGCGACCGCATGCCGATCACGCTGCACGGGCCCAAGCACGCCGCGCCGATCACCTACCGCGTGCCGATGGCATCGGCGCAGGTCAAGTCGGCGGTGCTGCTGGCCGGGCTGAACACGCCGGGCATCACCACCGTAATCGAGCCGGTTATGACGCGCGACCATACCGAAAAAATGCTCAAGGGGTTCGGCGCCAATTTGTCGGTCGAGACCGACGAGCGCGGCGTGCGCCACATTTTCATCGAAGGCCAGGGCAAGCTCATGGGGCAGACGATCGCGGTGCCTGGCGACCCCTCCTCGGCCGGCTTTCCGCTGGTGGCGGCGCTGATCGTGCCGGGTTCGGACATTACCATCGAAAACGTGCTGATGAACCCGACCCGCATTGGACTTCTGTTGACGCTGCAGGAAATGGGCGCCTGGATCGACATAATCGATCCGCGCAACGAAGGTGGCGAGGACGTCGCCGACCTGCGCGTACGCTATTCCGAGCTGAAAGGCGTCACCGTACCGCCGGAACGGGCGCCGACGATGATCGACGAGTATCCGGTGCTTGCCGTGGCGGCCAGCTTTGCCGAGGGCGAAACGCTGATGCTTGGCCTGGAAGAGCTGCGCGTGAAGGAATCCGACCGGCTGTCGGCAGTGGCCGAAGGGCTGAAGCTCAACGGCGTCGATTGCAGCGAAGGCGGGGCCTCGCTTGTCGTGCGCGGAAAACCCGGCGGCAAGGGCCTCGGCCAACACCCCAACGGACAGGGCACCATCGTCCAGACCCATCTCGACCACCGCATCGCCATGAGTTTTCTGGTTATGGGGCTGGCAACGGAAAAGCCGGTGACCATCGACGACCAGGCGATGATCGCGACGAGTTTTCCGGAGTTCATGGGCCTGATGAAGGGGCTCGGCGCGAAGATCGAGTAGCTTGATGGCAATCAATAGCCTTGGGGGTTGGGGCCAAACTGGAACGTCGGCGGGACAGCGCCCCCCTCTGTCCTGCCGGACATCTCCCCCACAAGGAGAGAGATTGGCAGCTTCGGCGCTCCGCTTAATCCTGCGACGTAGACAATTGGCGAAAGCCGCGATGGCCGCCGATCTCCCCCCAAGTGGGGGAGATGTCCGGCAGGACAGAGGGGGGCGCGAAGGATCGCCACGCCTATCTGGATCATTGCGCTTTTCGATTCCGGTGGGCGGCCAATGACCTCAACTTTCACCATCGCCATCGACGGACCTGCCGGCGCCGGCAAAGGCACCCTCGCTCGGCGACTCGCCGATCACTACCGGCTGAACCTGCTCGACACCGGCCTTACCTATCGCGCGGTGGCGCATGCGCTGCTCCGGCTCGGCCTGCCGCTCGACAATGTTTCGGCCGCTGAAACCGCGGCCCGGCAGGTCGATCTGGCAAAGCTCGACCGGACGGTGCTGGCGGCACACGCCGTCGGAGAGGCTGCCTCGAAAGTGGCTGTCATCCCGTCGGTACGGCGCATCCTGGTCGACAAGCAGCGTGCATTCGCAAGAACACCGCCTGGCGCGGTGCTCGACGGCCGCGACATCGGCACTGTCGTCTGTCCCAATGCCGACGTGAAGCTCTATGTCACGGCCAGTGCCGAAGTGCGGGCAAAGCGGCGGCTGGATGAAATCGAGAGCATCGGCGGCACCGCTAATTTCGATGAAATCCTTGCCGATATCGTGCGCCGCGACGAGCGCGACATGGGCCGCATGGACTCGCCCTTGAAGCCGGCCGCCGATGCGCACTTGCTCGACACGTCGGAAATGGCTATAGAAGCCGCGTTTCTGGCAGCTCAGGCGATCATCGACGATGTCCTGGCCAAGAGAAACGAAGCCTGAGCCGGGTTTTCCTGCCGCCGCCGATTGCCGGCGACAAAAAGACTTCCCATATCGGGTATGAACCAGCCTGCCAGCATTCTTCATGCGCCGGAATTGCCGCTCAAGGGCGGCCAAGGGCTTTTTGCCCGGAACGCTGGCAGGCCAACGCAACGCTAACCCACGGCGCCCGCCCCGCGACAGATTGCGGGGCATTCCAGGAGAAACTATGTCAGTTGCAAATCCCACTCGCGATGATTTCGCGAGCCTGCTCGAAGAATCATTTTCCGCCGGCCATTCCGGCGAAGGCCAGGTCGTCAAGGGCATCATCACCGCCATTGAGAAGGACATGGCCATCATCGACGTCGGCCTCAAGGTCGAAGGCCGCGTGCCGCTGAAGGAATTCGGCGTCAAGGGCAAGGACACGACGCTCAAGGTCGGCGACACGGTCGAGGTCTATGTCGAGCGTATCGAGAACGCGCTTGGCGAAGCCATGCTGTCGCGCGAAAAGGCCCGCCGCGAAGAGAGCTGGGTCCGTCTCGAAGAGAAGTTCACCAAGGGCGAACGCGTCGAAGGCGTCATCTTCAACCAGGTCAAGGGCGGCTTCACCGTCGACCTCGACGGTGCCGTGGCCTTCCTGCCGCGCAGCCAGGTCGACATCCGCCCGATCCGCGACGTCTCGCCGCTGATGCACAACCCGCAGCCCTTCGAGATCCTCAAGATGGATCGCCGCCGCGGCAACATCGTGGTGTCGCGCCGCACCGTGCTCGAGGAAAGCCGCGCCGAACAGCGTTCGGAAATCGTGCAGAACCTCGAAGAAGGCCAGGTGGTCGAAGGCGTCGTCAAGAACATCACCGACTATGGTGCGTTCGTCGACCTCGGCGGCATCGACGGCCTTCTGCACGTCACCGACATGGCATGGCGCCGCGTCAACCATCCGACCGAAATCCTCAATATTGGCCAGACGGTCAAGGTGCAGATCATCCGCATCAACCAGGAAACCCACCGCATCTCGCTCGGCATGAAGCAGCTCGAGAGCGATCCGTGGTCCGAGATCGGCACCAAGTTCCCGATCGGCAAGAAGATCAAGGGTACCGTCACCAACATCACCGACTACGGCGCGTTCGTCGAGCTGGAGCCGGGCATCGAAGGCCTCATCCACGTTTCGGAAATGTCGTGGACCAAGAAGAACGTGCATCCCGGCAAGATCCTGTCGACGACGCAGGAAGTCGACGTGGTGGTGCTCGAAGTCGATCCGGCCAAGCGCCGCATCTCGCTCGGCCTCAAGCAGACGCTGGAGAACCCGTGGGAGGCCTTCGCGCGCAGCCACCCGGTCGGCAGCCAGGTTGAGGGCGAGGTCAAGAACAAGACCGAGTTCGGCCTGTTCATCGGCCTCGAAGGCGACGTCGACGGCATGGTCCACCTTTCCGACCTCGACTGGACCCGTCCGGGCGAGCAGGTGATCGAAGAGTACAATCGCGGCGACATGGTCAAGGCGCAGGTGCTCGACGTCGACATAGACAAGGAGCGCATCTCGCTCGGCATCAAGCAGCTGGCCAAGGACACGGTTGGCGAAGCAGCGACGTCAGGCGAACTGCGCAAGAACGCAGTCGTCACCTGCGAGGTTATCGGCGTGAAGGATGGCGGTCTGGAAGTGCGGCTGGTCGACAGCGGCATCGAGACCTTCATCAAGCGCTCCGATCTCAGCCGTGACCGCGACGAGCAGCGCCCCGAGCGCTTCACCGTCGGCCAGAAAGTCGACGCCCGCGTCATCGCCTTCGACAAGAAGACCCGCAAGCTGCAGGTCTCGATCAAGGCCCTGGAAATCGCCGAAGAGAAGGAAGCGGTCGCCCAATACGGTTCGACCGACTCCGGCGCTTCGCTGGGCGATATTTTGGGTGCCGCGCTGAAGAAGCAGGGCAGCTAAGCCAACACCGCGCCTCGCGCGGGTTATAAACGAAACAAAAGCCCCGCCGGAACGGTCCGGCGGGGCTTTTGCTTGTGACCTTTTGCTTGCGACGGACCGCAGGCTCAGGCCCGGCCGTAGAGTGGCACCAGCGTGCCGCTGATCGCCATGTTGGCCGGCGAGGCGAGATAAGCAATGGCCTCGGCGGCCGCTTCAAGGCTGACCCATCTGCTGAAATCTGCGTTCGGCATGTCAGCCCGGTTGGCCGGCGTGTCGAGCGTCGAGGGCGCCACGGCGTTGACCAGGATGCCGTTGCCCTTCAGCTCTTCGGCTATCGCCACGGTCATCGCGGCGACTGCCGCCTTGGCGGCGGCGTAGGCCACCTTGCCGGAGCCGCGCCGCGGATCGAGCCCGGCTCGCGCGGTGACATTGACGATGCGGCCCGGCACGGAAGATTCCAGCATCGAGCGTATCGCCGCGCGGCAGCACAGGAAGGTGGTGCGGGCATTGGTATCCATCATCTCGGCGAAGGAGGCGGGCTCGATCTTCTCGACCGGCGCGGCGGTGAAGCCGCCGGCCAGATGCACCGATGCCCATAAATTCGGAACGCTGGCATAGAAGGCGTCGACCTTGGCAGGGTCGGCAAGGTCGACATTGTGCGCCAGCCTGACGCGGTCATGCGCCGGAAAGGGAAAATGCGCAGGCGCGGCAGCGTGGGCATTGGGCACATGGCAGATCGCGCCCTGCTCCAGCAGTTTTCCTACGACCGCGCCGCCAAGGGCACCGGTGCCGCCGGTCACCACGATATGTCTGCCGTCCAGTGTTTCCGTCATATTCGACCGCTCCGTCATTGCGCGCCGCCGATGCGGAAGGTCGCGCCTTTCGCGCGATCACTCAACCGAAATCTCGATGACGTAAGGTCGTCCAGTCGCCCGCGCGCGCCCGAGCGCGTCCGCCAAGCCGCCAGTGCCAGAAATCCGCTCGGCGGCAATGCCGTAGGCTTCGGCCAATTTGCAGAAATCCGGCGGTGCCGGGGAGACGCCGACCGGCTCGACGCCGACGTCGAGCATCGAGGTTTCGATCTCGCGGTAGCCACGATTGTTCCAGACGGCGAAGATCACCGGCGCCGCCGCGTCGAGCGCGGCGCCCAGTTCCGGCAGGGTGAACTGGAAGCCGCCGTCGCCGGTGAGGCAAACGACCGGCGCCTCAGGCCTGGCAAGGACGGCACCGATCGCCGCCGGCGGGCCATAGCCGAGCGCGCCGAAGCCGGTGGCCGCGTTGAACCAGCCGCCCGGCCGGTCGTGATCGTAATAGAGGTTGGCGGCGTAGACCGGCTGGGTCGAATCGCCGACGATGATCGCGCCAGGCAGCGCATCGCGGATCGTCTCGACGGCTCGCAATTGCGCCTGCATGGCCGGGCCGATCTCGGCAAAGGCCGCCTGCCGCGTCGCGGCGGCGCGGGCTGAACCATCATCCAATGGCGTCTCGTGCGTGCCGATTTCGGCAAGCAGCGCCTTGAGCGCCGCTCCGCAATCGGCCTGGATCGAAATCCGCGCAGGCCGGCGGGCAAGCTGGTCGGCGCCGATGTCGATGCGGATCAGGTTGGCGGGCAGGACAAAACCGCCGTCGCCATAGCCATCATAGTCGGTCGGACCGAATTCGGTGCCGGCGGCAATGACCAGGTCGGCATCGGCGATCAGCGCACGCACCGCCTTCAGGCTGGGGCTGGCCGGCACGCCAAGTGGATGACGATAGAGCAGGCCGCGCGCATTGGCGGTCTGGACGACCGGCGCTCCCAGCCTCTCGGCCAGGTGCTGCAACGGCGCTTCGGCCGCTTTAGCGCCGCCGCCGGCCAGGATAAGCGGCCGGCGGGCAGACGCGCATAGCCTTGCCGCCTCGGCAATCGCCGCCACATCCGGCTCGGGCGGCGCTGAACTCCGCAGCAGCGGCACGATGCCGTTGGCAGGCAGGCTCATGACATCGGTCGGGATCTCGATGTGCACCGGACCCGGACGCGAGGATGAGAACAGCGCAAAGGCGCGGGCGAGCACGCCGGGCAGTTCGCCGGCCTCGGTGACACGGTGCGAAAACAGCGCCACCTTCTCCATCATGCCGCGCTGGTCCGGCAGTTCATGCAGATGGCCAAGGCCTTTGCCCAGCGTCGGTGTGGCGTTGACGCCCGAGATTACCAGCATCGGCACCGAATCGGCGCGCGCCTGGCCCATGGCGGTGATGGTGTTGGTCAGCCCCGGCCCGGTGATGACGAAGGCGATACCCGGCCTGCCGCTGGCGCGCGCATAGCCGTCAGCCATGAAGCCGGCGCCCTGCTCGTGGCGCGGCGTGATGTGACGGATCTTCGACCGCGCCAGCCCGCGGTAGAGCTCGACCGTGTGCACGCCGGGGATGCCGAAGACGATGTCGACGCCGTGCGCTTCGAGCAAGGTGATGAGCGCTTCGCCAATGGTCGTCATTGTCTTAGCACCGGGCGTGTGAGGCAGGTCGGGCCGCCCTCGCAGGCAATGCACAGCGCATCGGCCTCGAATGTCGAGACCGTACAGCCAGCGGCCTGCATGGCAGCCGCCGTCTTCGGAAAACCGGCAACGGCGATAACCTGGCGCGGCGCGGTCGGCAGGACATTGAGGCTGAGCCCATTCGAGGCGAAGAATTCGTCGGCATCGCCGTCGACCAGCCGAATGCCACGTTCGCGCAGCATCTGATGGAAGGCGACCGGCAGGAGGGGCGCATAGACCAGCGCCAGATCGTCGGCGAGCGGGCTGATCACCGACATCAGGTGCAGGCAGGCCTCCTCGCCCTGCCAGAGCGGCAGGTCGAAGCCATAGACCTGGATGCCCTTGGGCGAAAGCAGGTTGGAGAGCTGCTGGATGCCGTGCTGATTGGTGCGCACGCCGCGGCCGATGGCCAGCGTGTTTGCATCCACCCACACGCAGTCGCCGCCCTCGACCTGGCCGGGAGCCTCGATTCGGCCGAGGACGGGGATGCCCATGCGCCCATAGGCTGCCTCGTGGAGGCTGGGCTCGGGCCGGCGCAGCGCCTTGCCCATGGCAAGGATGACCGCGCCATGGTCGGTCATCAGCGAGGGATCGTGGGTAAAAACCGAATCGGCAAGCCCGTCGTCGGCGTCACTCAGCCATTCGATCTCAGCGCCTGAGGCCGAAATCAGCCTGGCCAGCGCATCATGCTGGACCGCCGCTTTTTGCGGATTGAAGCCGGGGCCATAGTGCCACTCCAGCGCTTCGGCCCGACGCATGGCGCCGGCAGCGGAGCGCATCAGCACGCGCTGCAGCGTCCCGGCCATCGACTGCGACCCGTATGCTTTGCCCACTAAATTCTCCTGAAACGCGCCCCTCCTGCCAATAGCCACTCGGCAGGCGGTGATCAATGGTCCAAAAAACTGCGGTTGACGGAGACAAGCGGAACGGTCCATCTTGAGAATCGGAACGCTGTCCAGTGACGGGTAATGGGTAAAAAATTCCAGCAAGCACTGCCTCGGCTGCTCCGCGGGGCGCCGCGACGATGACAGCGCCGGCCACCGCCCTGAAGCATACGGCGCAGAACGGCGCCGCCGAAGCCATCCACGTCGAGAACCTGCACAAGAATTTCGGCAAGCTGCATGTATTGAAGGGCGTTTCGCTGTCGGCTCGCGACGGCGAGGTGATCGCCATCATCGGCGGCAGCGGCTCGGGCAAATCGACGCTGCTGCGCTGCATCAACTGCCTGGAGAACCCGACCAGCGGCATCATCCGGGTCAATGGCGAAGAGATAAAGCTGAAGGCCGACAGCTACGGCCACACCGTGCCCGCCGACCGCAAGCAGATCGAACGCATCCGCTCCAAGCTCGGCATGGTCTTCCAGAATTTCAATCTGTGGAGCCACATGACGTTGATCGAGAACGTCATCGAGGTTCCCGTGCATGTGCTCGGCGTGAAGCGCGATGTGGCGATCGGCGAGGCGGAAAAATTGCTCGCCCGCGTCGGCCTGGCCGAAAAACGCGACGTCTATCCCGCTTATCTGTCGGGCGGCCAACAGCAGCGCGCCGCGATCGCCAGGGCGCTGGCCATCAATCCGCGCGTCATGCTGTTCGATGAGCCGACCTCGGCGCTCGACCCGGAGCTGGTCGGCGAGGTGCTGAAGGTGATCGGCGACCTGGCGCGGGAAGGCCGCACTATGGTGCTGGTCACCCATGAGATGAAGTTTGCCCGCGAGGTCGCGACGCATGTCGTTTACCTCCATAACGGGCTGGTCGAGGAAGAAGGGTCGCCGGAACAGATCTTCGGCGCACCAAAATCCGAAAGGCTGAAGCAGTTCATCCGCAACATCAGTTAAACCGTGGGCGGACGAAAACCGGGAACAACAACAAACTGGGAGTCATGACGATGAAGATTATTCTCAAGACCTTTGCGGCAGCGCTGCTGCTTGGCGTTGCCGCCGTGGGCGTGGCCAAGGCCGATCCGGTCAAGATCGGTGTCGCTGCCGAGCCCTATCCGCCGTTCACCTCGCCGGATGCTTCCGGCAAATGGGTCGGTTGGGAAATCGAATTCATCGACGCTGTCTGCACCGAAGAGAAGCTCGACTGCGTCATCACGCCGGTCGCCTGGGACGGCATCATCCCGGCGTTGACGACCAAGAAGATCGACGTCATCGCCAGCTCGATGTCGATCACCGACGAACGCAAGAAGACGATCGACTTCTCCGACAAATATTACAACACCCCGACTGCGATCATCGGGCCGAAGGACCAGAAGTTCGGCTCGACACCGGAGGACCTCAAGGGCAAGATCATCGGCGTCCAGGTCTCGACCGTACACGCCGACTACGCCAAGAAGCACTTCGCCGACGCGGCGGAAATCAAGGAATACCAGACCCAGGACGAGGCCAACCAGGATCTTGCCGCCGGCCGGGTCGACGCGGTGCAGGCCGATTCCATCGCCCTCGACGCCTTCCTGAAATCGGACCAGGGCAAGCAATGCTGCGATCTGAAAGGCATGGTCGCGCCGGATCTGGCCATTCTCGGGCCCGGCGTCGGCGCCGGCGTCCGCAAGGAAGACACCGCGTTGAAGGAAAAGATCAACGCCGGTATCAAGGCCATCCGCGCCAACGGCAAATATGACGAGATTTCGAAGAAGTACTTCGACTTTGATATTTACGGCTCCGACACGCAGTCGAACTGACGGCCTCATCCATGAGCGATTAACCACGCGGCCCCGATAGAGCCGCGTGGTTGGTCGAAATCCATCGACGCGAGCTTCCGCGGGCGGAAATCGCCGGCGGTTTTAGCGCCAGCAATTCGAGGGCGACGCTGATCGACGCATTTGTTCCGGCTTGGGCCGCCTCTGCCATCGCGCTTCTCTCGCCCGTGCCGCCGGGCTGGGGTGGAACGCTCATCGTCGGGCTGCTCCATACGATCGAGATTGCGGTCGGCGCCACCTGTCTCGGCCTTTTGATCGGTATCGGCGGCGCCTCCGGCAAGCTGTATGGTGGTCCGGTGGTGCGCGATCTCCTGGCAGTCTATACGACCGTCGTGCGCGCCGTGCCGGAGCTGGTGCTGATCCTTCTGCTCTATTACGCCGGCACCGACCTGATCAATCAGATGCTGACGGCAATGGGCTATCAGCGCATGGACATTAGCGGGCTGGCGGCCGGCATTGCCGTGCTCGGCTTCGTCCAGGGCGCCTATTCGACCGAGGTGATCCGCGGGGCGATCCTCGCCATTCCGCAGGGCCAGATCGAAGCCGCGCGCGCCTATGGCATGTCTCCCGGCCTGCTGCTGCGGCGCATCACGCTGCCGGCGATGCTGCCGTTCGCCATACCCGGCCTTGCCAATCTTTGGCTGATCGCCACCAAGGACACCGCCCTGCTGGCGGTCGTCGGCTTTTTCGAGCTGACATTGGCGACACGGCAGGCGGCCGGCGTCACCAAAGCCTATCTGACATTCTTTGTCGCCGCCGGCGCGATCTACCTTCTGTTGACGCTGGTTTCCAACCTGATCATCGGCCGCATCGAGAGCTGGGCCCGCCGCGGCATGCCCTCGCTCAAGGAGGCCCGTTGATGGCTGGCCCGGTGATGACTGGCGAAGCGGCCGTCGAGATAGCCGCACGCGCTTCGCTGTGGCTGAAGCCGCATCGTATCGTGCTGATCCTGATCGCGCTGGGACTGGTTTTGGCGGCGGCTGTCTTCATGCGCTGGGACTGGCTGCCTAAATATTACGGGATGGGGTTGCTCGGCATCTGGCGCGCGCTGTGGATTCTTGCCGTCACCTGCATACTGGGTTTCCTGCTCGCCGTGCCGCTCGGCCTGGCGCAGGCTGCCGGCCCCGTCTGGTTCGCGGCACCCGCCAAGGTCTTCTGCACCGTCATCAGGGGAACACCGCTGCTGCTGCAGCTCTGGCTGCTCTATTACGGGCTGGGCTCGCTGTTTCCACAATATCCGTGGATTCGCGAGTCCTGGATGTGGCCGTATCTCAGGCAGGCATGGCCCTATGGCGTTCTCGGGCTGACGCTGTCCTTCGCCGGCTATGAGGGCGAGGTGATGCGAGGCGCTTTTGCCGGCGTGCCGAAAGGCCAATTGGAAGCAGCCCGCGCTTTCGGCATGAGCCGTTGGAAGACATTCCAGCGAATCTGGCTGCCGCAGGCCTTCTATCGCGCGCTGCCGACACTGACGGGCGAAACCGTGCTGCAGCTGAAATCGACGCCGCTGGTGGCGACCATCAGCGTGATCGATATATTCGCCGTCTCTTCAAAGGTGCGTCAGGATACCTACCTCACCTATGAACCCTTGCTGCTCCTGGCGTTGATCTATATGGCGATCACCGGCATCCTCGTCTTCGCTCTGGGCAAGATCGAGGCGCGGATTCCGAACAAGATTGGTTAGGTGAATGGTGAATGGTGAATAGTCAGTAGTGAGTAGCCCGTAGTGTTACCGGCTAAATCCCACTCACCATTCACCATTCACCCATTCCCTCAGATATCCATGGCAATCACAATGCAACTCAGTCTCGACCAGGCGACAGGGCTGTGCCGGATGGCCGCACTTGGCGCCGGCGCAAACGAAGAGGCAGCGCAGTCGCTGGCTGCCTCGATCGTCGCGGCCGAGGCGGAAGGACTGTCGACCGTCGGGCTGTCGCATTTCATCGATTATCTCGAAGCGCTGGAAGCCGGCCGTATCGACGGCAATGCCGATCCGGTGATCACCAGGCCGGCGCTCGCAGTCTATCTCTCCGATGCCCGCGGCGGACTGGCGCATACCGGTTTCGACCGCACGATCGATGACCTCGCCAAGGCGGCGCGACTGTTCGGCGTCGCCATCTTTTCACAGAAGAATGCCTATACATGCGGCGCGCTCGGCTATTTCACCGGACGGCTGGCCGCGCAGGGATTGGTATCGTTCGCCGCCACCAACGGCCCGGCCGTGCTTGCCGGCTCGGGCTCGGTCAAGCCGGTCTACTGCACCAACCCGATGTCCTTTGCGGCACCCGCCGCGGACGGGGCGGCGCTGGTCATCGACCAGTCGTCGAGCGCCACCGCCTTCGTCAACATCCGCAAGGCGGCCGAGGACGGCAAGAAGATACCCGAAGGCTGGGCACTGGATGCCAGCGGCAATCCGACCACGGACCCGGCAGCTGCCATGAAGGGCGCCATGCTTGCCTTCGGCGGCCAGCGCGGCGCCAACATCGCGTTGATGGTCGAGGTGCTGGCTGCGGGCCTGTCGGGCGCCAACTGGTCGCTCGATGCGCCATGGTTCAGCGGCGGGCCGGACAGTCCGGGGACCGGCCTGTTCGTGCTTGCCGTCGAGCCCAAGCTGCTCGATCCGGACTTCGAAAAGCGGATGAAGGATCAGCTCGACCGGCTGCGGCGGCGCTATGGCGTGCATGTGCCGGGGCGTGCCCGGGCCGAGGCCGCGGAGAAGGCGGCGGCGCGCGGCATAAGCGCGCCGAAAGCCGTGGTGCAACGCATTTCCGAATTCGCCGCGCGCTATTCGTCCTGAAGAAATTCGTTTGTCCGATGAGCGGCTGACGAGGCCGGCCGATCCGGCAGCGCGAGCCTACTTCCCGCAATAATGATCGTTGATGACGTTCGCCGCATTCGCGTCCGGCCCTACCCTGTTGTAGGAGCAGGGTTCGGCGGCCGTCGTGAACAGGTGGTTGTCATAGTAGCGCGGGCCACCGAACAGAATGTCGATGATGTTGCCGTTGGCCGGAACGTAGCGTTCGGGTTGAGCTTGGTGGTGATGCCGGTTTGCCGCGAATGCCGAGGCACCGACGCTGCAGCCTGTTGCGAACGCCAGAGCGAAGATCGCAACGCGTTTTGTCGTCATCGGCAATATCCTCCATTCGGAATCAAACCATACATCCTAAAATCGCCGGCCGGAACAACGGTTCCTGTCCCGAATGGAGTTACCTAAAGCCGGGCGTCGGCGGGTTTTCTGCCGTTTCCAACTGATACCGGAAATCATGCTTCAACAATGCCGGGCGACCCATGGTCGCCCTTTGCCTTTGGTGCGAAACCGACTATGAAACGGCTTCAAACCAAACCATCTGGATAGCACGCCGGAGCCAGCCATGACCGAAATCCTTCAGACCCCAAAGCTCGTCGTCGTTTTCGGCGGCTCCGGCTTTGTCGGTCGTCATGTCGTGCGGGCGCTGGCCAAGCGCGGCTACCGCATCCGGGTCGCCTGCCGTCGGCCCGATCTCGCCGGCCATTTGCAACCGCTTGGCAATGTCGGGCAGATTCAGCCGGTGCAGGCCAATGTCCGGGTGCGCTGGTCGGTCGACCGCGCCGTGCAAGGCGCCGACCATGTCGTCAATCTGGTGGCGATCGCGCATGAGGCCGGCCGGCAGAAATTTACTGCCGTCCACGAGTTCGGCGCGCGCGCTATTGCCGAAGCGGCGCGCGCCGTCGGCGCCGGCCTCACCCACATTTCGGCTCTGGGAGCGGACCTCCACGCGCAATCGGACTACGCGCGTACCAAGGCGCTCGGCGAAAAGGCCGTTCTTGAGACGGTCCAAGACGCCGTGATCTTGCGGCCATCGATCAATTTCGGGCCGGAGGACGGTTTCTTCAACCGCTTTGCCAACATGGCCCGCTTTTCCCCAGTGCTGCCGCTGATCGGCGGGGGGCAGACGAAATTCCAGCCGGTCTATGTCGGCGACGTCGCCGAAGCGGTGGCGCACTCGGTCGACGGCAAGGTCCAGGGCGGCCGGATCTATGAACTCGGCGGGCCGCAGGTGCTTACCTTCAAGGAATGCATGCAAGAGCTGCTTGTCATCATCGAACGCAAGCGGTTTTTGCTGCCCGTGCCATGGTGGCTGGCGAACCTCCAGGCATCAATTCTCGGGCTGCTGCCCAATCCGTTGTTGACCAAGGACCAGGTCCTGCTGTTGCGCCAGCACAATGTGGTGTCGGAAGCCGCCGTCAAGGACAACAGGACGCTCGCCGGCCTCGGGATCCAGCCACGGTCGATCGGAACCATTCTGCCCAGCTATCTCTGGCGCTACCGCGCCGCCGGCCAGTTCCAACGCAAGTCCGCCGCATAACACGAACGGACGTGCGGTTGCCTACGAGCCGCGCCGGGTGACCTGCATCGGCAGGCCGCCTTGCGGCTGCGTCGTCAGCTTCTGCACCGGCCAGGGGCGGGTTTCCGCGGTGGCGTCGAAACGGTAGCGCGACAGCATGATCGCCAACGCGATGATCGCCTCCTGCATGGCGAAGCTGGCGCCGATGCAGACGCGGGGGCCGGCGCCGAACGGCAAATACTGGAAACGATCGATCTTTTCGCGGTTTCCCGGATGGAAGCGTTCCGGCATGAAAGCGTCGGGCCGGTCCCACAATTTCCGATGGCGGTGGACGACCCACGGCATCACCAGCACCGCGGCACGTCGCGGTATGTAGAGGCCGTTCCAGGTTTCGGGCTCGATCGGTTCGCGGTTGATCGACGGCGCCGGCGGATAGAGCCTGAGCGCCTCGTCGAAGGCGGCGCGGGTGAGCGGCATGGCGTCGAGCCATTTCGTCGGGTCGGGCTCACGCGCCAGCACGGCATCGATCTCGCGCTCGATCTTTTCGCGCTCCCACGGCGCTTCGGCAAGGCAGTAGAGCGTCCAGCCGAGCGCCCTGGCCGTAGTCTCGTGGCCGGCACCGATAAAGGTGATGATGTTGTCCTCGACCTCGGCCCGGGTCAGCCCGCCCGGTCCCTCCGCTTTCAACAGCAGCGTGAGAAAATCCTGCGGCACCGTGTCCGGATCACGCTTCAACCGCGCCTCGCGCATTTGCACCGTGTCGGTGACGATCTTGCGGAAGTAGGCCATGGTCTTGCGGCCGCGGATGCGGGTCAGACGCGGCAGCCAATCGGGTGCCCGCAAAAGGTCGAGTGGATCGACCCGACCCATGGTCTCGAACAGGCGGTCGATCTCCTTGGCAAAGCTGCCCGGCTCGCCTGAAATCTCACCGGAAAACAGCGTCTCGGCCAGGATGTCAAAGGTAAGCAGCGTCATGTCGTGAGCGATGTCGAACGTACCGCCGCCCTCGTAGCGCGTGACGAACTCCCGCGTGCGCCTCAGCATCGGCTCGGCAAAACCGAAGATATGGCGCGGCGTGAACACCGGCGCCATCGCCTTGCGTGAACGCCTCCACACCTCGCCCTCGGCGGTCAGCAAGCCGTCGCGCAGGATCGGCCGCAGGATCAGCTGGCGAACCGTCGCCATCTTGTAGTTCTTGGCGTTATCGACAAGCACGTGGCGAATGAGACCGGGGTCGTTGGCGATGACCAGCGGCCCGCCGATGCCGGTCACCGAAATCCAGGGCTCGTTGTAGGTCGGCTCGCCCCACAGTTCGAGCGGATTGCGGTAGACGATGCGGATCATCTCCAGCGTCGAGGGCGGCGCGGTGCGCGGCTTCGGCGCCGGCGGGACGAAGGGGACGGGCTGACTGTCCATGACTTGCTCCGCTGACACCTCAATGTAGTGGCGGGCAAGGCAGGCGTCCATGTGAGTGGACGACAAGGTGATGCATCCGCTCTCTGGAATGTGACCGGGGCACCGGAAAGTGCCTGCTTGCTGTGTCGGGCTGCGTGTCTTAGGTGGCAGCACCACAGATGCCACTAACCGGCGGGAGCCTGCCTTGAAGCACCAGTTGAACGTCATCATCGGCAGCACGCGGCCGGGCCGCGCCGGGCCGGTTTTCGCAAATTGGCTGGAGAGCTTTGCGCGCGAGCACGGGAAATTCGAGCCGGTGCTCACCGACATCGCCGCCTTCAACTTGCCGGTGCTGGACGAGCCGCATCATCCGAGACTCGCCAAATACGAAAACAGCCACACGAAAGCGTGGTCGAAGGCAATCGACGCCGCCGACGCATTCGTCTTCGTAGCGCCGGAATACAATTATTTCGCAGCCCCCGCGATCGTCAACGCGGTCGACTACCTGCTCAGGGAATGGCGATACAAGCCGGCCGCCATCCTCAGCTACGGCGGTGTCTCCGGTGGCCTGCGAGCGGCGCAGGCGATCAAACCGCTGCTGACCTCCGTCGGCGTCATGCCGATTCCGGAAGGCGTGGCGCTGCCGATGTACCAGAAGCTGCTCGACGAGACCGGCGCCTTCTTCCCCAGCGAGCAGGTGCTCGGCGGGGCCAGGACCATGCTGGACGAGCTGTTCCGCTGGAGCGAAGCGCTGAAGCCGATGCGGGTCGGCTGACAACGCGAACGGCCCAGCTTGCCGATGCCGTAACTTGCTCATGCCATAAAGAGATGGAATGCTCCGGCAAATGACCGAGCCGGGGCGGTTCGATTTGCGTCTTCTGTTTGCCTTGCTGCTGATCCTCTCGACCGGTTCCGCTGCTGCGGCGGAGCGGCGCGTTGCGCTGGTCATCGCCGAGAACGACTATCGGCTGATCCGGCCGCTCGCCAATCCCGTCAATGACGGCGAGGTCATGGAAACGGTGCTGAGGAAGCTCGATTTCGAGGTCTTCCTCGAAACCAACCGCGACCTGCGGCGCATGCGCCGGGCGCTCGACGATTTCCGCGAGGATGCCAAAGGCGCCGACGTGGCGCTGGTGTTCTTCTCCGGCCACGGCGTCGAGATCGCCGGCGAGAACCGGCTCCTGCCGGTCGATGCAGACGCGTCGTCGCTCGCTACGCTGGAAAGGACCAGCCTGCCGCTGGAGGAGATCCGCGCGACCGTCGCCGCCACCAGCAAGGTCGGACTGATCGTGCTCGATGCCTGCCGCAGCGATCCGTTTGCGGCTACGGGCGGCGAAGGCCGCGGCGCAACGGCGCTGGTAAAAGAGGTCAGCGACAAGGTCCGGCCGGGTCTTGGCCGCATCGGGCGGGCAGAAAACATCCTGTTTGCCTTCTCGGCGGCGCCCGGCGAGACCGCCGCGGATGGGACGGACCAGAATTCGCCGTTTACCGCGGCGCTGACGAAATACCTCGGCACCGAAGGTCTCGAGATCCGCTCCGTGCTGACGCTCGTGCAGCAGGAGGTCTACGACCTCTCGCGCGGCAAGCAATTGCCCTATGTCGAGAGCGGCCTGCCGCAGCTGTTCTTTGCCGCCTCGGCCAAGGAGAAATTGCCGGAACGCGAACGCCTGTTGCTGGCCATGGCCGAGGTGACGCCCGCGATGCGCGGCGAAGTGGAGAAGATCGCCAGCGACGCCGACATGCCGCTGGCACCGCTCTATGGCGCGTTGATCAGTTCCGATGCCGGCCACCTCTCCGCGGACAGTCTGAACGCCAGGCTGCGTGAGGCAGCCGACGCCTTCGTCAAGGTGCGGAGCGAAATGCAGACGCTTGGCTCCGACGATCTGCGGGTGGCAGCGTTGCGCCGGCAGGCCGAAGAGCAGCTTTCGCTGGGAGCGTTCGATGCCGCGCGTAAAAAGCTCGCCGAGGCAGCCGAGATCGACAATGTCTCGCGCAACGCGCTGAAGGCCAATTTCGTCAGCCGCACGCTCTCCGAGGCCGCAACGCGCTATCTGTCCGGCGGGGCCGCGCGCGCCGACCTCGACTACGCCACAGCCATCAGGGACTATGAATCCGTGCTCGCGCTTTATGGCGAAGCCGGACAGGTTGTGCTGTCGCTCGACGACGCCGACCGCTTGATCCGCACGCTGGACGAGCTCGGCAAGCTCTATACCACGGTCGGCAATATCGATGCGGCTGGCCGTGCCTTCGAGGCGCTGCAAGCCGATCTCGAGCGGCGGTCGCATCATGAAACCGATCCCAACGTGAAGCGCGACTTCGCCGTCAGCCACGTCAAGCTGGGCAACATGCGGATGGCGCAAGGCAATCTGCCGTCAGCGCTGCAGAATTATGAGACCGCCAAGACCATTCTGCAGGGCCTGACCGAGGCAGAACCGGACGATCTGGAGTGGTTCGGCGACCTCGCCATGGCCGACGACAAGATCGGCAACGTATTGGCGACGCAAGGCGATCTGGCCGGCGCCGCAGAGGTCTACCAGGAAAGCCTGTCCATCAAGAAGCAGCTCGCCGCCGGAGAGCCCGACCGTGCCGAACTGCAGCGCGACCTGACCATCACCTACGATGAGATCGGTCACCTTGCCCATATCGCAGGCCAACTGGAAAACGCACAGGCGGCCTATGAAGAGAGCCTGAAGGTGCGGCTGGCGCTGGCGGCGGACAAACCGGGAGACGCCGACCGGCAGCGTGACGTCTCGGTCAGCCACGATACGATAGGCGACCTGCTGCGCGAACGCGGCGACGCCGCCGGGGCGCTGGCGGCCTACAAGGAAGGTCTGGCGATCGTCAAACAACTGGCGAAACGCGATCCGGACGACACCGAGTTGAAGCGCGACCTGTCGGTCGGCAACGCCAAGATCGGCAATGCGCTGAGCGACCAGCAGAATTGGCCGGCGGCACTTTCGGCTTATCGTGAGGCACTTTCCCAGGCCAGCGCGCTCGCCGCCGGCGACCCGAACAACACCGAATGGCAGCGCGACCTGTCCGTGTGCATCGAGAAAGTCGCCGGCGTCCTGGCGATACAGGGCGACCACAAAGGCGCGCTGAAAGCCTATCTGGACAGCTACGCGATTGCGCAGAGGCTGGCCAAGCTCGATCCCGCCAATTCCGACTGGCAGCGGGACTTATCGATAACGCTGTCCGAAGTCGCCACGCTGCGCCTCAGGCAGCGCGACGTCAGGGGCGCCCGGCAAGCCCTTCAGGACAGCCTGGCCATTCGCGAGAAACTTGCCCGGTCCGATCCGGACAACGCCACCTGGCAGCGCGACCTGGTGGTCGCCTATATCGACTACGCCCAAGTCGCAAAGGACCCGAAGGCTGTGCTTTCCAAGGCGCTCGACATGACGCTCGAGCTCGACCGGAGCGGGCGGTTGGCACCGCGCCACAAGTTCATGATCAAGTTTTTACGTGAGCGGCTGGCCAGGATCGAAGCCAGGCGCCGGTAGCCGGCTCACGCGATGGTCATTCCGTTCCGAAATGCCTGCAAACCTTGGAAAAACCGCCTTTTGCGCCTATATCTACGACATTAGAAATGCGCGATTCGAAGCCGATTTTTCGCGCTCTGCACACGGCATCAATCAGACAGGTTTTCATGAGCGACCAGACCGACATCGCCAACGGCGTTGAAGCCGAATACGGCGCCGATTCCATCAAGGTTTTGAAGGGCTTGGATGCCGTTCGCAAGCGGCCGGGCATGTATATCGGCGATACCGACGACGGCTCGGGCCTGCACCACATGGTCTATGAAGTCGTCGACAACGCCATCGACGAAGCACTGGCCGGCCATGCCGACCTGGTGACGGTGACGCTCAATCCGGACGGATCGGTGACGGTCATCGACAATGGCCGCGGCATCCCGACCGATATCCACACCGGCGAAGGCATTTCGGCGGCCGAAGTGATCATGACGCAGCTGCATGCCGGCGGCAAGTTCGACCAGAACTCCTACAAGGTGTCAGGCGGCCTGCACGGCGTCGGCGTGTCGGTCGTCAACGCCCTGTCGGCCTGGCTGAAACTGAAGATCCGCCGCAACGGCCAGATCTACGAGATGAGCTTCACGCATGGCAATGCCGACGCGCCGCTGCGCATCACCGGCAGTTATGAACAAGACAAGGTCCCCGGCACCTATGAAGGGCGCAGCGGCAGCGAAATCACGTTTTTGCCGTCGTCCGAGACTTTCACCATGGTCGAATTCGACTATGGTACGCTGGAGCATCGGCTGCGCGAGCTCGCCTTCCTGAACTCCGGCGTGCGCATCGTTTTGACCGATGCCCGCCATGCCGACATCGTGCGCCATGAACTGCACTACGATGGCGGGCTGGAAGAGTTCGTCCGATATCTCGACCGGACGAAGAAGCCGTTGCTCGACAAGCCGATTTCGATCCGCGCCGAGCGCGACGGCATCACGGTCGAAGTCGCCATGTGGTGGAACGACAGCTACCACGAGAACGTGCTGGCCTTCACCAACAACATCCCGCAACGCGACGGCGGCACGCATCTGGCAGGCTTCCGCGGCGCGCTGACGCGCCAGATAACCGGCTATGGCGACTCCTCGGGCCTGACCAAGAAGGAAAAAGTGGCGCTAATCGGCGATGATTGCCGCGAAGGGCTGACCGCGGTGCTGTCGGTCAAGGTTCCCGACCCGAAATTCTCCTCGCAGACCAAGGACAAGCTGGTGTCGTCCGAGGTCCGCCCGGTGGTCGAAGGGCTTGTCAACGAAGCGCTCGGCACCTGGCTCGAGGAGCACCCGACCGAGGGCAAGGCGGTCATCGAGAAGGTCATCCAGGCCGCTGCCGCGCGCGAAGCCGCG
Source organism: Mesorhizobium sp. M0701 (assembly GCF_040320365.1). Taxonomy (NCBI): domain Bacteria; kingdom Pseudomonadati; phylum Pseudomonadota; class Alphaproteobacteria; order Hyphomicrobiales; family Phyllobacteriaceae; genus Mesorhizobium; species Mesorhizobium sp. M0701. The sequence continues at coordinate 21,285 of NZ_JAMYPO010000004.1, forward strand.
CGCAAGGCACGCGACATCACCCGCAAGAGTTCGCTCGGCGTTACCTCGCTGCCCGGCAAGCTGGCCGATTGCCAGGAGCGCGATCCGGCGAAATCCGAGATCTTTATCGTCGAGGGCGACAGCGCCGGCGGCTCGGCCAAGGGCGGCCGTTCGCGCCAGAACCAGGCCATTCTTCCGCTGCGCGGCAAGATCCTCAATGTCGAGCGCGCCCGCTTCGACCGCATGCTCGGCTCCGACATGATCGGCACGCTGATCACCGCGCTCGGCACCTCGATCGGCAAGGACGAGTTCAACGCCGACAAGCTGCGCTACCACAAGATCATCCTGATGACCGACGCCGATGTCGACGGCGCCCACATCCGCACCTTGCTGCTGACCTTCTTCTTCCGCCAGATGCCGGAACTGATCGAACGCGGTCATCTCTACATCGCGCAGCCGCCGCTCTACAAGGTGACGCGCGGGAAGAGCTCGCAATACATCAAGGACGAAGCCGCCTTCGAGGAATTCCTGATCGGCTCCGGGCTGGAAGAAGCGTCGCTTGCGCTCAGCACAGGCGAGGTGCGGGCCGGGCAGGACCTGCGCAGTGCCATCGACGACGCCTTGGCTGTCCGCCAGCTCATCAACGGATTGCACACGCGCTATAACAGAGGCGTGGTCGAGCAGGCAGCGATTGCCGGCGCGCTCAACCCGGAGATATTCACCGACCTCCGCCGCGCCAACGAGACGGCCGAGCGTGTTGCCCGTCGTCTCGACATTATCGCCGAGGACACCGAGCGCGGCTGGATCGGCCGCATGTCGACCTCGAACGAGGGCATTGGCGGCTATGTCTTCGAGCGAACGGTGCGCAGCGTCAAGGAGTTCGCGCATCTCGACCTGGCGCTGATCAATTCCGCCGACGCACGCCAGCTCGACCGCTATGCGCCGCGCCTGGCGGAAATCTACGGCGAGCCGCCGGTGCTGCGCCGCAAGGATGTCTCGGAAACCATTTCGGGGCCGCTGGCACTGCTCAATGCCGTGTTTGCCACCGGCCGCAAGGGCCTGACCATGCAGCGCTACAAGGGCCTTGGCGAAATGAACGCCGAGCAGCTCTGGGAAACGACGCTCGACCCGAATGTGCGCTCGCTGTTACAGGTCAAGGTCAATGACGCGACTGATGCGGACAGCTTGTTTTCACGGCTGATGGGCGACGAGGTCGAGCCAAGGCGCGAATTCATCCAGGAAAACGCGCTGTCGGTTGCCAATCTGGACATCTGAGCCGCCATCCAGATACCCAGCCAGCAGGCATGAAGTGTATTGGTGCGCCTTGGCGCACCAATACGACTGCTGCAACGCAACAAAGATCACCAGGACCGCCGGAACGGAAAGGCTTTCAAGGCATTGTAGTTGATCACAATCGCCGCAGGAGGCATCCATGGGACGTGGCATTTTGCTCTGGCTTCTCGGAGTCCCAATTCCGATCATTATTCTGATCATGCTGTTCGCACGGTAGGGAGGCTTCGATGCAGTCCACCGTAACAGCTGTCGACGTTTCCGCCCCGACGGAATCCGCTTCCACTGCTGTCAGTTGGGGGCCAATCGTCGCCGGCGCCTTTGCTGCGTCAACGCTTACCTTCATCTTGATGCTGCTCGGCTCCGGGCTTGGGCTGAGCATGGTGTCGCCATGGTCCGGCTCGGGTGCGTCAGTCACGACTTTCGCCGTTTCCACCGCCGTCTGGCTGATCGTCGTGCAGTGGCTGTCGTCGGCCCTGGGCGGCTACCTCGCCGGACGCCTGCGCACCAAATGGGTCGGCATCCACACCGATGAAGTCTTCTTCCGCGATACCGCTCACGGCTTCCTGGCCTGGGCGCTGGCGACGCTGCTCGTCGCCGGCGTGCTCGGCACGGCGCTTTCGGCCGCGATAGGTACCGGTGTCCAGGCTGCTTCGACTGTGGCATCGGGCGCGGCAATTGGCGCTTCGGCAGGTGCTGCTGCAAACGCGGGTAGCGCCTCGACAGACAACGCCACATCGTATTTCGTCGATACGCTGTTCCGCCCGGCCGATCCGGCAAGGCTCGCTGCCGCCAATCCGGAGAGCGACGCTGCGGCAACGGCGCAGGCATCGCGCATTCTAATCGCGAGTGCCGCAGCAGGCGAAATATCGGCCGACGACAAGACCTATCTGTCGCGGCTGGTGGCCGCCCGCACAGGCCTGTCCGAAGCGGATGCCACCGCTCGCGTCGATGCGGTAATCGCCAGAGCGCAGGACGCCAAGGTCAAGGCCCAGCAGGCGGCCGACACCGCCAGAAAGGCAGGCGCCACCTTCTCGCTGATTGGCGCGCTGTCGCTGGTCGTCGGGGCCTTCATTGCCAGCGCGGCTGCAGCACTTGGCGGCAGGCAGCGCGACGACGAGGAAGCGATTTTCCTGACCAATCGTTGATCGGTGACTAAGCGAACTCGGTCCGCTTCGGGAAGATTGCGTCCGAAGGGGACCTTGCTTTGAACTGCCGCCGCGGCATTGTCGTGCGCTGCTCGCCGCCTACAGCTCAGCTTCCAGTTTGCGGCCGAGATCGACCGCATCGCGCAGCACGGCAAGGTGCGAGCGCGGTTGTACGCCGGCCGGCGCGTTGACCTCGACGCCGCTCGCCGTCAGCGACCAGTAGAGCCTGTGCGTGAAGACGCGGCCGCCCGAGCCGCGCAGCTCGACCTGGATGTTTTCCACGCCGGGACCAAAATTTTCCGTCATCCGCCCTGAAATCGGGTCGCCGGTCAGCCAGCCATTGCCCCTGTCGAAAATATTGGTCCAGCGCGTCGCGGCAAACACCGCGCCATGATGCACCGCCCGCTGCGGCTTGCCGGAATGGCTGCGCCCTTCCTGGTAGAGCATGGTCCCGCCCGCCGCCCTGTCGGCGATCGGCGGGCATGCCGAAAACAGGCGCTCGGCGATGCCGCGCCTGAATTCGGCGAGGTTGTAGGTCACCAGAAACTCGCTGTGGGTCAGCGGACTGCCGAGCGTGACGAAATCGCTGATCTTCCACGGCAGCGGATGATCGGCGTCGCCGACGCGAAGCTGCCGGTAGAGCTCCCATTGGCTGCGCCGGAATGCGGGGAGGTCATCGAGGCTGTCGGGCCAAGCGGAGGCATCGGCGGCCAGCGTCGCCTTGTCGACGACGTGGATCGCCTTCAGCCTCGCTTTGTCGCGAATGGCTTCCAACTTTCTAGGCCTGAAATCGGCCCACAATATCTGCAACAGATCATAGGCGATGATCGACCCGAGGCTGTGCGAGACCAGCACGATGCGGTCATAGGCATCGTCCATCATGAGACGCTTCAGCAGCTTGAGGCCACGCTCGCGGACCAGCGCCCGCTTCTCGACCGTTGCCGCTTCGGCCCGCACATAGGCGGCAACGTCGCCGAAATAAGGCAAGCCAAACTGGTCCACCGACCAGATGACGAACGACGCCAGAACCGTGACAAGCACACCGGTCGTCCAGGAGATGTAGCCTTGCCAGGTCGACGTTGCGAGCGCCAGCGCCGCGCCAAGGACGACGATGGTGGCCAAAAGCGTGACGACATAGAGTTTGAGCACATCGCGCGGAATATCGGCCGGCTTGCGCCAGAGCAGGGTCGTCACCCAGGCAGCAAGGCGGCTTCGGGTCGTGCCCTGGGTGATGTCGGCCCAGTAAAGCTCATAGAAATCGGTGCGGCGGCCATCGACATCATAGGGCGTGGTGATCCGGCGGAGTTCGTGCGAATTGGTCCGGCTGTCGGGCGTGATCCAGCTCTGGTTGATCTTCGCACCCATCGGGTCGGGCGGATCGGGGACATGGGCATAGAACGGTGCACGGGCAGGATCGTGGCTCCATACGGCCTGGACAAACTCCCTTAACGTATCCATGGGCCGCTGCTCGCCCATGCCGTGCACGACCACTACCGCCTGGCTGCGCTTGCGTGGCGCCTTCTCTGCTGCGGTCAGATCGGCGGCCGGCGATGCAGCAGAACCAGGGTCGGGCACCAGCACCTCCACGATGACGCCGTTAGCAAGACGACGGGTCGGCATCGTAGCTTCAGAACCGGTAACAGCCAAGAAAAAGCCCGGCGCGGAGCCGGGCTGTATTCGACGATCGGCAGTGAGTTGGCAGCGACGCCGTTTCAGTGATCCATCGCTTTGACGATCTCCTCGGTCATCTTCTTGGCGTCGCCGAGCAGCATCATGGTGCCGTCCTTGTAGAACAGCGTGTTGTCGATGCCGGCATAGCCGGAGCCGAGCGAGCGCTTGACGAACAAGCAAGTGCGCGCCTTGTCGACGTCGAGGATTGGCATGCCGTAGATAGGTGAGGACTTGTCGTCACGAGCCGAGGGATTGGTGACGTCATTGGCCCCGATGACATAGGCGACGTCGGCCTGCGCGAACTCAGAGTTGATGTCCTCCAGCTCGAACACTTCGTCATAAGGCACATTGGCTTCGGCCAAGAGCACGTTCATGTGGCCGGGCATGCGGCCGGCAACCGGGTGGATGGCGTATTTGACGTCGACGCCGTTGGCCTTGAGCTTGTCGGCCATCTCGCGCAGCGCGTGCTGCGCCTGGGCGACGGCCATGCCGTAGCCCGGCACGATGATGACCTTTTGCGCATTCATCATCAGATAGGCGGCATCCTCGGCCGAGCCCTGCTTGACCGTGCGCTCGATGCCGTCATTGGCAATGGCTGATGTCTCGCCGCCGAAGCCGCCGAGGATGACCGAGATGAAGCTCCGGTTCATGCCTTTGCACATGATGTAAGACAGGATGGCGCCCGACGAGCCGACCAGCGCGCCGGTGATGATCAGCGCCAGATTGCCGAGCGTGAAGCCCAGAGCGGCCGCGGCCCAGCCCGAATAGGAATTCAGCATCGACACGACCACCGGCATATCGGCGCCACCAATCGGGATGATGAGAAGCACACCCAGCACCAGCGAGGCGGCAACGATCAGCCAGAACACCACCTTGGACTCGGCGGTGACGAGCAGCACGATCAGCACGATCAGCGCAATGCCCAGGGCCGCGTTGATGAAGTGGCGGCCACCGATCATGATCGGCTTGCCCGACATGCGGCCGTCGAGCTTCAAAAAGGCGATGACCGAGCCGGTGAAGGTGATGGCACCTATGGCAACGCCGAGGCTCATCTCGATCAGTGCCTGGGCATGAATATCGGCGACGGTGCCGATGCCGAAGCTTTCCGGTGCATAGATGGCGGCGGCCGCCACCATGACCGCGGCAAGACCGACCAGCGAGTGGAAGGCGGCGACCAGCTGCGGCATCGAGGTCATGGCAATGCGCCGTGCCGTGACCGCACCGGCCGAGCCGCCTATCAGCAGCCCGAGCACTATGAGGCCGAAGCGCCCGGCCGAAGGGGTCGCCAGCGACAGCGTCGTGGCGATGGCGATGCCCATGCCGATCATGCCGTACATGTTGCCCTGGCGACTGGTGGTCGGATGCGACAGGCCGCGCAATGCCAGGATGAACAGGATGCCGGAGACCAGATAGAGAAAGGAGGCGAAGTTGGCGTTCATAGCGGCCTACTTTTCCTTCTTCTTGTACATGGCCAGCATGCGCTGGGTGACGAGGAAGCCGCCGAAGATGTTGACCGATACCAGCATCAGCGCAACGAAGCCGAAGCCGGTGGCAAGCCCTGAGGCCGAGATGCCGACGGCCAGCAGCGCGCCGACGACGATGACCGAGGAAATGGCGTTGGTAACCGCCATCAGCGGCGTGTGCAGTGCCGGCGTGACGGACCACACGACGTAGTAGCCGACGAAGATCGCCAGGACAAAGATGGCGAAGCGAAAGACGAAGGGATCGATGGCACCGCCGGACAGCGCGTGAGCGGCGTCACCCGCCGCCTCGGTGCCGGGCGCGGCCGCCAGGTTCTGCACCGCGAGCCGCACGGCAGCTGTCGCCTGGTCGAGCTGGTCGAGGGCTTTCTGCAGAGTCTGATCCATCACGCGATCCCTCCGGTGGTCTTGGGCTTCCTCGAAGCGGCCGTTTTCTTCGCAGCCGGCTTCGCCGAAGCCTCGGCAACCATCGTCCTGGCCGGAATGGCCGGTGGCTCGACATATTGGCCCTTTGGCGGCTCCTGCTCAGCCTTTGCGAAAGCCGGATGCACGATCTTGCCAGCATCGGTCAGCATCGTCGCCTTGACCAGTTCGTCGTCGTGGTTGATGGCAAGCGTCTTCGCCGCCTTGTCGACCAGCGTCTCGAGGAAGGCATAGAGGTTCCTGGCATAGAGAAGCGAGGCCGAGGCGGCGACGCGACCGGGAACGTTGAGATGGCCGACGATCTTTACCCCGTTGGCCGTGGTCACCACCTTGCCGGCTTCGGCGCCCTCGACATTGCCGCCGCGCTCGACCGCGAGGTCGACGATCACAGAGCCGCGTTTCATCGAGGCGACCATTGCTGCCGAGACCAGCTTCGGCGCCGGACGGCCGGGGATCAGCGCGGTGGTGATGACGATGTCCTGCTTGGCGATGTGCTCGGCGGTCAGCGCCGCCTGCTTGGCCTGGTATTCCTTCGACATTTCCTTGGCGTAGCCGCCGGCCGTCTCGGCCGCCTTGAACTCCTCGTCCTCGACGGCCAGGAATTTTGCGCCGAGCGAGGCGACCTGCTCCTTGGCGGCCGGGCGCACGTCGGTGGCGGTGACCACGGCGCCGAGGCGGCGCGCGGTGGCGATGGCCTGCAGACCGGCGACGCCGACGCCCATGACGAACGCCTTCGCTGCCGGTACGGTGCCGGCCGCCGTCATCATCATCGGTAACGCTCGGTCATATTCGGCAGCCGCGTCGATCACCGCCTGATAGCCGGCGAGGTTGGCCTGGCTGGATAGAACGTCCATCGACTGGGCGCGGGTGATGCGCGGCATGAACTCCATGGAGAAGGCAGTAACACCGGCCTTGGCAAGGGCAGCGACGGCAGCGTCGTTGCCGTAGGGATCCATGATCGCGATGACAGCGGCGCCGGACTTGTAGCCCTTCAGCTCGGCGTCCATGGGCCGGCGCACCTTCAGCACGACATCGGCCCTGGCTGCATCGCCGGCCTTGCCGATCGCGGCGCCCACCCGGGCGAACTCCTCGTCGGGAATGCGCGACGCAGTGCCGGCGCCGGTTTCGACAATCACGTCGAAACCCAGTGCCGCCAGCCGCTTCACCGTGTCGGGGGAGGCCCCGACGCGCGGCTCGTTTGCGTCGAGCTCACGAGGGATGAAAACCGTCTGTCCCACCGCATGATCCTTTCGGCCGGAACCCTGTTACCGCAAGACACCGACCGACCCCGGCGGCGCCTTCGACAAAGGTTGGAGGAGTTATCGGAGAAAAAAGGCGCCGATGGCCAGGATCAGCACGAACAGGATAGTCCCCGAGAAGAAGCCGCCCACAAAGAAGCCGAACGCCATGGCAAGAAGCACGGCGGCGCAAAATAGCGACCCATATTTGGCCAGCATCACAAAGCCGGCATAGGTGCGGTCGTGCTCGGCATAGTCCATCTTCGCGCCTAGTTCGACAGGACCGGTCGGCGTGTGTTCAGCCATTGGAATACCCCTTCGAAGACATCTTTCAGGCACATAGCGAAAAGCCGCGTTAAGGGCAATGGCGCTATTGCCGCATCGCCGCAGCCAACAATCTCAAGCAAAACTTGAAATCGCTGCGCGAAGCGCGGCGATACCAATCACAATGGATGGCAGGTCCGCTATTGCCGATGTCGTTAGCCGGCGAGATGCGGGAACAGACCGAGCAGGCCGACAACGATCAGATAAAGGGCGACGATATAATTGAGCAGCCGCGGCATCACCAGGATCAGCACGCCTGCAATCAGCGAGATAAGCGGGGTAAGGGCGAGCGTGGAAATGGTCATATCGGTTCCTTTGATCGGATCGCTATCGAAGCGATGCTTGGCGGATGCCGGCCGTGCCGACCTACTACCAGCACCCTTGCCCAGAACGCCGAAGCGACCGGAAGGCTCCATGGGCTCGTTCAGGCGGCTTCGCGAAAATACTTGGCGGTGGGCAGGATGGTCAGCGGGGCGAGTTCGCCGGCACCGGGCGTATCGAACAACATGCGCTGCTCCATTGGCGTCGAACGGAAGAACGGAAAGCGAGCGTAGGTTTCATTCTTGATCGCCAGGACATCGGCTTGATAAAGCAGCGCGAAACAGTTGATCACGCCGGCATAGGGCCGCGCATCGCCAATCGGTCGCGCCCGATAGATGCGCTTGTAGAAAGCCGCATGGTCCTCGCGGATCATGGATATGCAATAAGGCGCGCCGAAATGGAAGCAAGCCATGCCCGCAAGGCGCAGCGTCACATACGGGATCTGCGGGTAAAGCCGTGACCATTCGGCGTCCACGGCAAAACGGCTCGGGTCGATAAAGACTTCGCCGGCCGCCAGACGCGGCATCAACAAGTCCTTGTAGACGCTGAGCGCTGGTGATGTGGCGTTATCAGCAGACACGTTATGCAGGCGCATTGTGCTGACCAGCCGCCCCTCGATGTAGATTCCGAACGTATGGCAATTGGGCAGTTCGTCAAACTCGTCATGGACCTGACGGGACGCATTCTCGGGCACCAGATCGTTCATCCGATAGGAATTGTAGCGCAGCCTGTAAATGCTTTCGAAGTCCTCGCCGCTTTCACAGCGTCGGTACTCCGTCCGGTCAAGCAGCGCATAAACATGTTGCGCGAAGCTGGACATGGTCTCGGACGCATCTTTCCCACCAGCGCCCGCCGCATGGCCGAGCGAACTCAACTGGGCACACATGAACTCTATTCCCCGCGATTACCGCCACCAGCCGACACTACGGACGGGTCATGAGATGTAAAGATGAAAATAAGTAGGATCTCGTTTACCGCTCGTTAAGGTTAATAATTAATAAAATTATACTAAAATACGCGGTTTTTCAGCGCGAAGTCAGCGCCGCGGCGCCTTCCTTGCCGTCTGGATGTCCTTGGCGAAGGGCCAGACGGTGCTCGACATCGTCTCGATGCCGGACGCGCTGAGTGCCGACCCGAACAGAAAGCCCTGGACCAGGTCCGGCTTGACCTGCAATGCCAGGATCTTGAGCTGTTCGAAGGTCTCGACACCTTCGACGGTAACCGAAAGTCCCAGCGGCCGTGACAGGTTGACGATGCCCTTGAGCAATTCGAGCGACCGGCTGTTCTGAGTGACATCCATCAGGAACGAGCGGTCGATCTTGATTTTGTCGAGCGGCAGTTTGTGGAGATAGCTGAGGCTCGAATACCCGGTACCGAAATCGTCGAGCGCAATGCGCACGCCGAGCCGCTTCAACTCCTCGATATATTGGCGTGTCAGCGACTTGTCGTCGAGCAGCGCCGTCTCGGTGACTTCGATCTCCAGACGTCCGGCGGAGAGACCGGATTCAGCCAGCGCGTCGCGAACCTTCTGGATGACATCACGGTTGCGGAAATCCTTGGCCGAGAGATTGACCGACACGCTGGTCTGGGCCGGCCATTTGGCGCATTCCGTGCAGGCCGCATGCAGGACGAAGGTGCTGATGTCGGAAATAATCCCCATTTCCTCCGCCAGCGGAATAAAGATACCGGGGGAAATCGGCCCGAGATCGGGATGATCCCAGCGGCACAGCGCTTCGCAACTGGCGATACGCATCGTGCTCATCGCCACGATCGGCTGATAGACCACCCGCAATTCGTTGTTTTCCACGGCGCTGCGCAGGTCCGCCTTCATCAGCTGACGGCTGCGGAAGGCAGCATCCATGGAGGCCTCGAACAGCCGCCAACCGTTCTTGCCAAGCTCCTTGGCCTTGTAGAGTGCAAGGTCGGCTTTGACGATCATGGCGTCAACGTCGGTATCCTTGACCCGCGACAGCACCGCGCCGCCGCTGGCCTGGATGCGTAATCCGTGGCCGGCGACATCGACCTCGCCCTGTAGATTGACAAAGATCTCATCAACCTGGCCGGTCAAGTGGCTTTCATCCTCGATGCGCTCGAAGAAGATCATGAACTCGTCGCCGCCGAAGCGGCTGACGGTGATGCCTGGCCCAGCGACTGCCGCCAGCCGCTCGGCAACGGCGTAGATCAATCCGTCGCCGACCGGATGGCCGAGCGTGTCGTTGACGCTCTTGAAATCGTCGAGATCGAGCACCACCAGCCCGCAGAGACGCTCGGGATCCCCTGAGGCCATGGCTTCCACCACCAACTCGTGGAAGTAGGCGCGGTTGGGCAGGCCGGTGAGACTGTCGTAGCGCGCCATGAAGCGGATCTTGTCTTCCGCCTCGACCCGGGCGGTCACATCCTCGAAAGTGACGACGCCCAGTTCCTGGCTGCCTTCGCGCGCCGAAAATTCATAGTGCTGGCCGTTGGTGAGCGAGACCAGGACCTTGCGGTCGCGGCCCTCGCGCAACGCACGCGTCAGCTGGGCTTCGATGTAACGGCAATCTTTCGGCGCCAGCATGCCGCCTGCAGCGCCGCGCATCAGCAGACCATGGATCGAGCGGCCTAGCAGCGCATCGGCCGATTTGAGCGACATCAGGTGCGCGGCTTCGGCATTGGCCACCGCCACCCGGCCGTCGGGACCAAGCATGACAAGGCCATGCGACATGGTGTTGAGCGCGCGGTTGAAACGCTGCGCGATGCGGTTCGCCTTCTTTTCCTCCGACAGGGCGGTAAACAGGACTTCGCGGACGATGTCGGCGAACCGCTTGATCGCAAACAGAAAAGGGGCCGACATCAGACCGAGGATGATGTGGTAGATATCGCCGCGCAGGATAAAGCCAAGCGATATGGGCCATGTAGTGGTTATGATAAAAATCATGACCATGCGCGGCGACCCATAATTGCGGCCGGCAATCGACGTGACCGATGCCAGAGTGACGCAGACAGAGGCTATTTCGGCATAGTTGTCGTGGCTGTCATTTGCCAGATAGATACTGACGAAACAGAACGCGCCAAGCATGAAACCATGCATCGAACCAAAAATTATGTAATCGTTTTCGCGATCATGGGCTTCTTCCCACGTCGTCGGGGAAGGAAGTCGCCCGTATTTTCGGATGTTGCGAAGGCGCAGGGTACCGACAATGATGAGCCCAGCGGCAACTAGAAGATACGCCAAGTCCATGGTCTTCCAATAGACCAGAATGACGAGGAGTGTCTGCGCAACAAGGCCGATCGACAGCGTGAACCCGTCGCGAAACAGCGTTTCCACGAACGGAATGTAAACGTCGACCGGAATCTCGTTTTTTCGTCTCAGATTCACGCCTGGATCCCAACCCTGGGGAACCCAGCAGTGTCACATTGGCCTTAAGAAAGGTTTAGAGCAGCGGTTCGGGCTCTATTGGCATTCATCGGTGACGCAGCGGAAGCAGGGAAACTACAGTTCAGGTAAACAAGGCGTATCACAGCGCTGAATTATTCGGCGGCTTGAAGTTGCGGCCGCAGCGGCGCCGTTGAGAGGCGGTCGAGCAGTCGCTGGCGTTCGCCGGCGGCTTTTTCGGCACTGGCCTGCTTGACGTAGCCAAAGCCGCGGATGAGCGCCGGTACCGAAACAAGCGCGGCAGCAACCTCGATCTTGCCCGGCGCCAGCGCGCCGGCGACAAGTTCCAGGTCGGCTTCATAGAGGGCAAGAAGCTGCCGCTCCATACGCCTCTCGGCGCTGTAGCCGAACAGGTCGAAAGCGGTGCCGCGCAGGCCCTTCATCGCCGCCAGCAGGCGGAACCCGTTCATCATCCACGGGCCAAAGCTCGATTTCTTCGGCTTCCCGTCACTGCCGCGCCTGCCCATGATCGGCGGTGCGAGATGGAATTCAAGCTTGCCGTAGCTCTGGAACTGCTTTGCGAGCTCTGCGGCAAAGGAGCCGTCCGTATAAAGCCGCGCCACCTCGTATTCGTCCTTGATCGCCATCAGCTTGAACAGGTTCTTTGCGGCAGCCTCGGTCACCACGGTCGACCCGGGCACAGCATTGGTTTCGGCCTTGCGCAGCGCCGCCAGTCTGTCGGCATAGCGCTTGCCATAGGCGGCGTTCTGGTAGGCGGTCAGGAAGGCGACGCGGCGAGCAATGATATCGTCCAGCGTCTCGGCAATGGCGGCATGCTGCGTGGCCTTGCCCGGCTGGGCGAGAAGGCTGCGGACGAAATCCGGCTGGTGGGCGGCGCGGCGGCCCCAGCGAAATGCCGCGACATTCATCGCTACCGCCTCGCCGTTGAGCTCGATCGCCTTCTCGACCGCCTCCGCCGACAGCGGCAAGCCGCCATGCTGGAAGGCGAATCCGAGCATGAACATGTTGGCACCAAGCGAGCTGCCGAACAGCGCAGTGGCGGTGCGGGTAGCGTCGAAGAAATGCGTCCTGTCGTCGCCCGCGGCCGTTCTTATCGCTTTCTTCAGCCGCTCGACGGGCAGCGAGAAATCGGCCGAACGGGCGAACTCGCCCGGCATGATCTCGGCAGTGTTGGCGAGGAAGATGGTATGGCCTTCGCGCACCGCGGCCAACACCTTCTTGGCACCCGAAACGACGAGATCGCAGCCGAGCACGAGATCGGCCTTGCCGGCCGATACCCGAATGGCGTGGATGTCGTCCGGCGTGCGGGCGATGCGGACATGGGTGAACACCGAGCCGCCCTTCTGGGCGAGGCCGGCCATGTCGATCATGCCGCAGCCCTTGCCTTCCAGGTGCGCGGCCATGCCGAGCACCGCGCCTATTGTGACGACGCCGGTGCCGCCGACACCGTCGATGATCGCCGCCCAGCCTTGTTCACCGAGCGTAAATTGCGCCGGCGCCGGCACCCCCGCGAGCGGGTCGGCCGCGCCGGCTATGCCTTCGGCTTTCCTGATTTTGGCGCCATGAACGGTGACGAAGGAGGGGCAGAAGCCGTTGGCGCAAGAGAAGTCCTTGTTGCAACTCGACTGGTCGATCTTGCGCTTGCGGCCGAATTCGGTCTCGACCGGCTGGATCGAGACGCAATTCGACTGCACGCCGCAATCGCCGCAGCCTTCGCAGACCAGTTCGTTGATGAAGATACGCTTGTCCGGATCGGGGAACGTGCCGCGCTTGCGGCGGCGACGCTTCTCGGCGGCGCAGGTCTGGTCGTAGAGCAGCACCGAGACGCCTTTGACCGAACGCAACTCGCGCTGGACGAGATCGAGGTCGTCGCGGTGATGGATGGTGGCGCCGGCGGGAAATTCCACCTTGCCGGTATATTTGTCCGGCTCGTCAGTGACGATGGCGATGCGCTCCACGCCCTCGGCGCGCACCTGTCTTGCGATCATGTCCACCGTCAGGCCGCCCTCGTGCGGCTGCCCGCCGGTCATCGCGACGGCGTCATTGTAGAGGATCTTGTAGGTGATGTTGGCGTCGGTCGACAGCGCGAAGCGGATCGCCAGCACACCCGAGTGGTTGTAAGTGCCATCGCCCAGATTCTGGAAGATGTGCTCGCGCTTCGAGAACGGCGCCTGGCCGACCCACTGCGCGCCCTCGCCGCCCATGGCGGTGAAGCCGACGGTGTTGCGGTCCATCCACAGCGCCATGAAATGACAGCCGATTCCGGCGGCGGCGAGCGAGCCGTCCGGCACCTTGGTCGAGGAATTGTGTGGGCAGCCGGAGCAGAAGAAGGGCGTGCGCGAGGCGATGTCTGACGTGTCGGCCAGCATCGCCTGGAACTGGCGCAACTTCGCCACCCGCGCGGCGATTTCTTCCGACGGGCCGATCGTTCGCAAAATCCTCTCGCCGAGCGCGATGGCAATATCGTTGGGGTCGAGCGCGCCCTTGGCCGGGAACAGCCAGTCGCCGCGCTCGTCCTTCTTGCCGACGATGACCGGCTGCGTCGCGGTGCCGTAAAGGTTCTCGCGCAGTTGCACCTCGATCAGCGAGCGTTTCTCCTCGACGACGACGATGGTATCGAGGCCGCGAGCAAAGTCAGCGATGTGTTGCAGGTCGAGCGGCCACGGGCAACCGACCTTGAACAGCCTGATACCGATACGACTGGCGGCCGCTTCGTCGACGCCGATATCCTCCAGCGCCTGGCGAACATCGAGATAACTCTTGCCGATGGTGACGATGCCAAGCCTGGCGCTGGTGCCGCCCGAATAGACGATCCGATTCAGCCCATTGGCGTGGATGAACGCTGAAGCGGCGGCGCGCTTGTATTCATGCAACCGCTCCTCCTGGCCGAGCATGTCGATCTCGTTACGGATGTTGAGGCCGCCGGGCGGCATGTCGAAGTCCGGGATGACGATATCTAGCCGGTCGAGCGCGGCACCGACAGAGGCTGTCGATTCGATGTTGTCCTTGACGCATTTGATCGCCGCCCAGGTGCCGGCAAAACGCGACATGGCAAAGCCGTAGAGGCCGTAGTCGATGATCTCCTGGACGCCGGCCGGATTAAGGATCGGCACCATGGTGTCGACGAACAGGAACTCGGTGGCATGCGCGTTGGTCGAGGATTCGGCCATGTGGTCGTCACCCATCAGAGCCAGCACGCCGCCATGTTTTGACGACCCGGCGAGATTGGCGTGGCGGAACACGTCGCCGGAGCGGTCGACGCCCGGACCCTTGCCATACCAGACCGAAAAAACGCCGTCATGGGTACCCTCGCCCAGCAATTCGGCCTGCTGCGAGCCCCAGCAGGCGGTGGCGGCAAGCTCCTCGTTGAGACCGGGCTGGAAGACGATGTCCGACTGCGCGAGCTGGTTCCTGGCCTTCCACAGCTGCATGTCGAGGCCGCCGAGCGGCGAGCCGCGATAGCCGGAGACGAAACCGGCGGTGTTCAGGCCAGCCCGGCGGTCGCGCTCGCGCTGCATCAGAAGCATGCGGATGACTGCCTGGGCACCCGACAGGAAGATCCGCTCCTTTGCCAGGTCGAACTTGTCGTCGAGCGCGACATTGTGCAGCGTCATCAGGCATTTCCTGTGCGGAGGCCGCGCCTGGAGGTGCGCGGCCAACGTCGGAGTCGAGTGCCCACAGTCTTTCTTCCCTTGCCGGGGAGGTCAAACAAAATCGAAGGTGCCAGGCGGTCCGCAACAAACGATCCGTGCGCGGCCGTGTGGCGCCACGAAACGCCTGTCGGGGAGGATGGCCGAGCATGAAAAATTCCGGCGGCGCTCAGTGCCGCTGGTGATGCATCATGCAGCCTTTGGGCAACTGGGCTTCGGTTCACCGGGCAGCTTGCCGTCGACATGGCCGGCCAAGTCCTTGTTGAGCTCGTAGACTGGCCCGACCACCAGAGGCCGGTCGGGCAGGACCGACTGGTCGAGCGAGGACGTCAGAGTGGTCGCGAAACTCTGCAGCAACTTGCCGCTGGAATCCTCGATGCGGATCGACACCGCATAGGGCTTGTCCTTGACAACGCAGGTAAGCGGCGGGCTGGTAAGCGTCACATGCGGCAGCTTCGGCCATATTTTCTGGGTGACGATGATCGGATCACCACCGGCCGGGTTCTGGAAGGAGACCACAGCGACCTGCCCCTCACCCACCGGCCGCAGCGGATTGAGGGTGATGACATAGGTGGCGATACCCAGCCGGTAGTTGAACTCGAACAGCTTCCCGGAAATGGCGAACAGCTGGTCCTTGCCGGAATCACGGCAGGCGCCGAGCGCGGCCGCCGCGAACAACGCCGCGACGACAATCATCGCGCGCGAACATTTCTTAGACATTGGTGACCTCCCTGGCCGCGGTCCGGCGGCGATAGTATCGGTTTGCCTTCTGGCGGTTGCCGCACACCGCCATGTCGCACCAGAGGCGGCTGGAATTGCGGCTTCGGTCGACAAACAGCCAGCTGCAGTTCGGACATATCCTCAGCCTGGCGATGGTGTCACTGCGCAGCAGCGACAGCGCCGAGACCGCAAGCGCCGCCTCGAAGGCGATAGGCGTTGCCGGGTCGCCGAACGGTTTCTCGGGCATGCCGATTTCGGTGTGGCCATGGGCGAGGCCATCGGCGCAGGCTTCCAGGAATTCAGGCATGTCGGCGGTGTCGATCGCACCGTTCGATACCGCGCCGCGAAACAGCCGATCGGTCGTCTCGCGAATCGACAGCACCAGCGGTGCGATCTTTTCAGGCGCCGGCGCTACGAGCCGCCTGCCGCCGAGCTCGGCGGCGCGAAAGCCACTCGCGGCTTCGGCAAAGCGGGCGATCTCGGCCGGATCGTCGAAACGGTCGAAAGTTTCCTCCGGATCGTTCCGCAAAACGACGGTGTTCGCCGTGTCGAGCGCCAGCATGCCACCGGTGAAGCGGTGCGGAGTCCAGGATACTGTCATATGGAGAATCTAACCGATAAATCGCGTTTGACAAGTTAGATTCCGGGTGCAACGCTCGTCAGTGAGGCGATCGCCGTACTGAGAATGTCGTTCGTCCCAAACCCCCGCACCGATTGCGGGGCATGCATCGAGGGTCTTGCATGCTCTATTTCTTCCAGCAGGTTCTGAACGGGCTGCATTCGGGCGCGCTCTACGCATTGCTTGCCTTCGGCTACGTGCTGACCAACGGCATCCTGCACCGCACCAATCTTGCCTATGGCGCGCTGTTCGCCTTTTGCGGGCATACGATGATCCTCACTGCGGCGTTCGGCTATCAGGCGCTGTGGTTGACGCTGTTTGCATCGGTCGCGCTCGGCGTAGCTGCGGCATTCCTTTATGCGGCGCTGCTCAGCCATGTCCTGTCGCGAAGTATCTTCGAACCGCTGGCCGACCGCTCGCCCAACGCCATCGTGGTGACGACGCTCGGCATATTGCTGGTCTTGTCGGAAGCCAGCCGCATCGCCGCCGATACCCATGACCTATGGTTGCCGCCAATGCTGGCCCAGACCATCGTCTTCGCGCAGAATGCCAGCTTCAAGGCGACGTTGACGCTGATCCAATTGCTCGATTGCGCCGCCGTACTGGCGGCCATAGCGCTGGCTGCCTGGGGCTTCGCATATTCGAACTTCGGCCGGAGCTGGCGCGCCGTATCCGACGATCCCAAGGCGGCTGCGATGTGCGGCGTCGATGTTCGTGCGGTGTTTCGGCACGCGGTGCTTTTCGGCGGCCTTTGCGCGGCACTGGCCGGCGTGCTCGCCGCCTTCTACTACGGTAACATCAGCTTCGGCACAGGGTTGGTCTACGGGTTGAAGATCCTGTTCGTGACCGCAGTGGGCGGCTATCTCTCGCCTTTCCGGGCGGCACTGGGTGCCGCCGCTTTCGGCATGGCCGAATCGCTATGGGCCGGCTATTTCCCGCTCGAATGGCGGGACGGCTGGATGTACCTGTTCCTCGTCGCCATGCTTGTGCTGATCGGCGCCGGCCGCGACCAACAGAAGATCGCCTGAGCCGCACCCGACTTTGCTTGGATGAAAGCGCCGCATGTCCTTGGACATGCAAAGGACGCGGCAGCATTTTGCCGCCCGTCATCTCACAACTGTGTTTATGCGGGGTGTCCCGTGTTGACCCGCCGGACCACGCACTGCATACCGTTGGTCCACAGCGACGCGACGGACAGGGAACCGCCGCGCTCTGACACAAGGGAGGAATGCATGGCAGGGCTTCTCGCTCTTTCCAGAACCATTGACCGTTTGAACGAATTCATCGGCAAATGGGTTTCGTGGCTGATCCTGCTGGCGATCCTGGTAAGCGCCGCAAACGCCGTCATCCGCAAGGTGTTCGACATGTCCTCGAACGCCTGGCTGGAATTGCAATGGTATCTGTTCGGCGCCGCCTTCATGCTGGCCGCCGCCTACACGCTGAAGCAGAACGACCATATCCGCATCGATATCGTCTACGGCATGTTCTCGCGCCGCGTGCAGCACTGGATCGACCTTTTCGGTCACGTCTTCTTCCTGATGCCGTTCGTGACGTTGATGGTGGTCTATTTCGTTCCCTATGTGTCGCTGTCGTATCGCAGCGGCGAGATGTCGAACAATTCCGGCGGGCTGATCATCTGGCCGGCGAAGGCGATCCTGCTGGTCGGCTTTTTTCTGCTCGCACTGCAGGGCATTTCCGAAATCATCAAGAAAATCGCCATCATGCGCGGTCAGATGGACGATCCCACTCCGTTCATATCGGCGCATGAGCAGGCCGAACTCGAAGCCAAGGCGCTCGCCGAAGAGGTGCGCTCGTGATCGAGTTCATCGCCCAGAACATGGCGCCGATCATGTTCGCCTCGCTGGTCGTCTTCCTGCTGATCGGCTACCCCGTCGCCTTCTCGCTCGCCGCCAACGGCCTGATGTTCTTCTTCATCGGCGTGCTTCTGTCGCCCTATTCGGGCGGCTCGATCAATCTCGCCTGGCCGTTGCTGCACGCGTTGCCGGATAATTTCTATGGCAGCCGGGTGATGTCGAACGATACGCTGCTGGCGATCCCGTTCTTCACCTTCATGGGCATCGTGCTCGAACGATCCGGCATGGCCGAAGACCTGCTCGACACGATCGGCCAGTTGTTCGGACCGGTCCGTGGTGGCCTCGCCTATGCCGTGATTTTCGTCGGCGCGCTGCTCGCCGCGACGACCGGCGTGGTGGCGGCCTCCGTCATTGCCATGGGTCTGATTTCGCTGCCGATCATGCTGCGCTACGGCTACGACCGGCGACTGGCATCCGGCGTTATTGCCGCGTCCGGGACGCTCGCCCAGATCATCCCGCCGTCACTGGTGCTGATCGTCCTGGCCGACCAGCTCGGCCGCTCGGTCGGCGATATGTACAAGGGGGCGCTGATCCCCGGGCTCATTTTGACCGGCATCTACATGCTCTACATCCTGCTCATGTCGATCTTTCGGCCGAAGTCGATGCCGGCACTGCCGCTTGAGGCCCGCACGCTCGGCCACGGTGTGCTGTCGCTGCTGGCGGCGCTGCTGGCGGCGGTGGTTGTTTCCTATGCGGCGTATCGCTACCTCGCACCGAACCATGGCGGCAACGCCGATATCCTCGGCGCCACTACTGGCGTCATCTTCATCTATGTCGTGGCGATCGTCGACCAGCGCCTGAAGATCAACCTGATGTCCAGACTGGCACAGCAGGTGATCATCGTGCTGATCCCGCCGCTGGCGCTGATCTTCCTGGTGCTGGGCACCATCTTCCTTGGCATCGCCACGCCGACGGAAGGCGGCGCCATGGGCGCCGTCGGCGCGCTTGCAATGGCGGCGGTGAAGGGGCGGCTGTCGCTCGACGTGGTCAAGCAGGCGCTGGCCTCGACGACCAGGCTGTCGTCCTTCGTTCTGTTCATCCTGATCGGCGCGCGGGTGTTCTCGCTGACCTTCTACGGCGTCAATGGCCACATCTGGGTCGAGCACCTGTTGACGTCGCTGCCGGGCGGTGAAGTCGGTTTCCTGATTGGCGTCAACATCCTCGTCTTCGTGCTCGCCTTCTTCCTCGACTTTTTCGAGCTTGCCTTCATCATCGTGCCGCTTTTGGCGCCAGCGGCTGACAAACTCGGCATCGACCTGATCTGGTTTGGCGTGCTTTTGGGCGTCAACATGCAGACCTCCTTCATGCATCCGCCCTTCGGTTTCGCGCTGTTTTATCTGCGCTCGGTCGCCGCGCGCGTGCCCTATCTCGACCGACTCACCGGCAAGCAGATCGCGCCCGTCACCACAGGGCAGATCTATTGGGGCGCAGTGCCCTTCGTCTGCATCCAGGTGATCATGATCGGCCTGACCATCGCCTTCCCGCAGATGGTGATGCACTACAAAGGCACTGTCGTCGATCCTGGCACCATCAACTACCAGGTGCCGGAAACGCCTGGCATCGGCTTGTCGCCGCTTGGCACGCCGCCGGCCAACGGCGGCACTGCCCCGGCCTCACCTTCCACACCGGATTTGTCGCAGCCGCCGAGCTTCGACGAAAAGCCGCCCGCGAAACCGGCGGCGCCGGCAATCGATCTGTCGCAACCACCGAGTTTCAACTGAGGAGGGCCCGGCAGCCATGAAGGCGGTTCGGTTGGAGCGAGTGGGCAGCCTCGCCGTGTGCGAGGTCGAGAAACCGACCGCCGGGCCGAACGATCTGCTGGTGCGCATCGAGGCGTGCGGCGTCTGCGGCACCGACAGGCATCTTTTCCATGGTGAATTCCCGTGCACGCCGCCGGTGACGCTCGGGCATGAATTCTCCGGCATCGTCGAGGCGGTCGGACCTGCCGTATCCGGCTTTTCCGTCGGCGACCGCGTCACCGGCGATCCCAACATTGCCTGTGGCCGATGCGAGCATTGTCAGGCCGGCCGGGTCAATCTCTGCGGCAATCTACGCGCCATCGGTATCCATCGCGATGGCGGCTTTGCCGAATATCTTGTCCTGCCACAGAAACAGGCCTTCGTCTTGCCAGGCGATCTGAAGCCTACGCATGGTGCTTTCTGCGAGCCGCTCGGCTGCTGCCTGCATGGCGTGGACCTTGCCGCGATCAAACCAGGCTCGTCGGTCGCGGTGCTCGGCGGCGGCGTGATCGGCCTGCTCACCGTTCAACTGGCAAAGCTCGCCGGTGCGACGACCATTATCTTGTCGACCCGTCAGGCCTCGCGGCGGGCTCTTGCCGAGCAATTTGGCGCAACGGCGACGCTCGATCCCAGCGCCTTCGATGTCATCGATGCGATCGTCGGCCGGTCGGGTTTGATGCCGGGCGGCGTCGACGTGGTGTTCGAATGCGCCGGCGTGAAAGACACTGTTGAGCAGGCGATGCGGCTGGCCAAAGCGGGCGGCACCGTCGTCGTCGTCGGCGTGATGCCGCAAGGCATGAAAGTGGCGTTCGAACCGTTCGATCTGCTGTTCCGTGAGTTGAAGGTCCTGGGTTCCTTCCTCAACCCCTTTACCCATCGCCGGGCCGCCAATCTTATCGCCTCGGGGACGATCGAAGTAGATCGGCTGATATCACGACAAGTCAGCCTCGACGAGGCGGTGGCGATCATTGCCAACCCGCCGGCGCCAGGCGAGGTCAAGGTCGTGGTGGTGCCCGGCTGATCGCAAATGAATGCGCTACGGCGCCAGTGTTCCGAAAGGAACACTGGCGCCGCGAAGCAACAGGATCAGAGCTTGGCATTGCGCTGCTGGACCATCATGAAGGTGTCATAGTTGTACTCGGCCACCTGCGCCCAGAGATAATGCTCCTTGCGGAACGCCTTGATCGAATCCCAGATCTTCTTGAACGGCGCATTCGAGGCTTCCATCTCGGCATAGACTTCGTTGGCCTTTTCGAAACAGGCGGCCATGATCTCCTGGCTGAACGGGCTCAACTTGGCACCGCCGGCAACCAGCCGCTTAACCGCCGCCGGATTGAGATAGTCGTATTTCTGCAGCATGTTGGCGTCGGCCGCTTGAGCGGCAGTATGCACCAGCGACTTGTAAGCCGGCGAAAGTTCGTCGTATTTCGCCTTGTTGAACATCAGATGGACGGTCGGTCCACCTTCCCACCAGCCGGGATAGTAGTAATAGGGCGCAACCTTGTAGAAGCCGAGCTTCTCGTCGTCATAGGGGCCGACCCATTCGGCGGCATCGATCGTGCCTTTTTCCAGCGCCGGATAAATGTCGCCACCGGCGATCTGCTGAGGAACCACGCCGAGCCTTTGCACCACTTTGCCGGCAAAACCACCGATACGCATCTTGAGGCCGGAAAGGTCGGCGACCGTTTTGATCTCCTTGCGGAACCAGCCGCCCATCTGCACGCCGGTATTGCCGCCCGGCAGCCCAAACAGACCCTGCGTCGCCAGGAACTCGTTGAACAGATCGATGCCGCCGCCATGATAGTGCCAGGCGTTTATGCCGCGCGCGTTGAGCGAAAACGGAACCGCCGCTCCCAGCGCCCAAGTCGGGTCCTTGCCCCAGTAATAGTATGCCACCGTGTGGCAGGCCTCGACCGTGCCGGCAGTGGTGGCATCGGCGGCCTGCAGGCCGGGAACGAGTTCGCCGGCGGCGAAGACCTGGACCTGGAAGTTGCCGTCGGTCGCCTCCGACAGCATCTTGGAAAACACTTCGGCACCGCCATAGATCGTATCGAGCGACTTCGGGAAGGACGACGCCAGCCGCCAGGTCACTTTCGGATTGGACTGGGCGATGGCCGGCGCGGCAAGTGTCGCGGCAGCGGCCGCAGCGCCAACGCCGGCGGTGCCGGCCTTGCGGATGAACGAACGACGATCCATGAAGTTCCTCCCTTTTGGATCCACTGACCGACATTCGGGACACTTCGGCGCCCGGATCGGCTTCGAGCCGACAATACACAGGCAAGGAGTCGAGTCCAGCACGGCAGCCCGGTTTGAGCGACGCATTTCGGGGAAATTCACGGCGTTGGGGCAGATCTTGCAACTATAGTCTAAGGTCGATTAACTGGCCTACGCGACACGCCGAAACTTGCCATGGAAATGCGCCTTCGGATCGCCTATTTTGCAGGCAGATAATTCGTTGCACCCGATGGGATCCGGACCAAATGCACCAGCCGCTCGTGGCCGTATCGGCCGACGTCCGCCAGTTCGACAACTACACCTGGCATGCCACGCCACAGCAATATCTCGAAGCGGCGCTTTCGGGTGCAGGCGTGTTCCCGCTGCTGGTACCGTCCTTCGGCGACCGGCTCGACTTCGACGAACTGCTTTCCGCCGTCGACGGCGTCATGGTCACCGGTTCCAAATCGAACGTTCATCCCTCGCTCTATGGCGGTGACGCCAGCGAAGCCAATGGTCCTTACGACTCCGCCCGCGACGCGACGACGTTGCCGCTGATCCGCCGGGCGGTGGAGCGCGGGGTGCCATTGCTCGCCATCTGCCGCGGCATCCAGGAGATGAATGTGGCGCTGGGTGGCACGCTGGCCACCGAAATCCAGGAACGCGCCGGTTCGCTCGATCATCGTGCGCCGGCAAGCGACAATCAGGACGAACGCTTCGCCATCCGCCAGAGCGTGGCGATAAAACCCGGCAGCTGCCTGGCCGGGGTCTTCGGCGCCGGCGACATCATGGTCAATTCGGTGCATCGCCAGGCCATCGACCGGCTTGGCCCAAAGCTGCAGGTCGAAGCGGTCGCCGCCGACGGCACTGTCGAGGCGGTTTCGGTGCGCGATGCACGGGCTTTCGCCGTCGGCGTCCAGTGGCATCCCGAATACTGGGTCAAATCGGACAGTATCTCGGTAAAGATATTTCGCGCATTCGGCGATGCGGTGCGCCTGCATCAGGCGGCGAAATCGGGTGCGCGCGCAGCCGCGGAATAGTCCTGCCGCGCTCGCTAGTTGCCGGCCGACGCCAGCGTCAGCAGCGGCAGCGCCGGCGCGTAGGATTCGTAACCATCGCCGTCGGCGACTGAGAACATGACGATCGGATCGGTGCCGTTGGCGCTGAAGGTGACCGTGCCATCATCCTGCTCTCGCCAGAACTTCGCCTGCTCGACGCCGGGCAACACCCGGCGGCAATTTGCTGCGATCGTCAACAGCGACAGGCCTTGCGAAATCTCGGCGCCGCGGCTGACCGCACAAGACCCCTCGTTGCCATGGGCTACCAGCCTGTAGTTGCCGGATGAAAGCGGTGACTCACTGGCCGCACGGCTTTCACCGCTACCGGCGTAAAACAGCTGGGCGCTGCCGAACAGCACAGCGACTGTCATCAATGCAGGAAGCGTCTTCATCCTGGTTCTCCGCGCATTTCAAGCGCGCCGGTTCGAAGAGATCAGGGAGGCGCGCTTCATCTTGCTGTCATGTCCTGTCAGGCGGACATACACTGCGAAGGGACCAGAATGATTCCGAAGGGTTAAGCTGAAGTTAATAGATATGGCAGCCCGCTTACGGCCTTGCCTTGACATTTGCCGTCTCCGGCACCGGCGTCAGCGCCTTGCGCTGCGAAAACCACGAGACCAGATTTTCGACGCACAGGTCCGCCATGGCGCGGCGGGTGTGCTGCGAGGCCGAGCCGACATGTGGCAAAAGCGAGGTGTTGGGCGCGGCAAGCAACGCCGCTGGCACATTCGGCTCGTCGGCAAAGACGTCTAGCCCGGCAGCGGCGATGCTGCCGCTGGCAAGTGCGGCGGCAAGGGCTGGTTCGTCGACCGTGCTGCCCCGGCCGATGTTGACAAAGACGCCGTTCGGCCCAAGAGCCGAGAGGATTTCGGCATTGACGGCCTTTTCCGTCGAAGCCCCGCCGGGCGCCACCGAGATCAGTGTGTCGACCGCCCCGGCGAGACCTTTCAGCGTCGGGTGATAGTCATAGGACAGGCCTTCGACGCGGCGCCGGTTGTGATAGGCAATGGGCAGCCCGAAAGCGTCGAGCCGGCGGGCAATGGCGAGGCCGATGCGGCCCATGCCAAAGATACCGACATGGCGCCCGCGCAAGGTCAGCCGGCTCAGCGGATAGTTGCCGTTGCGCAGCCAGCTTCCGTCGCGTAGCCAGGCCTCGGCGCGCGGCAGTTCGCGGATGGTATTGATCAACAGGCCGAGCGCCGTATCGGCGACCTCTTCGGTCAGCACATCCGGTGTGTTGGTGACCATGATGCCGCGCTGTGCGGCGTGGCGGACATCGACCGAATCATAGCCGACGCCGAAATTGGCGATGATCTCGAGCTTTGGCAGCGCGTCCATCAACGCGGAGCTTATGCCGCCAAAGGCGGCGATGCCGCGCACCGTATGACGCATCTCGTCGGTGACCAGCGACGGATCGGCGCGTTCGATCCGGACGCGGCTGAACACCCCGTCGATGCGGCCGACCGCATGATCGTTGAACTGGCCCGGCACCAGAATGGCGACAGCTTGCTGTTTGGTTTTTGTCATGCACGTTCCACCGGTTTGCCGGTCGACTGGCGCACATGCAGTTCCGGCTTGATCAGTTCCTGCGACGGCCGCACCGTCTGTCCGTTGAGTTTGTCGAGCAGCGCGCTGGCGGCGCGGCGGCCAACCTCGCGCTGGCCGTTCCACACGGTAGTCAGCGCCGGCGTCGCGATCGCCGCCTCCTCGAGGTCGTCATAGCCGGTAACGGAGATGTCGATGCCCGGCACCAGCCCGGCGCGCGCGATGCCGTTCATCAGGCCGATGGCGACGAGGTCGTTCCAGCAGCAGGCCGCGGTCGGCCTGTCCTTCAGCGCTAGGAACTGCCCGGCGGCCTCGAAGCCGGCCTGTTTGGTGCGCGGGCCGGCGATACGCCAGGACGGCCTGACCTCAAGCCCCGCCGCCTCCATGGCATTGACATATCCCTGATAGCGGTCGCGGCCGGTCGACGTCTGATCGGTACCGCCGATCATTGCGATGCGCTTGTGGCCAAGCGAGATCAGATGATTGGTAGCAAGCCCGGTACCGTAGGCATCGTCGCCGCGAAACACCGGCACGTCGGCACCTTCGACGGTGCGTGCAATCAGCACTGCCGGGAGACCGTTCTCCTCGGCCATGATTATGTCTTCGGGCGGCGTGCCGATGGCCGGCGACATGATGACGCCGTCGGCGCCGAGTTGCAGAAGCGTGTCGATGAAGGTGCGTTGTTTCTCGAGTTGGTCGTAGTGGTTCGACAGGATGAAGGTTTGCCGGCTGCGGTCGAGTTCGCTCTCGATCGAACGCAATATCTCGGCAAAGAACGGGTTCATGATATCGTGGACGACGACGCCGACAATGCCCGAGCGCGAGGTGCGCAGGCTGGCGGCGCGGCGGTTGTAGATATAGCCGATGGCGCGGGCATGTTCCTTGATGCGATCGCGGGTGCCGCCGGCGACCAGCGGGCTGTCGCGCAAGGCCAGCGAGACCGTGGCCGTGGACACGCCGAGCGCATCCGCGATGGTGGAAAGCTTGATCTTCTGTGCCAGCGCCCTGCGCTCCCGAAGCAATTTAAACTGTTTAAAGGCCGGCTCTTATGCCATCGATCCCGAGCAAATCAAAGTTTTTTTGCCAGCGCTTCCGCCTCCGCGTCCAGCGTCGCGCGGTTGCGCACACGAAGCCGGTGCTCGCGGTGGACGATGTAGAGGCCGCTGGCGACGATGACTGTCGCACCGGCCAGCGTCCAGCGGTCGGGAAACTGGTTGAAGACGATCAGGCCGGAGATGATCATCCAGATCATCTGCGAATAGGGATAGGGGGCCAGGGCCGTGGTGGTGGCAAGGCGATAGGCCTGCACAAGAAGCCAATGGCCGATGGCGCCGAAGACGCCCAGCATCAGCAATATGAACCAGTGCCAGCCATCCTGCGGCAGCGAAAGCGAAAACGGCAGTGTCGGCAGCAGCAGAACGGCCGGCGCCAGCGCCGAAAACAGGATGAGGCTTTCCGAGGTTTCCGTGGCCGACATGCGGCGCGTCATGATGACGTAGAAACTGTTCGATAGCATCGAGCCGAGCGCAAAGAGATGGCCGACGCCAAAAACGCCGACGCCCGGCCGGGTGATGATGAGGACGCCGACAAAGCCGCTCATGATCGCCAGCCAGCGCCGCCAGCCGGCCCATTCCCCTAGCAACGGACCGGCAAGCGCGGTGATCACCATCGGGCCGAAGAAGTAGATCGAGGTGGTTTCTGCCAGCTGCAGCGTCCGCAGCGCGAGAATGTTGCATATCGTCGATCCGAACAGGAGCAGACCGCGCGTGAGATGCGCCGGCAGGTTGGCGGGACGAAAGCGCAGCGGCTCACGCCATCCGCGCAGAAAGACGCCGACGATCAGCACATGGACCGCGAAGCGGGTCCAGGCGACGATCAGCGCCGAGACGCCGGCCAGCACAAGGTACTTGCTGCTGGTGTCGAGGAAGGTGAAAAACACATAGACGGAAAGCATGCACAGGATCGCCGCCGGCGATGTCGCGCTTTCGTCTTGTCTTGGGGGAGCATTCAATTTCAGGCCGGACGGGAAGCAAGGCAGTCCCTCACCAATGCGGCAATTGTCGCCTGCGGGCAAGCCAAAACAGGCTGGCACAACGACAGCCGCCGGCAGGCTCAGTTTGTTTCCCAGTGGCCGACCTAGTGGCCGACGACTCAGGCGTGCATGCGGGCGCCCTTGGTGATCTTGTCGACGAGCTTCTTTTCGGCGCGAAGCGCGATGCCGACCACCTTGGCATCCTCCGGCGCAAATTCGGCAAAGACGGCGCGGTTGGCCAGATCATACCCGGTCGAAAACATTTCCTCGACATAGAGCGAAACCGTCACACCACGCTCCAGCGCCCGCCGCTGGATCGCGCCGAGCGTCTGGCCGTCCACCGAAAGCACGATGACCGGCTGGATCGACAGCGGGTTGTAGATATTGCCGGCGCGATCACGGTAGGGGTCGCCGATAATGTCGGGAAATTGCGCGACGATGCCGCTGGTCAGAAAGGCGGTGACATTGAGCTTTTGCCAGACGGGAAGATCATCCTTGAGCACGATTGCAAATTTCGTATCGAACATGCGACAGTTTCCAATCCGAAAAGGGGGCCAATCCGAGGCTGCGAGTGAAGCGATGGCGCACGATCTGGACCGGGAAGCCTTTCAGGGTCTTGGACGTTTGTGCGTGGATGCAGCCGAGAACTGCATCGTACCGGCACCCGGTGCTGCCGGGATGGAACGCATCGAGGCCCGGTTCCACGGCAATGCCTTCGATCTCCATCGCCACGACACCTATGCGATCGGGGTGACGCTTTATGGCGTGCAGCGCTTCCGCTATCGCGGCCAAACGCATCAGAGCCTGCCTGGCCAGATCATTATCCTTCATCCCGACGAACTGCACGATGGCGGTGCCGGCACCGAAGACGGCTTGCGATACAGAATGCTCTATTTGGAGCCGTCCCTGATGCTCGATTGTCTCGGCGGCGGATCACTGCCATTCGTCGGGAATGCCGTGGTGACAGACCGCGATCTCCGGGCGACGCTGCTTTCCGCGCTCGGGCCGTTGAATCAGGAACTGGACGAGCTGTTTGTCGTCGATTTCATGACGCAGCTTATGCAAAGCTTGGCCCGGCACGCCGGTCAGCCGACGAAACCGGTAGCGAAAACTGCGTGGCGCGCCGCCAGCCTGGCGCGCGACTATCTGGAGGAAAATGTCGCGCGGATTGTACGTTCGGATGAATTGGAGGCGATAACCGGATTGGACCGTTATGCCCTGTCGCGGCATTTCCGCGCCACCTTCTCCACCAGCCCGCACCGGTTCCTGTTGATGCGCCGGCTTCAACGAGCCCGTCGGATGATCGAAGCCGACGAGCCACTGGCGCAAATCGCCATCGCAGCCGGCTTCAGTGACCAAAGCCATTTCAATCGGCATTTCAAAAAGGCGTTCGGCGTCACACCGGGACGCTGGTCGGCACTGACGCGACGGCCGCCAGCGGCGAACGCGTGACCTTATTCAAGGATCTTGTCCTCGATATCCAGTTCGTCATCGGGGAGCACCATTTCGCCGTTCGAAAGGTTCGCCTCGACACGGGCAAGCAGCTTGAACAGCGCTTTCTGATCCTTCTTGTCGAGACCCTTCAATGCCTGCTTTTCGGTCTTCTTCACCGATTTCTCGATGGCGTGGATGATTTCGCGGCCGGTGTCGGTGAGGAAAATATGCGCCTGGCGGGCATCGGCGGACGAGGCCCGCTTCTCCAGAAAGCCCTGCGCCTGCAGCCGGTTGATGGTCTTGGTGATGGTCGGCGGACGCACGCCGAGGCGGCCGGCAAGGTTGCCGGGCGTCTGCCCGTCCTCGCGGTCGAGCGCCAGCATGATCTGGTCCTGGCCGGCATAGAAACCATGCGCCAGAAGCCGGGCGGCGAGCGCCGTGCGCGCCAGCCGCGCCGCCGAATGCAGCCGGCTCATTGTTGCAGTCTTGTCCGCCTTGGCCATGCTCATCCCTCCTCGGCCGAACCGGAGCGGACAGCATAGAAGCAGGCCGCCGATTGGCAATGACGATCGAAAACATTCCGGCTCGGAAAATAGCTTTGCCGGCAAGCTTCGCGGTGTTCGCCGTGGCTAATGCCAGATGTTTATTTCAGTTAGATGACAAACGACTTTCCGCAATGGCTGGATGGGGACGTGACGAGGCGTTCTCAACCGGCTTTCACCGCGACCACCATCAACGCCTGATAGGCGTCCGCCATTTCCCGCAGCGCTGCCTGCGACAGCGACCCGGCCTGCCGAGCAATGCCGTCCCGCGCGTTCGATGTATCGCGTTTGCCGGGGCGATCTTTATAGGGCGCGACGGTGGCGAATATCTGCTCGCTGAGGCTGTCGGGGAAGAACATCTGGCCGGTCATCATCGAGCGGTCGTCAGGGAAGATCTTGAAATGGATGTGGGTGGTGCGGCCGCGATACCAGCCGGGATAGATGGTGGCGAAAGAAGCGATGCCGCTTTCATCGGTTCTCTGCCAGCCGCGGAGAAAGCTCTGGCCGGACGTGTCGATATCCTGCCCGTCGCCCTGTCCGGGATAGCCGGAATAGGTGCCCTGGGCATCGCAATGCCAGATATCGACGCGTGCGCCGGGAAGCGGCCGGCAGGCGGCGTCGACGATTTGCAGCCGCACATTGAGGCCGATGCCCTTCTTGCCCTCGGTGATATCGGCGCGTTCGAGCTTCGGGTCGAAATAGAACGGCCCTTCGGTGACCTCGGGCGTGATGGCGCAGACGCCGGCACCGGCTTCGAACAAAGCAAGCCCGGCATAGGGCGAAACCTGCCCGGCCCTTGCACCGGCGGGCAGGAATATGCCGCCAGCGGTAACCGCAACGAGACCGAGCGCCTGCCGACGGCTTAGTGGCAAGGACTTGTCGGACATCTGGCGCCTCTTCAACGCGAACAGCTCCGTAAATGACCCCGCCTATCTAGGGCCCGCTGTCAGGCGGCGCCAATGAAAGTTCGGTAATGTGAGGAAAGTTCGGCAATACCAGCCCCTCTTTGGCCCACCGGTTTGCCTCGTGCAAAAGCCGAGCACACATCCTATATGGAGCCGACAATCCCTATTCGAGGCACAATATGAGCGACGCACAGACGCAGATCCCCGTAACCGTCCTCACCGGCTATCTCGGCGCCGGCAAGACGACACTGCTCAACCGCATCCTTTCGGAAAACCATGGCAAGCGCTACGCCGTCATCGTCAATGAATTCGGCGAGATCGGCATCGACAACGAGCTGATCGTGGAATCCGATGAGGAGATCTACGAGATGAACAATGGCTGCGTCTGCTGCACGGTACGCGGCGACCTGATCCGCGTCGTCGAGGGCCTGATGCGCAGGCCTGGCCGCTTCGACGCCATCCTCGTCGAGACCACAGGCCTCGCCGATCCCGTGCCGGTGGCGCAGACCTTCTTCATGGACGACGACGTGCGTTCCAAGACCAGGCTCGATGCGGTGGTGGCGCTGGTCGACGCCAAGCACCTGCCGCTGCGTCTGAAGGATTCCCGAGAGGCCGAGGACCAGATCGCCTTTGCCGATGTCGTCGTACTCAACAAGACCGATCTGGTCACCCCCGAAGAGCTGAGCAAGGTGGAGGCGACGATCCGCGCCATCAACCCGGCGGCACGAATCCATCGCACCACACGCGCCAGCGTGGCGCTGTCCGAGGTGCTCGATCGCGGTGCGTTCGACCTGTCCCGGGCGCTGGAGAACGATCCGCATTTCCTCGAGGCGCATGACGATCACGACCATCATGATCATGATCATGACCACCATCACCATGATCACGACGGCCATGATCACCACGATCATGACGGGCATCATCATGCGCACCCTTCCGACATCCATGACGTGACTGTGCAGTCGGTGTCGCTGCGCGGCGGCGAGATGGACCCGAAAAAGTTCTTCCCGTGGATCGAGAAGGTGACCCAGATGGAAGGCCCGAACATCCTGCGGCTGAAAGGGATCCTTGCGCTGAAAGGCGATGACGAGCGCTATGTCATCCAGGGTGTGCACATGATCATCGAGGGCGACCACCAGCGCGCCTGGAAGGACGACGAGAAGCACGAGAGCCGGCTGGTGTTCATCGGCCGCGAACTCGACGCCGAGCGACTGAAGACAAGCTTCGAGGCCTGCCAGGCCGCTTGATTTCCGGACTTTATAGCGCTAGCGCTGCCCCTTCTCTCCTTCTCCCCTTGTGGGAGAAGGTGGCCGAGCGAAAGCTCGGTCGGATGAGGGGTGTTCCAGCTTGGCAAGGACGGCACTCCGTCCAGCACCCCTCATCCGTCTTGGCGCTGCGCGCCAATCCACCTTCTCCCACAAGGGGAGAAGGCGGAGCCTCGCCGACAGCCCGGCGGGGTTAGATGACAAGCAGAAATCTCGAACGGAATGATCTCTCATGCCGACAGTCGCCCCGCTCGATCTCGAAGGCCACTGCCTCGCCGCCGTGTTTCTCGGCGACGTGCCGCATTTTGCGCTGGCCGACGGCACAATCCATCGGCTCGACCACGGCCACAAGACGGTGGAGGCCAATGACGGAATGCTCGCCGCCTTCCATGATGCGGCAACCGACCGACTGATCACCGGCGGTGAGGACGGCAGGATCTTTGCCGTGACCCCAGGCGGCAATACAACGGAATTGGCGACCGCAGGCAAGAAATGGATAACCAGCGTCGCCGCCGGGCCGCAAGGCGCTGTTGCCTATGCTTCGGGCAAGATTGCCTATGTGCGCTTTGCCGACGGCAAAACCAGGGAATTCTCGCATCCGCGCTCAGTCGAGGGGCTTGCCTTCTCGCCCAAGGGCATGCGCTTCGGCGTTGCCCGCTACAATGGCGCGACGCTGCACTTCCCGGCTGCCGACGGCAAGCCGGTCGAGCTCGAATGGGCCGGCGCCCACACCGGCATCACCTTCTCGCCGGACGGCGGCTTCGTCGTCACCACCATGCAGGAAAACGCGCTGCATGGCTGGAAGCTCGCCGACGGCAAGCACATGCGCATGTCCGGCTACCCCGGCAAGGTGAAAAGCCTGTCGTGGAGCGCCAAGGGCAAATGGCTGGCGAGTTCCGGCGCGCCGGCGGCGATCGTCTGGCCGTTTTCCGGCAAAGACGGGCCGATGGGCAAGGCGCCGCTGGAACTCGGCACGCGCGGCAATGCGATGGTCACCTCCGTCGCCTGTCACCCGAGCCAGGACGTCGTTGCTATCGGCTATGATGACGGGATGGTGATGGCGGTGCGCTTCGCCGACGCCAAGGAAGTGCTGTTGCGCCGGCCGGGCAAGGGCGCCGTCACTTCGATGATGTGGGACAAGGAAGAGCGCCGCGTCGCCTTTGGCAGCGCTGCGGGCGACTGCGGCGTCATCGATATTTCGGCGTAGCCTGTTACTTACTCGGCTCCGCAAGATACTTTGCCGGTCAATTCAGCCTGCTTGCCGTCCTTTTCGGCATCGGCCGTTACACCATGGATTGAGAGCAAATAGCGACCGTCATAGACGCCTTCCTCGCTGGCCTTGGTCAGGATCGCCAGTTCGACATAGCCGTGGGCGTTTTCGACCTGCCGTTCGTGGTAGACGAGCAGCCGCAATTCCTTGTTGTCGAGCCAATATTGCGTGAGGTTCTGATCCTCGAACACCGTCTTGCGCAGACTGTCGCCAGCCGGCCTGCCCAGAATCTCGAGCTCGCCGCTAAAATTGAAGGTCGGCCCGCCCATGCCTCTGGTGACCCCGGCACCGACCTGAAATTTGACGGCTGCATCCTCGGCGGAACACCAGATGCCGCCGGACGCCAGAGCCGCACCAACCGACGACAGCAGCGTTGCTGCGCAGACGGTCGCCCGCACCATCTTATCCCCTCCAGCCGAAATACCATTGGCGCCCGAAGGCGGCTCGCGGTCAAGCGCCTGTTTTCATTCAAACGACCGCTGACCCAACACAGGGCAGCCGCCCGGCCAATTGCGGTGGCGGATGCCGATTGTCTAAAGTGCGACTGAGAGGGCCGCCATGAACGTCATGAACCATTCAAAGACTTCCATCGGCGGCATCGGCCCGGCCCGGATCGCCGAGTTGCGCGCGACCGAAGCAGAAGTCTTCCGCCGGGCGCGGCCAAAATCGATGGCGAAAATCGGCAATGGCCTGCCCGGCTTCTTCGGCGGCGTGCCGATGCATTGGATGAACGACTGGCCGACGCCGTTCCCGATCCTCGTCGATAGGGCCAGGGGCGCCATCATCAGAGATATCGACGGCAACCGGCTCGACGATTTCTGCCTTGGCGACACCGGTTCGATGTTCGGCCATTCGCCGCCGCCGGTCGCACGCGCCATCCGCAGGCAGGCCGGACGCGGCCTGACCTACATGCTGCCTGCCGAGAACGCGCTCGCCATCGGGCCGTTGCTGCAGCAGCGCTTCGGTTTGCTGTCGTGGCAGATCGCGACGACGGCGACCGATGCCAACCGCTTCGCGCTGCGGGTTGCCCGCGCCGTTACCGGCCGGGAGAAGATACTGGTCTTCAACGGCTGCTATCATGGCTCGGTCGACGAGACGATGGTGCGGCTGGTCGCCGGGAAAGCGGTGAATCGACCGGGACTGGCCGGCGAGTTCCGCGACCTGACGCGGGCGACTGATGTCGTCGAGTTCAACGATCTGCCGGCGCTCGACGCGGCACTCCGGGGCAACGATGTCGCCTGCGTCATCGCCGAGCCGGTGCTGACCAATTCCTGCATGGTGCTGCCCGAAGCCGGCTTTCATGATGGTTTGCGGCGTCTCACCCGTGCGACCGGCACGCTGCTTCTAATCGACGAGACGCATACAATCTCGACCGGTCCCGGCGGCTATTCAAGCAAATACGGGCTGGAGCCGGACCTGTTCGTGCTGGGCAAGCCGATTGCCGGCGGCGTACCGGCGAGCGTCTGGGGCATGAGCGAAGACGTTGCGGCCCGCTATGCCGCTTATATCAGCCGGAAAGAGCCCGGCTACTCCGGCATGGGGACAACGCTGTCGGCCAATCCGCTGCAATTCGCAGCGATGCGCGCCACGCTCGAATACGTCATGACCGACGAGAACTACAGCCATATGGACCATCTGGCGCGGCGGCTCGACGCCGGGCTGACCGCCGTCATCGATCGCTATCGTCTGCCCTGGCATGTTGCTCGCGTCGGTGCCCGTGTCGAGTTCATCTGCGCGCCGGGCCCGCTGAGGAACGGCGGCGAAGCGGAAGCTGCGCACGTGCCGGAGCTCGAGGCGGCAATCCATGTCGCGCTGGTCAATCGCGGCGTGCTGATCGCACCCTTCCACAACATGATGCTGATCTCTCCTGCGACCAGCGCCGCCCAGGTGAACCGGCTGATCACTGCCTTCGGCGCGGTTGCGGCAAAGCTTACGGCGTGAGACAAGCTTGCGGCATGAAACAAGCGCCCAAGCAAAGTTTGAACCTGGTCACGGCATCCCCTTCGGGCTCGACGCCCGCCGAGGCGCAGGCCTTTCTCGACGCTCATCCCGAGATCGAAGCGTTCGACATCGTGCTGACCGACGCCAATGGCGTCGGGCGCGGCAAGATCGTGCGCCGGCATGAGTTGATGAGCATCTTCGAGGGGGGCCGGCACATGCCGATCTCGATCCTCGGCCTCGACATCACCGGCGAGGATGTTCACGAGACCGGGCTGATCTGGACGACGGGCGACGGCGACCTGCGGGCGTGGCCGATCCCCGGCACACTGGTGCCGCTGTTCGGCACCCAGCCGCCGCGCGGCCAGGTGCTGATGGCGATGTACCATCTCGATGGCCAGCCGATGTCGTCCGACCCGCGGCTGGCACTCGCCCGCCAGGTAGACATCCTCGCGGCCAAGGGCCTGCATCCGGCCGGCGCCTTCGAGCTCGAATTCTTCCTGCTCGCCAACGAGCGCGACGCCGAAGGCAAGGTGCAGCCGGCGCACGCGGTGCTTGACGGACGCCGCTCGGCCAAGACGGAGGTCTATTCCGTCGACCATCTGCACGGCATGGAGCCGCTGTTTTCCGACATCTACGCCGCAGCCAAGGTGCAAGGCATCCCGGCCGAGACGGTCATCTCGGAATATGCGCCCGGCCAGTACGAGCTGACGCTCAACTACCGCAAGGATGTGATGCGGGCGGCCGACGATCTCGTGATGCTCAAGCGACTGGTGCGGGCGCAGGCGCGCCGTCATGGTGTCACCGCTTGCTTCATGGCCAAGCCGATCGAGAAATATGCCGGCTCGGGCATGCATTTTCATGTCTCGCTGCTGGACGATGCCGGCAAGAATGTCTTTGCCGAAACCGGCGGCGAAAGCTGGTCGCTGCCGCTGCTGCGCGGCCTCGGCGGACTGATCCAGACGATGGCGGAATCGATGCTGGTCTTCGCGCCGCATGCCAATTCATGGCGGCGCTTCGTCTCGCAATCCTATGCGCCGGTGGCGCCGACCTGGGGCGTCAACAACCGTTCGGTGGCACTGCGTGTGCCGGCCGGCGATGCCAAGAACCGCCGCATCGAGCACCGGCCATCGGGCGTCGACGCGAATCCTTACCTAGTGGCGGCAACGGTGCTGGCCGGTGTCGTCAAGGGCCTCGACGAAGGCCTCGACCCCGGTCCCGAAACCACCGGCAATGGCTACGAATCGGCCGTCACGCGCACGACGATGCCGGTCGACTGGCGCGCCGCGATCGAGGCGGCAAGGGCGTCGAGTTTCCTCAAGGGCGCATTGGGCGAAGACCTGCACCGGACGTTCGTGGCGATCAAGCAATCGGAATATCTGCGCGTGGCGCGCACGGTCAGCGAACTGGATTATCACCTCTATCTGCACGAGGTGTAGGGCATCGCATCGTCGGCCATCCGCCGGTGAAGGCGCATGCGGAATAATTTCAACGGAACCTTCGGCGGGCTTTGCTCATTGCGTGTCTGATTGCAGCGAGCGAGCAAGGCCGCCTTAGTCATGATCGCCAGGATGCAGACAACCCCGACGCCGCACCATGCCAAAGTGCAGGCAAGACGCTTGCCTGCAAGCAAGTCTCCGGAAACGACAGAAATCGACGCCAGGACGATTCCTGAACTGCGCGAAACGGCCAAGATCTGCCGCCGCTGTCCGCTCTGGCACGACGCCACGCAGACCGTGTTCGGTGAGGGCCCTGATAAAGCCAAGGTGATCTTCGTCGGCGAACAGCCGGGCGACCAGGAGGACCTGGCGGGCAAGCCCTTCGTCGGTCCGGCGGGCAAGGTGTTCGACGCGATCCTGGACGATGCCGGCGTCGATCGGCTGAAAGTCTACGTCACCAACGCGGTCAAGCATTTCAAGTTCGAGCCGCGCGGCAAGCGGCGCATCCACTCCAAGCCGAACGCCGGCGAGGTGCAGGCTTGCCGCTGGTGGCTCGACAAGGAAATCGATCTGATCAAGCCCAATCTGGCGGTGGCGCTCGGCGCAACGGCGGCGCAGGCGCTGCTTGGCAAGGTGGTGCCGATCATGAAGATGCGCGGGGCCGTCGTGGAGCGCGACGATGGCTTGCGTGTCTTCGTCACCATCCACCCGTCCTTCATCCTGCGCATTCGCGAGCCGGCGGACAAGCAGGCAGAACGCGACCGGTTCCTGCAGGATATGAGAGCGGTGAAAAAGCTGATGGCCGCCTGAGCTATTTGATCAATATCGCCCGGAGATCGTTGACGTTTGTGCCGGTCGGACCGGGTACGAAAAGGTCATCTACGGCATTGAATGCCGTCCAGGCGTTGTTGCCGGCAAGCATGGCCTTGGCATCGACGCCCGCCTTATGCATCCGCGACACCGTCGAGCCGTCGGCGAAGGCGCCGGCATTGTCTTCCGAACCGTCAATGCCGTCGGTGTCGGCGGCCAGTGCGTGGACGCCCGCCATGCCGCTGACCCCAATGGCGAAGGCGAGCAGGAATTCCGAGTTGCGGCCGCCTTTGCCTTTCGCGCGCAAGGTCACGGTCGTCTCGCCGCCCGACAGGATCAGCACCGGTTTTGCGAATGGCCGGTTGCGCGTCGCCACTTCGCGCGCGATTGCAGCGTGGACGCCGCCGACCTCACGCGCCTCGCCCTCGATGGAATCGGAGAGAATGACCGCTTCGATACCTTGGTACCTGGCTTCGGCCGCAGCCGCTTCCAGCGATACGCCGGCCGAGGCGATCAGATGTACCTCGTTGCGCGAAAAACGCGGATCATCGACGCGCGGTGCATCGGCGGCCGGCGAATTGATGTGCGCCATCACTGAAGCCGGTAGTTTCATGTCATAGGCGGCGATCGACGCTAATGCATCTTCGCGGCTGCCGGAATCGGGAACGGTCGGGCCGGAAGCGACCAGCGCCGGGTTATCGCCCGGAATGTCGGAGACCACCAGCGACACCACCTTGGCTGGATAGGCAGCGGCCGCCAGCCTGCCGCCCTTGATCGTGGAAACATGTTTGCGGATGGTGTTCATCGCGGCGATCGGCACGCCGGAGGCGAGCAGCGCCTCGTTGACAGCGACCTCATCGGCCAGCGTCAGACCTTCGGCAGGTGACGGCAGCAGCGCCGAGCCGCCGCCCGAAATGAGCGCCACGACGAGGTCGTCCGCAGTCAGTCCCTGGACCTTTTCGAGCAGCCGTCGCGAGGCCTCCAGCCCCGCGGCATCCGGCACCGGATGCGCCGCCTCGATGATCTCGATGCGCCGGCAGGCCGCGCCATAGCCGTAGCGGGTGACGACCAAACCTTCGATCGGCCGGTCCCACACTTTCTCGAAAGCCGCCGCCATCTGCGCCGAGCCTTTTCCTGCACCGATGACGATCGTCCGTCCCTTCGGCCTTGCGGGCAAATGATCCTTGATCGTCCTCTGGGGATCGGCGGCGGCAACGGCGGCGTTGAAGATCGAAATGAGAAAGGACTTGGGATCGAGCGCGGTCATACTGAGCTACCACGGACGCTGTGCGAGCTTCTGCGGCGTTTGCGCTGCCCCTCACCCTTACCCTCTCCCCGTATAGAGACGGGGAGAGGGGATCGCCAGCGTTGGAGCGTTGCCCTTCTCCCCGTCACTACGCGGGGAGAAGGTGCCGGCAGGCGGATGAGGGGCAGCGCCAACGTCACGATGTTGCTTCCGGCGGCAGGACCAACTCCTGGCTATCGACGCCCAAGTAGCTACACAGCGTATGGACGACAACTCCGTGGTCCTCGCGCTCCGGTAGACCGGAAACGGCGATCACGCCGATGACGCCAGCGCCCTTGACAGTGATGGGAAAGCCGCCACCGGCCAGCACATAGTCGGCAACGTCCAGCCCCTCGCCGGGCTTGAAGCTGCGGTCGGGGCGCTGCTGCTCCAGCACAATGCGGTAGGTGCTTTTCAGGAACCGCCGCACGACGTTGATCTTGCGCCGCGCCCAGTCCGGATTGGAGGCGTTCGAGCCGGGCATTGCCGCATAGAACAGCGGCCGGTCGAAAGTTCTGATATCGACGATGATCGGCAGGTTTTCCTTGAGAGCCCGGTCGCGGATCGCCGAGCCGATCTCGAAAGCGACGGCTTCATCGAAGGCCGAAAAGACAAGCGTGGCTTCCTGTTTCTTGATCAGAGCGATGTCGTCCGCAACGGCCATGTCGTTCCCCTGTCGATCTCGCCTGTTGCTTTGGCGGATGGCTGCCGCCCGGTCAAGCCGGCCGCATACGACGGCTAAACCGCTATATCCGCCTTGGCCGCCCGGCCGGCGACATAGACCTCGCGCACGGCGCGGTCATCGCCGAGCGTCTGCAGCAGAAACAATTCCTCGGCGAGCGTGTCCGCCGTCTCCACCCGCAGCCGCATCGCCGGCGTGGCGCGGGCGTCGAGCACGATGATATCGGCGTCGCTGCCTTCCTCCAGGGTGCCGATCTTTTCCGCAAGCGACAGCGCCTCGGCATTGCCGCGGGTCAGCTGCCAGAAGGACTGGAACGGATTGAGCTTCTCGCCGTTCAGCGCGATCACCTTGTAGCCCTCGTCCATGGTGCGCAGCATCGAATAGTTGGTGCCACCGCCGACATCGGTGGCGGCGGCGATGCGAAGCGGCTTCTCGCGGCGGCTATAGCGCTGATAATCGAACAGGCCCGAGCCGAGAAACAGGTTGGAGGTCGGGCAGAACACCGCCACCGAGCCGCTATCCGAAAGCACATCCGCCTCGCGTTCCGACAGGTGGATGCAATGGCCGAACAGGCTTCTGCGCCCGAGCAGCCCATAGTGTTCGTAGATGTCGGTGTAGTCCCGCGTCTGCGGGTACAATTGCTGCGTGAAGGCGATCTCGGCG
This sequence comes from Mesorhizobium sp. M0701, assembly GCF_040320365.1. NCBI lineage: Bacteria > Pseudomonadati > Pseudomonadota > Alphaproteobacteria > Hyphomicrobiales > Phyllobacteriaceae > Mesorhizobium > Mesorhizobium sp. M0701. The sequence goes on from NZ_JAMYPO010000004.1 coordinate 60,220, forward strand.
TGGTTTTCCGACAGATGCGTCTGCATGTGCAGATCAGGATATTCGCGGCAGAGCGCGCCCGCCATCTCCAATTGCTCGGGCGACGAGGTGATGGCGAAGCGCGGCGTGATGGCATAGTGCTGGCGCCCCTTGCCGTGCCACTCATCGATCAACGCCTTGCTGTCGTCATAGCCCGATTGCGGCGTGTCGAGCACGCCGTCCGGCGCGTTGCGGTCCATCATCACCTTGCCGGCGATGTTGAGCATGTTGCGGTCGTGCGACTCGGCAAAGAACGCTTCGGCAGATTCCTTGTGTACCGAGCAATAGGCCGCGACTGTCGTGGTGCCATGCCGCAATACTTCATCCAGGAACAGCCTGGCGATACGGCGGCCATGCTGGGCGTTCTGGAATTTGGTCTCTTCCGGAAAAGTGTAGGTGTTCAGCCAGTCGAGCAGCTCGGCGCCGAAGGAAGCGATGACCTGCATCTGCGGAAAATGCGCGTGCGCATCGATGAACCCGGGCAGCAGCAGATGCGGCCTGTGGTCGATTTTTTTTGTTCCCTCGCCCGCCTTTTTCTCGACCTCGGCATAGGCGCCCGCGGCAACGATCCTTCCGTCGCGCATCAGCAGGCCGCCATCTTGCTCGTAGCGCCAGGCGGAATGGTCGTCGATGGTTTCGGGCCAGCGCAAAAACGACAGCGTGCGGCCGCGCAGCAGCGTGCTGGTCATGCTATTTCCCCGCGCCTTCGAACCAGGCTACCAGCAGTGCCCGTTCCTTGTCGGTGATCTGGGTGACGTTGGCGGGCGGCATGGCGTGGCTGCGTCCGGCCTGCAGGTAGATCTCGCCGGCGTGCTCGGCGATGCCGGCATCGGTGTCGAGCATCACGCCCTTCGGTGCGTGGTAAATGCCCGCGTAGGACGGCTCCGCCGCGTGGCACATCGAACAGCGGCCAAGGACCGTATCGCGCACGGCAGGGAAATGCGCCGAGGCAACGTAGACCTGTGCCGCCGAGGACGTTTTGACCTCGCCGGTCAGCAGCTTCGGTGCCGTCGACAGCCAGATGATGACGACGAACAGGACGGCGGCCGCCAGCCAGGTCCAGGTAGGATTGCCTTTGCGCGCATGCCTGGTGTTGAAATAGTGCCGGATCAGCACGCCGATGATGAACACCAGCGAGGCGATGACCCAGTTGAACTCTGTCCCGAACGCCAGCGGATAATGGTTCGACAGCATCAGGAACAAAACCGGCAGCGTCAGGTAATTGTTGTGCAGCGAGCGCTGCTTGGCGATCTTGCCGTATTTCGGATCGGGCTTACGGCCGGCGATCAGGTCGGCGACGACGATCTTCTGGTTGGGGATGATGACCATGAAAACGTTGGCCGACATGATCGTCGCGGTAATGGCGCCGAGATGCAGGAAGGCGGCGCGGCCGGTGAACAGGTGGGTCAGTCCCCAGGCCATGAATACCAGCACCCCATACAGCACCAGCATCAGGCCGGTGTCGCTGTTGCCGAGCGGCGAACGGCACAAGAGATCGTAGACCACCCAGCCGACGCCGATCGTCGCCAGCGACAGCAAGATGCCTGTGGGCACCGACATGGCAAGGACATTCGGATCGATCAGGAACAGGTCCGCCCCGGCATAGTAGACGACGCACAGCATGGCGAAGCCCGACAGCCAGGTGGCGTAGGATTCCCACTTGAACCAGGTCAGATGCTCGGGCATCTCAGCCGGCGCCACCAGATATTTCTGCACATGGTAGAAGCCGCCGCCATGCACCTGCCATTCCTCGCCGAAGGCTCCGGCAGGCATGCCCGGACGCTGGCGCAGCCCGAGATCGAGCGCGACGAAATAAAAGGACGATCCAATCCAGGCGATACCGGTGACGACGTGCAGCCAGCGCACGGCGAAACTCAGCCAATCCCAGAATATCGCGAAATCCATCATGAAAAAATCGTCCCTGCCGATCCACTGACTTTACGGACTGGAGCGCAAACGGAAAGAGCCGAGCTGCACGATGACTTTCAAAAAAATTTGGAAAATACTAGGCTCGTTACACGCTGCCACATGAGAGCCACGAAAGACGCATGGCCTATCTCGACAACATCGCCGTTTTCGTCCGCGTCGTCGAGCTCGGGAATTTATCGGCGGCTGGGCGCGACATGCGCATTTCGCCGGCAGTCGCTTCCAATCGCATCAAGGAGCTCGAGAAGCATCTCGGTGTCAGGCTGTTCAACCGCACGACGCGGCAGTTGATGCCGACCGAGCACGGCACGGTGTTCTACTCCGGCGCCAAGCAGGTGCTGGAGGCGGTCACCGAGGCGGAAGCGGCGGTCAGCGCGTTATCCGGGCAGCCGCGCGGCACCATAAAGGTGACAGCGCCGCTCGGCCTCGGGCGGCGGCTGGTGGCATCCGGCATCCCGGATTTCCACGACAGATACCCCGATATCGAGGTGCGGCTCCGGTTATCCGACCACAATGTCGATATCATGAAGGAAGGCATCGACGTTGCGTTCCGGCTGGGCATCATCGAGGATTCCAGCCTCAGGATGCGCGGCATCATGGACTGCGAACGCGTGCTGGTAGCGGCTCCGCAATATCTGGACGTGCGCGGCGAGCCGACCGAGCCGCAGGAGTTGATCGGCAAGAAACACGATTGCCTGATGCTGCGCTATTCCGGCGCGCGCGAATATGTCTGGACGCTGCAGACGCCGAATGGGCCGCAAAAGTTCGAGGTGCACGGCCCCTACGATACCGATGATGGCGACGTGCTGACCGGCTGGGCGCTGTCCGGCCGCGGTATCATCAACAAGCCGCGCTTCGAGGTCGAGCCGTTTATCCGCGACCAGCGGCTGAAGGTGATCCTGAGCAACACGCCGCCGACGCCGGTGCAGTTCGCCGCCGTCTACCCGCACAAGAAGCTGCAGGATCCGAAGGTGCGGCTGCTGCTCGATTTCATGGCCGAGCGCTGCCAGCGGCTGATCAGGGATATTCTGGCCGGCAAATGATCGCTGGCTGGCCGGTTGCTTTCCGTCCAGCCGGCGAGATAATTCTCAAGGAATCTCGCTCAACAGGGAAAGCGATGGCCAACGGCGCCACAATGTGTCTCGCCGTTTCACTGTCTCCGGAAGCCGCTCCTTCCCATCCGCCCGACGCCGGCCCGGACTTCAGTCTGCTGACGCGGTTCGTGCAAGAAGCCGAAGCGGCCGGTCTGGATATGGTGTTGCTCGGCGATTCCGCGACGGTTGCAGGCGGGCTGAACCGGCAAATGCGCTTCGAAGCAACGACCTTGGTGGCGGCCCTGGCGACGGTGACAAGCAGGATCGGCCTCGTCGCTGCCGCGTCGACGGTCGCCCACCAGCCCTATAATCTCGCGCGCCGTTTCGCCTCGCTCGATATCATCAGCCATGGCCGCACCGGCTGGAACGCGAGCATGATGCCCGACCCGCGCGAGGCCGCCAATTTCAGCCGGCCGGAAGGGTTTTCCTGCGACGATTTCCGCCTGCGCGCCGATGAATTCATCGGCATCGTGCAAGGCTTGTGGAAAGGCTGGGACGCAGACGCGCTGCTGTTCGACAAAGTTGGCGGCCGCTTCTTCGATCCCGAGAAGATGCACCTTCTCGACCACAAGGGCGAATACTTTTCCGTGCGCGGGCCGCTCAACGTGGCGCGGTCGCCGCAGGACACGCCGGTGCTGGTCATGTCCGGCCTGTCCGAGCCCGCCATGTATATCGCCGCCCGCACCGCCGATGTCGTCCTGCTCGATGAGCCATCGATCGAGCCGGCGAAGGCTGGCGATCTGAAGCGCCGTGCGCTTGCCTTCGGGCGCAGGCCGGAGGCGCTGAAAGTGCTGATGAACGTTACCGGCAGCGCCGAAATAACCGCCGCGCCGGACCTGTTTGCGGACAGGCTCGAAGAGTGCTTTCGCTCGAAAGCCTGCGACGGCTTCAACATCGCCATGCCGTTCACATCGGCGCTCGACGATTTCGTCGGTCTCGTGCTGCCGGAGCTTCGCCGCCGCGGCCTTGTCCGGTCCGGCTACAGCGCGGCGACACTGCGCGCCCATCTCGGGCTTGCAGGGGAGGATCGGCAATGAGCGCCGGTCGAGGCCAGATGAAGCTCGGCGCCTTCCTGTGGGCGACAGGCCACCACATCGCCGCCTGGCGTCATCCGCAGGCGCATGTCACGGCCGGCATCGACATCGATCATTGCATCCAGCTGGCGCGGACGGCGGAAGCGGCAAAGTTCGACATGATCTTCTGCGAGGACGCCGCCGGCGTGCGTGAGGCCAATGTCAACATCGCCAGCCAAACGTCGCGCTCGATCGGCTTCGAGCCGATCAGCCTGCTTGCGGCGCTCGCGGTGCAGACGGAGCGCATCGGCCTCGTCTCAACGGCGTCGACGAGCTATAACGAGCCTTACGGGCTGGCGCGAACCTTCCTGTCGCTCGACCATCTGAGCGGCGGGCGTGCCGGCTGGAACCTTGTCACTTCGGCCAGCCAGATCGAGGCCGCCAATTTCGGCTCGACCGGTCTGCGCCCGCATGCCGACCGCTACGAACGGGCGCGCGAATTCGCTGCCGTGGTTGCTGGCCTTTGGCAAGGCCAGGGCGGACACGAAGGCAGAAGCTTTTCGGTGCGCGACCCGCTCGATCTGCCGCGCTCGCCACAAGGTGCACCGGTCATGGTTCAGGCGGGAGCGTCGGATGAGGGCCGCGATCTTGCCGCCCGGACCGCCGATGTGGTGTTCACTGCGGCGCAAACATTCGAGGAGGCAAAGGCCTTCTACGACGACCTCAAGGGACGGCTGGCGCCCCATGGGCGCGAGCCGGAGGACGTCAAGATCATGCCCGGCGTCGCGCCGGTCGTCGCGGCAAGCGAAGCGGAAGCCCGGGCAAAACATGATGAACTGCAGGAGCTGATACCGGACGATGTCGGTGTCGCGCTGCTTTCCAGCTATCTCAGCATATCCGATCTCGCGCGCTATCCCATCGACGGACCGCTGCCCGAGCTGCCGGCCAGCGAAGGCATGCAGAGCCGGCAGGCGCTCGTCATCGAGCAATCACGCCGCGACAAGCTGTCCATTCGCCAGCTTGCCCGTCATTTCGCCGGCGCGCGCGGCCATTGGCGCGTCGTCGGAACGCCCGCCCAGATCGCCGACGAGCTCGAGGCACGCTTCGAGGGCGGCGCCGCAGACGGTTTCAACGTCATGCCATCCTATTTTCCCGGCCAACTCGATGCCTTTGCCACACTAGTCGTCCCGGAGCTACAGCGGCGCGGGCTGTTCCGTACGGATTATGAAGGCAGCACGCTGCGCGACCATCTGGGCTTGAAAAGGCCGGCGTAAACGACGAGCGGAACGAAAGTCGGAGATCGCCGTTTTGGGATGCTGTGCCGCGCGGCGATGAGGGCGTCTGCGCGCATGTTCGATTGACCTTCCACAAACTTCGCCCTCTTCAAACCAAGCGGACGCAACCGCCACAGGAGCCGATCATGGATGCCATCGCCACCCGCAACGACCTGCAATCCAATGCCAAGAAAGAGTGTATCGATCTTCTCAATGCCCGCCTCGCCGACGCCATCGATCTGGCCTTGATCACCAAGCAGGCGCACTGGAACGTCAAGGGACCGCAATTCATCGCCATCCACGAGATGCTCGACACGTTCCGCGAGGAGCTCGACGGCCATGTCGACACCATTGCCGAGCGCGCCGTACAGCTCGGCGGGACGGCGCTCGGCACATCGCAAGAGGTGTCGAAGGCGACTATGCTCGAGGCCTATCCGACCGACATCCACAAGACCCGGGATCATCTGGCGGCGCTGATCGACCGCTATGCCGCAACCGCCAAGCGGGCACGCGCGGCGATCGAAGAGGCGGCCGGCGCGGGCGATGCCGACACCGCCGACATCTTCACCGCCTATTCACGCTCGCTCGACAAATTGCTGTGGTTCCTTGAGGCGCACACGCAGGAGAAGGAATAGCCAAAACGTCAGCCAGCCATCGCCTTGCGGTGAGGGGCTTTGGACTGAGCGGACGGTGCCGCCGCATGGCCGGCCAACGCTGTCATAATCTCGGCTACGGCGAGTGCGGCGATCACCTGCGGGCGCTTGTCTTTCACCGCATCGCCGCCGATCGGCGAGACGAGGCGGGCAAATTCCGCCTCGCTTCCGTCCGCCGACTTAAGGAACCAGTTCCGGAAGGTCGCCTTCTTGGTCCTGGAGCCGATCATGCCGACATAGGCGACATCCCGGCGTTTCAGCGCCTCGGCGACGATCAGGAAGTCCAGCGCATGGTCATGTGTAAGGACGACGAAGGCGGATCCAGCCGGGGCTTCGCGCACCATCGCCTCAGGCATCGGCGTCAGCTTGGTTTCGACCGCTTCCGGCATGCCTTTGAGCGCCTCGGCTCGCGTCTCGACAACGACGACATGCACCGGCAGCAAGGCCATCGCGGAGGCCAGCGCCTGGCCGACATGGCCGCCGCCGAGGATGTAGACATGCGGTCGCTGCGCTTCCTCGGTTTCCGCCGCCGCAACCAGCTTGGCTTCAAGCGCGGGGTCGACTAGCTGGATCAGCAGCTCGACCCTGCCGCCGCAGCACTGCCCGATGTCCGGGCCGAGCGCGATGTCGAGGGTGGCGCGGATATCCCTCCCCCTTGAGGGGAGGGTGGCGGCGAAGCCGCCGGGTGGGGTCGCCGCGGCAGTGCTCGACGCGCTGGCGGTACCTTCTGAGACGACCCCCTCTGGCCGCTCCGCGGCCATCTCCCCCTCAAGGGGGGGGAAAAGCATCTGTCGCGCTTTGTCGATCGCCATGTATTCGAGCTGGCCGCCGCCGATCGTACCGAAAGTGGCCGATCCTGAGACGAGCATGAAGGCACCCGTCTCGCGCGGCGTCGAACCTTTTGTCCGGGCCACCTCAACGAAGGCGACCCGGCCGGCGCCGGCAAGAAAGGCTTTCAGGCTCTGCACTTTCGCGTTCATCATTTGCGTTCCCTATCGGGAAATATAGAGTTTTTCGGCCTGAATTGCACGTTTTCCGGGATTCAAGTGCCGGTTTTGGCTTCCCGCTTCAGCCGTTCGATCGCCATCAGCACACGCTCCGGCGTGGCCGGCGGGTCGAGGCGCGGGCAGATCTTGTGGCTGGCAACGCTCGCAACTGCGTCCGACAGCGCATGCAGCACCGACATTGCGAGCGGAAAGGGCGGCTCGCCGACCGCCTTGGAGCGGTGCACCGTCGGCTCGCCTGCTTGCGCCCAGTCGGCCAAAGTCACATTAAAAATCTTCGGCCGGTCCGACGCGAGCGGGATCTTGTAGGTCGATGGCGCATGGGTGCGCAGCCGCCCCTTGTCGTCCCACCACAGTTCCTCCGTCGTCAGCCAGCCCATGCCCTGGATGAAGCCGCCCTCGATCTGGCCGAGGTCGATGGCGCGGTTCAGCGAGCGGCCGGTTTCGTGCAGGATGTCGGTGCGCTCGACGACATATTCGCCGGTCAGCGTATCGACCGAGACTTCCGAGCACGCGGCGCCATAGGCGAAATAGTAGAAGGGATGGCCCTCGCCCTTGTCGCGGTCCCAATGGATTTTCGGCGTCTTGTAGAAACCCGCCGCCGAAAGCTGGATGCGCGCCATATAGGCCTGCCTGACGAGATCGGCGAAGGCGATCTCCTGGTTTCCGATGCGCACGCGGTTGGGCAAGAACAGCACCTGGTCGCGCGGCACCTGGTATCTCTCGACGGCGAAATTGATCAACCGGTCCTTGATCTGGCGGGCGGCATTCTGCGCCGCCATGCCGTTGAGATCGGAGCCGGAAGACGCGGCGGTGGCCGAGGTGTTCGGCACCTTGCCGGTCGTCGTCGCGGTGATCTTGACCTGATCGAGGTCGATCTGGAACTCTTCCGCCACGACCTGCGCCACCTTGACATAGAGGCCCTGCCCCATCTCGGTGCCGCCGTGGTTCAGATGCACCGAACCGTCGGTATAGACATGCACCAGCGCGCCGGCCTGATTGTAGTGGGTGGCGGTGAACGAGATGCCGAACTTGACTGGCGTCAGCGCCAGTCCGCGCTTGATGAAGCGGCTGTTGGCATTGAAAGCATCGATGGTGCGGCGGCGCCTCGCATAGTCGGAACTCGCCTCCAGCTCGGCGACGATGCGGTGGATGATGTTGTCCTCGACCGTCTGGTGATAGGGCGTGATGTTGCGGTCGCTGGTGCCGTAGAAATTCTTCTTGCGGATTTCGAGCGGGTCCTTGCCGACGGCAAACGCGACTTCGTCGATGACGCGCTCGGCGCCGACCATGCCTTGCGGGCCGCCGAAGCCGCGAAAGGCAGTGTTCGATACCGTGTTGGTGTAGAGCGGCGCCGATTGCGCGTGCACCGCCGGCCAGAAATAGGTGTTGTCGCAATGGAACAGCGCGCGGTCAGTGACCGGGCCGGACAGGTCGGCCGAGAAGCCGCAGCGCGCCGCGAACATGAAATCTACGCCCAGAATATTGCCCTGGTCGTCGAAGCCGACCTCGTAGTCGACGAGGAAATCGTGGCGTTTGCCGGTGGCAATCATGTCGTCGTCGCGGTCGGGCCGGATTTTCACGGCCCGATGATGTTTCTTCGCGGCAATAGCCGCCAATGCCGCAAACTGATTGCCTTGCGTTTCCTTACCGCCGAAAGCGCCACCCATCCGGCGGATTTCCACCGTCACCGCATGGCTCGGAACACCGAGCGCATGGCTGACCATGTGCTGGATTTCGCTCGGGTGCTGGGTCGAGGAATAGATGGTGACGTCGTGGTCCTCGCCGGGGATGGCCAAGGCGATATGGCCTTCGAGATAGAAATGCTCCTGGCCGCCTATGCGCATTTTTCCCTTCAGCCGGCGCGGCGCCGCCTTGATCGCAGCCGCTGCATCACCGCGCTTCAGCGTCAGCGGCGGCGTGACCAGCTTATCTTTCCGGGGATCGAGCTCACCGACATCGGCGACGAACGGCAATTCCTTGTATTCGACCTTGGCCAGCGTCGTTGCACGGCGCGCCTGCTCGCGGGTTTCGGCAATGACGCAGAAGATCGGTTGGCCAAAGAATTGCACCTTGCCGTCGGCCAGCACCGGCTCGTCGTGACGGCCGGTCGGCGAAATGTCGTTCTCGCCTGGCACGTCGCTCGCCGTCAGCACGTCGATGACGCCGGGTGCGGCGCGCACCGCCGAAAGGTCCATGCTGGTGATGGTGGCATGCGTCGCCGTCGAAAGCCCAAGGCAGCCGTGCAGCGTGCCGGCCGGTTCCGGCATGTCGTCGATATAGACGGCCGTGCCACTGACATGCTTGTGCGCGGAATCATGGCGCTGGTCGGTGGCGACGCCGCCGGCGATTTTTTGCGCCTTCAGATTGGGGGTGGCGTGCTTGTTCATCATGCCGCCTCGTGCCGTGATACCTGGATCGGCGCCCGGGTGCCGGTGGTTTCGGCAAAGAAGCGCAGCAGCAGGTTGCGCGCCGCCAGCGCCCGGTATTCGGCGCTTGCCCGCATGTCGGTCAGCGGCGTGAAATCGTCGGCATACGCGGCCATCGCCGCCTCGACCGTCGCTTCCGTCCAGGGCTTGCCAAGCAATGCCTTTTCGACGCCAAAGGCTCGCTTCGGCGTTGCCGCCATGCCGCCATAGGCGATACGCACATCCGCCACCGTGCCATGCTCGGCGAGCTTCAGGAAAAACGCGCCTAGCGCTGCTGTGATGTCTTCGTCGCGGCGCTTGGAGATTTTGTAGACGGCAAATTTCGTCTCGCTGCCTGGCACCGGAACATGCACGGCCTCCACGAATTCGCCGGGCTGCCGGTCCTGCTTGCCATAGGCGATGAAAAACTCCTCGAGCGGGATCGTTCGACGCTTGTCGCCGCGGCGCAGCGTCAGGCGGGCACCGAGTGCGATCAGCGGCGGCGGCGTGTCGCCGATCGGCGAACCGTTGGCGATATTGCCGCCGATGGTGCCCATGTTGCGCACCTGATCGCCGCCGATTCGATCGAACAGCGGGCCGAGCGCCGGGATGCGTTTCGCCAGCGTCGAGAAGGCTTCGCTATAGGTGACACCGGCGCCGATCGAGACGACGCCCTTGTCCTCGGAAATCCCGCACAGACCATCGAGATTGCCGATGAAAACCGCCGGCGCAATATCGCGCATGTGCTTGGTCACCCAAAGGCCGACATCGGTCGAACCCGCGACGATAGTGGCGCCCGGCTCCTTGACCAGCACGCTGGCCAGATCGTCGGCATTGGCCGGCACGATCAGCCGCTTGTTGCCGGAGCCGATCTCAATGCGCGAACCGTCCTTCATCGCTTCGAGCTTGGTCGTGACTGCCTTGCGCTCCGCCGCCAACGGATCCTTTGTCGCCTTGCCGTAGCTGGAGATGGCACGTGCGGCGCGCATGATCGCCTCGTAGCCGGTGCAGCGGCAGAGATTGCCTTGCAGCGCCTTTTCGATGGCGGCGTCCGACGGCTCCGGCGCCCGCATCCACAGAGCATAAAGCGACATGACGAAACCCGGCGTGCAGAAGCCGCATTGCGAGCCGTGGAAATCGACCATCGCCTGCTGCACGGGATGCAGTTTTCCTGCGTCGCCGCGCAGATGCTCGACGGTCACGACATGCGTGCCGTCTAGCGAGCCAAGTAAGCGGATGCAGGCATTGACGCTTTCATAGACCAGTGTTCCACCGGAGAGCCTGCCGACCAGCACCGTGCAAGCGCCACAGTCGCCCTCGGCGCAACCTTCCTTGGTGCCGCGCAGCGAGCGGTCGAGCCGCAGCCAATCGAGCAGGGTCTGGTCGGGTGCAACCGTGCTGAGCGCGACGTCCTCGCCATTGAGGATGAAGCGGATTTCATTGCGTGTCTTGATTCCGGCCATCTCAGCTTCCCCGGTAAGTCGAATAGCCGTACGGGGACAGAAGCAGTGGCACATGATAGTGCACCGGCTCGGCCATACCGAAGCGGATCGGCACATGGTCGATGAAGGCCGGTTCCGCCAGATTTGTCCCTTGCCGGCGCAGATAATCGCCGGCCGCAAAGACCAGCTCGTATTCGCCGGTACGGAATTCCGCGCCGGCAAGCAGCGGAGCATCGCAACGGCCGTCATCATTGGTGACGACCGTTTTCAGATGCGTCCGGGCCTGACCGTCAAGATGATAGAGCTCGATCGACAGACCGGCCGCCGGTTTGCCGGCCGCAGTGTCGAGGACGTGGGTCGTCAGGCGCCCGCCTTCGGCTTTCGACGTTTCCGCCACTGGCTGCTCCATTCCCTGCACAGTCGAACACTATTCATGAATTGTGCGCCAATTAAAGGCGATGCATAAGTCCCGGTCGAGCGAAGCGTGACAAAAACACTTTCAAAAATTTCGGGGGAATGCGCAGGCACTCCTTTCGACTATCCTGATCACAATTTCCGGCAGGAGCGACAATGCGTTACGAACGAGACATGCGCGGCTACGGAGCCAATGCGCCGGATCCGAAATGGCCCGGAGGCGCCCATGTCGCGGTGCAGTTCGTCGTCAATTACGAGGAAGGCGGCGAGAACTGCGTCCTCCACGGCGACAAGGCTTCGGAAGCTTTCCTGTCTGAGATCGTCGGCGCCGCGCCCTGGCCCGGCCAGCGCCACTGGAACATGGAATCGATCTACGAATACGGCGCCCGCGCCGGCTTCTGGCGATTGCTGCGCCTGTTCAGCCAGGCACAAGTGCCGGTCACCTGTTACGGCGTCGCCACGGCCCTGGCGCGTTCGCCCGACCAGGTCGCGGCGATGCAGGAGGCCGGCTGGGAGATCGCTTCGCACGGGCTGAAATGGATCGACTACCGCGACCATCCCCCGGAAGACGAGCGCCGCGACATGGAGGCGGCGATCCGGCTGCATTATGAGGTCACAGGGGCGCGGCCGACCGGCTGGTACACCGGCCGCACCTCGATCAACACGGTGCGGCTGGCGGCGGAAGAGGGCGGCTTCGACTATGTGTCGGACACCTATGACGACGAGCTACCCTACTGGTTCGAGCATGTGGCACCGGACGGGTCGGCGAAGCCGCAGCTGGTCATCCCCTATACGCTCGACGCCAACGACATGCGCTTTGCCACGCCGCAAGGCTTCAACTCGGGCGACCAGTTCTTTGCCTATCTCAGGGATAGTTTCGATACGCTCTATGCCGAGGGCAAGGCAGGACGGCCGCGCATGATGAACATCGGCCTGCACTGCCGCCTCGTCGGCCGGCCGGGCCGGGTCGCGGCACTGAAGCGCTTCATCGACTACGTCAAATCACACGACAAGGTCTGGCTGGCACGGCGCATCGACATCGCAAAACATTGGCAGGAGACGCATCCGTTCCGGTTGCCGGCGCTGCGCCCGTCGAAAATGGAATTCGAGGCCTTCGTCCATACATTTGGCGGCGTGTTCGAGCATTCGCCGTGGATTGCCGAGCGCGCTTATGAGCTGGAGCTCGGCCCGGCGCATGACAGTGCCGGCGGCCTGCACAATGCGCTCTGCCGCGTCTTTCGCGCGGCAAGCGAGGCCGAGCGGCTTTCCGTGCTCAATGCCCACCCCGACCTTGCCGGAAAACTGGCGCAGAGCAAGCGGCTGACGGCGGAATCGTCGAGGGAACAGGCTTCGGCCGGCCTCGACGCGCTGACCGACAAGGAGCGCGAGCTGTTCGCAAAACTCAATGCCGCCTACGTCACCAGTTTCGGTTTCCCCTTCATTATTGCGGTGAAAGGCAAGACCAAGGCGGAGATCCTGGCCGAGTTCGAGGCGCGTATTGGCAACAGCCACGATGTCGAATTCGAAACCGCCTGCAGACAGGTCGAGCGCATCGCGCTGCTTCGTCTCAAGGACATGCTTCCGCAATAGGCTTTGGCTGCCGCGATAGGCCCTGGCTTCCGCAACAGGCTTGAATTTATGGATATGATGAAAATGGCCGAGCGAACCTATTATGCGCCGCAGGGCGGACATCCCGGCCAGAGCGAATTGCTGACCGGCCGCGCTGTGTTCACACAGGCCTATGCCGTCATCCCCAAGGGCGTGATGCAGGACATCGTCACCAGCGCCTTGCCGTTCTGGGATGGGACACGCGTCTGGGTGCTGTCGCGGCCGCTGTCGGGTTTTGCCGAGACGTTTTCGCAATATATCGTCGAGCTCGCGCCTGGCGGCGGCAGCGACCACCCTGAGCTTGACGCCGCCGCCGAAGGTGCGCTGTTCGTGGTCGAAGGCGAGTTAAGCGTTTCGCTTGCCGGCAAGAAACATAGCTTAAGGCCGGGCGGCTTTGCCTTCCTGCCGCCGGCGAGTGGGTGGACGGTGCACAATGAAAGCGGCGCCGCCGTCCGCTTCCACTGGATTCGCAAGACTTATGATGCAGTCGACGGCATCGAGCCGCCGCAAGCGTTCTTCGTCAACGAACAGGACATCGCGCCGACGCCGATGCCGGGTACCGAAGGCCGATGGGCAACCACGCGCTTCGTCGATCCGGCCGACATGCGCCACGACATGCATGTCACCATCGTCACGCTCGAGCCGGGCGCGGTCATTCCTTTCGCCGAGACGCATGTCATGGAGCACGGGCTCTATGTGCTGGAGGGCAAGGCGGTCTATCGTCTCAACCAGGATTGGGTCGAGGTCGAGGCTGGCGATTATATGTGGCTGCGCGCCTTCTGCCCGCAGGCTTGTTATGCCGGCGGGCCAGGCAAATTCCGCTATCTCCTCTACAAGGACGTCAACCGCCACGCCAAGCTTGGCAGCGCCGGCGTCGCGAGACCCACACCATGACCCGCATCGTCGCGCGGCCGCTGACCCGCGAGAATTTCGCCGAATTCGGCGACGTCATCGATATGGGCGGCGACAACCATTATCCGATCAATGGCGGCAAGGCCGAGCGCTACGATGACCTCGCCACCGCGGAAGCACGAGGGCCGAATGCGCGCGTGCTGATCTCGATGGTGCGTGGCACGCCCTATGAGCTGCCGTTGAAGCTGACCATGGTGGAGCGCCATCCGTTCGGCAGCCAGGCCTTCATCCCGCTGTCACCACGGCCGTTCCTGGTCGTCGTCTGCCATGATGGCGAGGAAGGACCTGGCGAGCCGCACGCCTTCATCACCGCGCCCGGGCAAGGCGTCAACTACCCGCGCAATCTGTGGCACGGCGTGCTGACGCCGATCGGCGATGTCCAGGATTTTGTGGTCGTCGACCGCGGCGGCGACGGCTCCAATCTCGAAGAGTGCCATTTCTCGCACGCCTACGAGATCGATCTTCCCGACGGGATTAGATGATGACCGACATTTCGCTGATCGATCGCCTGCTCGACGTCATCGAGCACGACATCGTGCCGAAGACCGTCGAAGGCGTTGCGGACGGCAACAAGTTGTTCGGCGCGGCCATTCTGCGCAAGGACGACCGCTCGCTGGTGCTTGCCGAAACCAACAACGAGACCGAAAACCCGCTCTGGCACGGCGAGGTGCATTGCCTGAAGCGCTTCTACGAAATGCCTAAAGCCGAACGCGTCGATACCAAGGAGGCTATCTTCCTCTCCAGCCACGAGCCCTGCTCGCTCTGCCTGTCGGCGATCACCTGGACCGGCTTCGACAATTTCTTCTATCTGTTCAGCCACGAGGACTCGCGCGACAGCTTCGACATCCCGCACGATCTGAAGATTCTGAAAGAGGTCTTCACCCTCGATCCCGGCGGCTACAATGCCGAGAATGCCTATTGGAAGAGCTTTTCGATCCGCAAATTGGTGCGCTCGCTGCCCGACCCCGAGCGCGGTCGGCTGGAAGCGCGCATCCACACAATATCAGCGCGCTATGACGAATTGTCCGCCGCCTATCAAGCAAGCAAGGCCGAAAACGACATACCGCTGAATTGACGCGGATTGACCAGCCGAATTCGTTGACTGGCCCATGACGCGCTCTCACGGGCTCCATCATCTGGCGCTCCTGGAGTTCGCCCGCATGAAAATCGTCACTGAATTCCCACGAAAGATCGTCGAATTTCCGGATATAGGGATCATCATGCCGGACGGCTGCCGGCTGTCGGCGCGGGTGTGGATGCCGGCCGATGCTGCCGACGATCCGGTGCCGGCGATCCTCGAGCACCTGCCCTACCGCAAGCGCGACGGCACGATCTATCGCGATCAGCTGACGCATCCCTATTTCGCAGGCCACGGCTACGCCTCGATCCGCGTCGACATGCGCGGCAATGGCGATTCCGAAGGGCTGATGGACGATGAATATTCCGAGCAGGAACTGCAGGACGCCTGCGACGTCATCGCCTGGGCGGCGGCGCAGCCCTGGTGCAACGGCAATGTCGGCATGATGGGCATTTCCTGGGGCGGCTTCAACTGCCTGCAGGTAGCAGCCAAGCAGCCGGCAGCGCTGAAGGCGGTCATCAGTCTCTGTTCGACGGTCGACCGCTATGCCGACGACATTCACTACAAGGGCGGCTGCCTGCTGATCGAGAATTTTGGCTGGGCCTCGACCATGCTGTCCTATTCGTCGCGGCCGCCGGATCCGTTGCTGGCCGGCGACAACAGATGGCGCGACCTGTGGCTGACCCGGCTGGAGAACCAGCCCTTTCTGGCGCCGCTATGGCTGAAACACCAGCATCGCGACGCCTATTGGAAGCGCGGCTCGATCTGTGAAGACTATTCGGCGATCCATGCCGCGGTGCTGTCGATCGGCGGCTGGCATGACGGCTATCGCAATACGATTTCCCATCTCGCCGCCAACATCCAGGCGCCGGTCAAGGGCATCGTCGGCCCGTGGATCCACAAATACCCGCATTACGCCGCGCCCGAACCGCGCATCGGCTTCCTGCAGGAGGCCTTGCGCTGGTGGGACCGCTGGCTGAAGGACATCGACACCGGCGTCGAGGCCGACCCCGCCTACCGCGCCTATGTCATGGACAGCGTGCGTCCGGCGCGCTGGCATCCCGAGCGGCCGGGCCGCTGGGTCGCTGAATCGGAATGGCCGTCACCTAACATCAAGACGCAAGAGGTTGAGCTTATCGCTGAAGGCAACCACGCTATCGTCGCTTCGCCGCAAAGCTGCGGCCTCGCCGGCGGCGAATATTTCCCCTTCACCTTCGGCCCGGAACTGCCGGGTGACCAGCGCCCCGACGATGCGCTGTCGGTGTGCTTCGACCAGCCGGTGCTGACCGAAACGGTCGACATTGTCGGTGCTCCCGAAGTTGTGGTCAGGGTCTCGTCGGACCGGCGCCAGGCGAACATCGCGGTTCGGCTGTGCGACGTCCACCCGGACGGCGCGTCGGAACTCATCTCCTACGGCGTGCTCAACCTGACGCATCGCAACTCGCACGAATTTCCCGAAGCGCTGGTGCCCGGCGAAACCGTCAGCGCCCGGGTGGTGCTCGACCAATGCGCCTATCGCGTGCCGGCCGGCCACCGCTTGCGCGTTGCCGTTTCGAACGCCTATTGGCCGATGATCTGGCCGTCGCCGGAGCCGGTCCGGCTCGAATTGTCGGCCGCGACATTGATGCTGCCGCTGCGCCCGCCGGCGACAGGCGACGAGGTCACCTTCCCCGCTCCCGAAAGCGCCACGCCCTGGGCAACCGAAACGGTCCGCGCCGCCAATTCCGAGCGTCATGTCGATCGCGACGAAAAGACCGGAATGACCACGCTTTCCATCGTGGACGATTTTGGTGAGGTGCGCGACCTGGAGCATGGCCTCGCCAATGGCAGCGTCGCCAGAGAGACATGGGCGATCCATCCCGACAATCCGCTGTCAGCCTCGGGCAAGGCGCATTGGACCCAGACGCTGTCGCGAAATGGATGGTCGGTGCGCACCGAAACCTTCGCCGAAATGCGCTCCGACGCGCAAAGCTTCGTGGTTAGCGCCAGAATTGAAGCCTATGAAGGCGAGAAACTCGTCTTCGAGCGCAACTTCGAGGAGAAAATCCCGCGCGCACTGCTTTGAGCGCTTATAGCGATTGGTCCAATTGCGACGCACGATTTACGCCACGGCATGTCGCATTCGGTCTTGCTTACCGCTTTCCCTTACGGTCATTATTCTCCCGATAGAAATGAGAAAAACGACCATAAGGTCGGACCAACAGAGTGAGGAACTCAACATGTCAAACGAACTGGAATATCTGAGCCGGCGCGTTGCGTCCGGCAAGCTGAGCCGTCGCGATTTTCTCGGCCGGGCAGCAGCGCTTGGCGTCACCGCAACCATCGCCAATTCGCTGCTATCCAGCGCTTCCCGCGCGGCGGGTCCGGTCAAGGGCGGCACGCTCAAGGCCGGCCTGGTCGGTGGCGAGTCCACCAACAGCCTCGATCCGGCGCTGTTTATGACGCAGGTGCCGTTCGCCTTCGGCAAGATGTGGGGCGAACTGATCGTCGAACTGTCTCCCGAAGGCAAGCTCGAGAACCGCATCGCCGAAGAGATCGGCTCGTCGGACGACGCCAAGACCTGGACGCTGAAGATCCGCGATGGCGTCGAGTTCCACAACGGCAAGAAGGTGACCGCAGAGGACGTGGCCGCCACCCTCGAACGCCATTCGGACGAGAAGTCAAAGTCCGGTGCGCTCGGTTACATGAAAGGCATCGAGAGCATCAAGGCCAGCGGCAAGGAAGTGGTGCTGACGCTGAAGGAGCCGAATGCCGACCTGCCCTACCTGCTTAGCGACTATCACCTGATCATTCAGCCGAATGGCGGCAAGGACAAGGCCGATGCCGGCATCTCGGCGGGTCCTTACAAGGTCACCACCAACGAGCCCGGCGTGCGCCATGGCGGCGAGCGCTTCGCCAATTATTGGCAGGGCGACAAGATGGGCCATGCCGACCAGATAGAGATCATCGTCATCAACGACGCCACGGCGCGTACGGCCGCCCTGCAGGGCGGCCAGGTCCACATGATCAACCGCGTCGAGCCGAAGATCGTCGATCTGATCAAGCGCGTGCCCGGCGTCACCATCCGCAACCATTCGGGACCCGGCCACTACGTCTTCATCATGCACTGCAACACCGCGCCGTTCGACAACAACGATTTGCGGATGGCGTTGAAGCTGGCGATCGACCGCGAGGAGATGCTGAACAAGGTGCTGCGTGGCTATGGCTCGCTCGGCAACGACTTCCCGATCAATGCATCGTACCCGCTATTCACCGAGATCGAGCAGCGCAAATACGATCCCGACAAGGCCAAGTTCCACTACAAGAAGTCGGGCCATGACGGTGCCGTCCTGCTCCGGACGTCGGACGTCGCCTTCCCCGGTGCCGTCGATGCTGCACAGCTGTTCCAGCAGAGTGCTGCCAAGGCCGGCATCACGCTGGAGATCAAGCGCGAGCCGGGCGACGGCTATTGGTCGGAAGTCTGGAACAAGCAGCCCTTCTGCGCCTCCTACTGGGGCGGCCGGTCGACGCAGGACCAGATGTACTCGACTGCCTATCTGTCGACGGCCGACTGGAACGACACACGGTTCAAGCGTCCGGATTTCGACAAGATGGTGCTGGCGGCTCGCGCCGAGCTCGACGAGGCCAAGCGCAAGGCAATGTACCACGACATGGCTGTGATGGTGCGCGACGAGGGCGGCCTGATCCTGCCGATGTTCAATCAGTTTATCGACGCGACGGGCGCCAAGGTTGCCGGGTGGGTGGATGATCCGCATCAGGAGTTGATGAACGGATATGCTCTGGCGAAGTGCTGGCTCGAAGCCTGAGCCCGGCCTTGCGGATATGTCCTCACCCATCGTGAAACTGGTGGCCCAGCGCATTGCGCTGGGCATTCTGCTGCTGTTGGCCGTTTCGGTCCTGATCTTCGCCGGCACCCAGATCCTGCCCGGCGACGTCGCGCAAGCCATCCTAGGACAGTCGGCGACACCGGAGTCGCTCGCCAATCTGCGCGAGCAGCTCGGCCTCAATGATCCCGCTTACATCCGTTATTTTCGCTGGCTCGGCGGCATTCTGACCGGTGATCTCGGCACGGCGATGTCGAGCGGTCAGGATATCGCAACCTCTATCAAGGGAAGGCTGTGGAACACGCTGTTCCTCGCCTTCTGGGCGGCGGTCGTCGCGGTGCCGCTGGCGATCATCCTCGGGCTGATCGCGGTGCGCTACCGCAATGGCTGGGTCGACAAGCTGATCTCGGGACTGGCGCTGGCCTCGACGTCCTTCCCGGAATTCTTCGTCGGCTATGTGCTCGTCTTTTTCTTCGCGGTGCAACATCAATGGTTTCCCGCCATTTCCACTGTCTATGACGGGATGCCTTTCGGCGAACGCATTCAGGCCATCGCACTGCCGGCGGCGGCGCTGACCCTGGTGGTGCTAGCCCATATGATGCGCATGACGCGCGCCGCGATCCTCAATGTCATGCAGTCGGCCTATGTCGAAACCGCCGAACTCAAGGGGCTTTCGGCCTTCGCGGTCATCCGCAGGCATGCCTTCCCCAATGCCATTGCGCCGATCATCAACGTCGTCATGCTCAATCTCGCTTACCTGATCGTCGGCGTCGTCGTGGTCGAAGTTATCTTTGTCTATCCAGGCATGGGCCAATACCTCGTCGACCACGTCACCAAGCGTGACGTGCCGGTGGTGCAGGCGGTCGGGCTGATCTTCGCCGCCGTCTACATCAGCCTGAACATCATCGCGGACATAGCGGCGATCATCGCCAATCCGCGCCTCAGACATCCGAAATGAGGGGGGCGGGTATGCTCGTCATCAAACGCATCCCCATCCCGGCATTGGTCGGCATCGTGCTGACGGCGCTGTTCGTGCTGGCAGCAATTTTTGCGCCGTGGATCGCGCCGCATGGCAATGCCGAGATCGTCAGCGACGTCCCTTGGGAACCGATGTCCGCGGCGCATTGGCTGGGCACCGACAATCTCGGCCGCGATCTGTTGTCGCGCATGATCTACGGCGCCCGCATCACCCTGTTCATCGCGGTGCTGGCGACCGCGCTGTCCTTCTCGCTCGGCGCCGTCCTCGGCTTTTCGGCAGCGGTTTTCGGCGGCTGGTTCGACACGCTTCTGTCGCGTCTCGTCGATCTCCTGATGTCGATCCCGACACTGATCATGGCCCTTGTCGTGCTGTCGGTGCTGCCATCCAATCTCGTGACACTGATCCTGGTCATGGGCATTCTGGACTCGACCCGCGTCTACCGCCTGTCGAGGGCGGTCGCCGTCGACATCAACGTCATGGATTATGTCGAGGCGGCCAAGCTGCGCGGCGAAGGCAGCGGCTGGATCATCTTCCGGGAAATCCTGCCCAATGCGCTGTCGCCGCTGGTTTCGGAACTCGGCCTGCGCTTCATCTATGCCGTACTGTTCCTGTCGACGCTGTCCTTCCTCGGGCTTGGCGTGCAGCCGCCGGACGCCGATTGGGGCGGCATGGTCAAGGAAAACAAGGATGGCATCGTCTTCGGCATAGGCGCCGCCCTCATTCCGGCGGCGGCGATCGCAGCGCTGGCGATTTCCGTCAATCTCGTCGCCGACTGGGTGCTCAACCGCACGACAAGCCTGAAGGGAGGACGCGGGTAATGGCTGACAAGCAACCGAAGCCCGGGCAACCGAAGCCCGGGCAACCGAAGTCCGGCGTGCTGCTCGACATCCGCAATCTGCGCATCGAGGCCACGGTATATCCGCCGGGTGAGGCGCCGAAGAACATCGTGCTGGTGCACGATGTCTCGCTGACGCTCGAAAAGGGCAAGGTGCTCGGATTGATCGGCGAGTCCGGCGCCGGCAAATCGACCATCGGCCTGTCGTCGATGGGCTACGGCCGCGGCGGCGTGCGCATCACCGGCGGCGAGGTCATCCTCAATGGCCGCGACATCTTGAAGGGCGGCAACGAAGGGTTTCGCAAATTGCGCGGCCGCGAGGTCTGCTATGTCGCGCAATCGGCGGCAGCCGCCTTCAATCCGGCGCACAGGCTGATGGACCAGGTGGTCGAGGCAGCACTCCTGCACGGCACGGCGACGCGGGCCGAAGCCGAAAAGCGCGCCGTGGCGCTGTTCAAGAAGCTCAGCCTGCCGAATCCCGAAAGCATCGGCGAGCGCTTCCCCCACCAGGTGTCGGGCGGTCAGCTGCAGCGCGTCATGACGGCAATGGCGCTGTGCTCGGAACCCGACCTGATCGTCTTCGACGAGCCGACCACGGCGCTCGACGTGACGACGCAGATCGACGTCCTGGCGGCGATCAAGGATGCCATCCGCGACACGCATGTCGCGGCGCTCTACATCACTCACGACCTTGCCGTCGTCGCCCAGGTCTCGGACGAGATCATGGTGCTGCGCCACGGCCGGCTGGTCGAATGGGGCGGCACCCGCCAGATCATCAAGGAGCCGCGCCAGGAATACACCAACGCGCTGGTTTCGGTGCATGAGATCGAACACCAGGAGCAGCAGCCTGGCACGAGCCCGTTCCTGTCGGTCAAGAACATCACCGCCGCCTATGGCCGCAGTCACATCAAGGTGCTGAAGAACGTCTCGGTCGATATTTTCCCCGGCCAGACGCTGGCGGTGGTCGGCGAGTCCGGCTCCGGCAAATCGACACTGGCGCGCGCCATCACCGGCCTCTTGCCGCCCGAACAAGGCGCCGTCACCTTCGACGGACGGCCGCTCGCCAACCGGCTTGCCGACCGGCCGAAAGAGGATCTTCGCCAACTGCAGATGATCTACCAGATGGCCGACGTGGCGATGAACCCGCGCCAGACGGTCGGCACCATCATCGGCCGGCCGCTGGAATTCTATTTCGGTCTGCGCGGAAGGCAACGTGACGCCCGTGTCGCGGAACTGCTCGACAAGATCGAAATGGGCAAAGGCTATGTCGACCGCTATCCGGCCGAGCTTTCGGGCGGCCAGAAGCAGCGCGTCTGCATCGCCCGCTCGCTCGCCGCAAAGCCGAAGCTGATCATCTGCGACGAGGTGACCTCGGCGCTCGATCCGCTGGTCGCCCACGGCATACTGGAGCTGCTCCTCGGGCTGCAGAAAGAGGAAAACGTCGCCTATCTGTTCATCACCCACGACCTGGCCACGGTCAAGTCGATCGCCGATTCAATCGCCGTGATGTATCGCGGCGAAGTGGTGCGCTACGGCGCCAAGAGCACCGTGCTGACGCCACCCTTCGATGCCTACACCGATCTTTTGCTATCGTCGGTGCCAGAAATGGAGATCGGCTGGCTAGAGAAAGCGATCAAGGGACGGCGCATGGCCAGCGCGGGGAACTAGCGGGCCGCCCTTTGCGCCCGACGATCCTGTCCGGGCGTGGATTGAACGGCAGGCCCGCCCTGACTTTTCCGATTAAGCCGCATGGAGGCGCCCTTGGCGCTCAACACAAAACTATTGCTCATCATCCTCGACGGCGTGCCTTACCGGAACTGGCGACGGCTGATGGGCAATCTCGAAGGCTGGGTGCAATCAGGCGAAGCCCGCGTATGGAAAATGCGCTCCGTGCTGCCGTCGACCTCGGCATCCTGCTATGCCTCGATCCACACCGGCGTGCCGCCCCAGGTGCACGGTATCCTGTCGAACGAGAACCGGTTTCGCGTCGAACAGCCGGACATCTTTTCCGAAGTCAGCAGGGCCGGCGGCAAGACCGGTGCGGTCACCCACTCCTACTGGTCCGAATTCTTCCGGGCCTATCCGTTCGACCTGGTCGAGGACATGGAGTTCGACCAGCCGGGCAGGCCGATCAGCCATGGCCGGTTCCACACCATGACCGGCTACAATGCCAGGAACCAGATGACGCCGAGCGACGTCGACCTGTTCGCGACGTTGACCATGCTGACCAGGCGCTACGGCATCGACTACGGCATCCTGCACAGCTGTACTCTGGACTCGATGGGCCACCGCTTCGGCCATGACTGCCACGAGATGGATCATGCCGTCTATGCAATGGACGCCATGCTCGCCGGCTTTCTGCCGCGCTGGCGGGAAGCCGGCTACGAGGTGATCGTCACCGCCGATCATGGCCAGACCGATCGCGGCCATCATGGCGGCCACGACGATGAGATGCAGGATTTCGCACTTTACTACTTCGGATCCGGCGAGGGTCCGGAAGCCAATACGCTGCTCGATCAGCTGCAGCTCGCGCCGACGGTGCTTGCGCGCCTCGGCGTGCCGGTGCCGGCGACGATGAAGGCGGAGCCGTTCCTGAGTTGAGCGCGCGCCCTCTTCTCCCTCTGGCAACGCTCCCGCTCTTCAGTTAGCCTCCGCAAATATACGGGCGGATGCGGTGAACCTTTTTGGGCCGATCAGCGACAGAGCAGGCAGGAGCCAGGCGGCTCGACCGGCGATGACGGCCGCGGAGACCGATCGCGCGCTTGTCGAGCGGGTCGCGAAAGGCGACCGTGCCGCCGTGCGGCTCCTGTTCATGCGCCACCACGCGCGGGTCTACCGCTTCGTGGCACGCCAGACGGGATCGGAACTGATGGCCGACGATATCGCGAACGAGGTGTTCCTCGAACTCTGGCGGCAGGCACCGGCCTTCGAGGGGCGCTCGGAGGTCTCGACATGGCTGCTCGGCATTGCCCGCTTCAAGGCGCTGTCCCTGCTGCGCAAGAAGAAGGAAGACTGGATCGACGACGATGACGCGGCCCAGGTCGCCGACGGCGCCGACACGCCGGAAGTCGTGACGATGAAGGAAGACAAGGCCGCCGCCTTGCGACGCTTTATCGATGCCATGCCGGAAGAGCACCGCACGGTGATCGACCTTGCCTATTATCACGGGCAATCGGTGAGCGAGATCGGCGAGGTACTCGGCATCCCGGTCGCAACGGTCAAGACCAGGATGTTCTACGCCCGCAAGAAACTCGGCGAAGCCCTCAAGGCCGCCGGTTACGACAGGGGGTGGCCATGAGCGCCGCTGAAAAGATGTCACGCCGCGACGAAATGGAAATGCTGCTGCCGTTTTATCTGAACGGCTCGCTGGAGGGTACCGAGCTCGAAGCCATCGAGGAATGGCTGGCGAGCGATCCGGCGGCGATGGCCGCACTAGGCGAGGCCGAGGCTGAATTCTCCGGCACCGCTGCCGCAAACGAGGCAATCCGCCCGCCGGCCGATGCGCTCAGCCGCTTTGCCAAGGCGCTCGACGCCGAGGCCGGCCCGTCCCGCGCGCCGGCGGCATCGTCCTGGCTGGCGCAAGCCTGGAGCCGCTTCATGGCGGTGCCCGCCGGCGTCGCCTGGGCCGCGGCCGCGGTGCTGCTGGCTCTGGTCGTCGTGCAGTCTTTTGTGCAGACTGGCAACAGAGGTGGCGATTTCGAGATTGCCGGATCGGAGGACGATCTGGCCAAAATGCCGTTTGCCCTTGTGAAGTTCAAACCGGATGCGAAGCTGTCCGACATCATCGCTTTTCTCGACCAGAACCAGTTGAAGATCGCCGGCGGGCCGACCGCCGACGGCGTCTTCCGCCTCGGCGTTCCGGCCAAGACCGCCGCCGACTATCAGAAGCTGCTTGGCCTTATTGCCGCCCAGCCTTTCACCGAAGCTGCGCTGGAGGGAAGGAAACCGGCTGATGGCGGCTAAGGCGGTCATTCGATTGACGGCGGCGATGACAATCTTCGCCGCGTCCGCAATGGCGCAGACCAATGACCCGAACCTCACCCAGGCTGAGATCGACTGCCTGAACCGGGGAAGTGCTTCCAACGCCGACTGCGCCAAGGATGGCGGCGGCGTGAAGGATGGCGGCAAAGCGCCGGCTCATGGAACAACGGGCGCGGTGTTTCTTCCGGGCTTGATTGTCGACCTGTTCCCCAATCCTGCCGTAGTCACCGAGGCGCCGATACCTCCTGGCAATACTGCGGCCCCACCCGCCGTCGCGCCGGCAATACAGGCTGCCGCGCCGGGCGGTGCGGTGGTTGCGCCGACCGATCCTGTGGCAACCGAGCCGCCGCGCGCCGTGACCGGCGATTTCGTGCCCGACGAGGTGCTGGTCACCGTCAATGGCGACGCCGGCGCGGTCCAGCAGATCGCGGCCTCGTTCGGCCTCGAGATACGCTCGCAGCGGCAGTCGCGGCTGCTCGGCAACACGCTGGTGCGCTTCGGCATTCCCGATGGCCGCCCGGTCGGCGTCGTGCTGGCGCAACTTGCCGCCGACGGCCGTACTTTGCGGCGTGAGGCCAACCATGTCTACTCGCTGCAGCAGGCGGCCAGCATCGTCAATTATGCGTTCGAGCGCATCGCGCTCGATGCCGACAAAGCCAGCGGCGAGAATGTGCGCGTCGGCGTCATCGACACCGGCATCGATGACGGCAATCCGGCGCTCTCCGGCGTCATCGCCGGGCAGTTCGATGCCATGCCCGACGTGCCGATCAAGGCGCGCGACCACGGCACTTCGGTCGATGGACTGATCGCCGGCACCGGCGCGTTCAAAGGCATGGCGCCGGGCGCCAGGATCTATCATGCCCGCGCCTTCGAGGGCGGCAAGTCGACCATGGACGTCATCCTTTCGGCGCTCGACTGGGCGGCGGAGCAGGATGTCCGCATCATCAATATGAGCTTCGTCGGTCCGAAGAACGACCTGCTCGGCATCGCCTGCCGCAATGCGCGCGCGCTTGGCATCGTGCTGGTTGCGGCCGCCGGCAATAACGGACCGAAGGCGCCCTATGGTTATCCGGCCGCCTTCGTCGGCGTGATCGCGGTGACGGCCACCGATGCCAAGGACGGGCTGATGCCGCAGGCCAATCGCGGCGCCTACGTCTTCATCTCCGCTCCCGGCGTCGAGATGGTGGCGCCGAGCGGCGCCGGCTCGGACGTGGTGACCGGGACGTCCTTCGCCGCAGCGATCGTGACCGGCGCGATCGCCAATCTGTTGCATGCCGCGCCCGACCGCTCCGCCGACTGGGTCGAGAAAGCACTTGCCGCCACGGCAAAGGATCTCGGCCCCAAGGGGCGCGACAATGATTTCGGCTTTGGCCTGCTGGACACCAAGGCGGCCGAAGCGGCGAAGGAATAGCCCGCTCAAGTCGCGTTTTGCTGAGGACGTAGGAGAAAATAGAATGCGGCGATGTGCGTTATCATCAGCAGCGGTACGTAGATGATCGGGATCGCGTAGGTGGCGCCCAGTTCGCCTGCGCGTGCAGGAAGGCCGATCTGAATGGCGTGGTAATAGTCGACGATGAGGTCGACCGTCCCTACGACATTGAAGGCGACGACCAACGGCCAGAAGAGCGGGCGTATCCTCACCGTGAGCAGCGCCAGCATGGCCAGCACGCCAGTCGCGAAATCGCCGTAGGCGGCGAATACGGCGAAGTCGGTGGGCAGATTGGGGCTTACGACGCCTGGAACCATGAAGACGAGCCCGAAGAAGCGGAAGCTGTGAAGCGTGGCGATGGCGCGTTGCGCCGCGACCCGGTCCATCGACCTGAGCCACGGCAAACCGTACGCGCCGAAGCAAAGCAGCCACGCGACGTAGCCGAGAACAAGGTGGGTTTGGAACACCATTTCCGTGGACATTTGGCTTCCTCACAGTTGATTCACGCGGCTTTAAGCCCGCTACCGCAATTCGACTATCCGGTGTAATCACAACAACCTATGAAGCAGAACTACACAGTCCGACATGGTGCGCTGGAGGGCGTCGAGGCGTTCCTGGCCGTCGCCAGGCGCCGTAACTTCCGCCGCGCCGCCGCCGATCTCGGCGTGACACCATCCGCCGTGAGCCAAGCGGTGCGCGCGCTGGAAGCCCGCCTGGGCACGGCGCTGTTCGTCCGCACGACGCGGAGCGTTGGTTTAACCGAACCTGGCCAGCGGTTCCTCGACCGTGCCGGCCCGGCATTCGAGGAGCTCGTTGCGGCCGGCGAGGCTGCTCGCGATATCGGCCAGCGGCCGACCGGGCTGCTACGTCTGTCTGTGCCTCGCGCTATCGTGCCGCTGATGTTGGAGCCGGTGCTCGCGTCGTTCTGCCAAGCCTATCCTGAGATCGAACTGGAGATCGCCGTGAGCGACCAGATGATCGATCTCGCGACCGGCGGGTTCGATGCCGGCATCCGCCTCGGCCAGCTCATCGCCGCCGACATGGTCGCAGTGCGGCTGACAGCGCCGTTCTCGTTCGTGGTCGTCGGCAGCCCTGACTATCTCGAGCGCCACGGCCGTCCCGAGCGTGTCGACGACTTGCGCCACCACGCCTGCCTACGCTTGCGCCGCTCGAATGGCGCTATCGCGCCCTGGTCGTTCATCGACGGCAACGGCGCAATCGAAGCGGTCGTCTCAGGCCCGCTGATTGCGCACGACTATTCGACATTGGTCGGGGCTGCGATGCGGGGCGTTGGGCTGGCGCAGCCACCGCGACCACTCGCCGAAGGTCTGATAGCCGAAGGAAAACTCCAGTCGGTGCTGGACAGCGTCGCCACGACGACGCCGGGTGTCTTCCTTTATCATCCCGGCAAGCGCCAAGTCCTGCCGAAGCTGCGCGCCTTCATCGATCACCTCAAATCCGCGGCCTGAGACCAGGACGCACCCGCTGGTGCTGGCTAACAGCCGCCAAGAGTCGACCTCGGCCGTTCAGAGTGATTGCCTCTAGGCCGGCGCGCCGGCGACCGATCCCCTGACCACCAGGTCGACCGGCCAGACTTCGCCGCGAGCGCCCTCCTCCAGGCCGGAAATCCGCGCCGCCAGCCGTTCGGCGATGCGTGCGCCGGCCAGGCGGATCGACGAACGTGTCGTCGACAGCGGCACCGAAAAATTTTCTGGCTTCAGCCAGGGAAAGACGTCGTCATGGGCGATCAGCGACAGGTCGCCCGGAATGGTCAGGCCGAGATCGCGCACCGCGCGCACCACGCCGAGCGCCATGATCAGGCTGGAGCAGGCGATCGCCGTCGGCGCGTCGCTTTGTTCCAGCAAGCGCCGGGCGGCGCGGTAGCCGTTCTCCTCGGTCATGGTGAGCGAACAGACATGCTGATCACGAAGCACCAGGCCGCTCGCCGCAAGCGCGCGGCGCACGCCGCGCTCGCGATGGATGGCGAAGGTCTCGCGATCGTCGCCATTGATCAGCGCCAGACGCCTATGACCGAGCTGAACGAGTAGCCGCGCCGCCTCGTGGAAGGCGCCCTCATTGTCGATGTCGGTGAACGGATACTCGAAATCGAAGCCTTCGCTGCGGCCATGGACGATGAAAGGAATGCCGAGCGTATTGACCAGCGCCACCCGCCGGTCGGCCGGCCTCGGCGAGGAGATATAGACCGCGTCGACCTGCCGGTTGGCGACAATGCGGCGGTACGTCGTCTCCTGGTCGTCGGCATCGGCCGGTGACAGCACCAGGTCGAGCTCGTGCGAACGCGCATAGTCGCCGAGGCCGGACAGGAACTCGACGAAATGCGGGTCGATGTCGACGGTCGTCCCCGTCGGCAGCACATAGCCGATCATGCCGGTCTTGCCGGTCGCCAGCCGGCGGGCGCTCGGATTGGGGCGATAGCCGTGACGCTTGGCGGCATCGACCACCCGCCGGCGCGTTTCCTCGTTGACCTCCGGGTAGCCGTTCAATGCGCGGCTCACCGTAGTCTGCGAAAGCGCCAGCACATGGGAGAGCTGCTTGAGGTTCACCGGAGGCCTCCAAACCTCAAAGCGCTTTTAATCTGAATCGAGCCGGCCGCTACGAACTGCGCCGCCGAGCGCAATGACCTTACGCACGGTTCGGACCGGTTTGAAGCCGAATTTGCTGCTGCACCGCCAGAAAACTGTGCTGCAGCGCACTTTCGCTGGCACTCGACCGCAGAAATTAAATCGATTAATTTGGCTTTCTCTTGACTCCGGATCAATTCAGTGGCGAGATCAAAATCACCAAAGCGCTTTGGAAGACTCTACGAAAGGTTGCAGTTCCTTTCCGACTGAGTCACAGTCCTGCAGCGCCGGCGGACGGAATGGAGGTTTCGTTCGGTGTTTGTCACCACTGGGAGGGAATACCGATGAAGAAAATGCTTCTGCTGGGCGCTGCGTTTGCCACGCTTGCGCTCGCCATGCCGGCGCAAGCCGAACTGAAGTTCAAGCCGGGCGAAGATCCCCGTTTCAACTGGGCCAACTACGAGGAGCTCAAGAAGGTCGACCTCAAGGGCGAGACGCTGACGATCTTCGGGCCGTGGCGCGGCGAGGACGAAGGGCTTATCCGCACCGTCCTCGATTACTTCTCCGAAGCCACCGGCGCCGAGATCAAGTACTCCTCGTCGGAGAATTACGAGCAGCAGATCGTCATCGACACGCAGGCCGGCAGCCCGCCCAACATTGCCGTGCTGCCGCAGCCGGGCCTGATCCAGGATCTGGCATCGAAGGGGCTTTTGACGCCGCTCGGCGACGACACGGCCAACTGGGTCAAGGACAATTACGGCGCCGGCCAATCCTGGGTCGACCTCGGCACGTTCAAGGACAAGGACGGCAAACCCGGCTTCTTCGCCTTTCCGTATAAGGCCGACGTGAAGTCGCTGGTCTGGTACTCGCCGGACAATTTCGAGGAAGCGGGCTACAAGGTGCCGAAGACGCAGGAAGAGCTTGCCGAGCTCGAAAAGAAGATCATCGCCGACGGCGGCACGCCATGGTGCATCGGGCTTGGTTCGGGCGGCGCCACCGGCTGGCCGGCGACCGACTGGGTCGAAGACATCATGCTGCGCACCCAGACGCCCGAGATCTACGACAAATGGGTTAAGAACGAAATTCCGTTCAACGATCCGGCAGTGGTCAACGCGATCGACATTTTCGGCAAGATCGCGACCGACGACAAGATGGTCGAGGGCGGCGCCAAGGCGGTTGCGGCGACCGATTTCCGTGACAGCCCGAAGGGCCTCTTCTCGGTGCCGCCGAAATGCTATCTGCACCACCAGGCATCGTTCATCCCGACCTTCTTCCCGCAAGGCACCAAGATCGGCGAGGATGCCGACTTCTTCTATTACCCGCCCTACGCCTCCAAGCCCGAGCTCGGCACTCCGGTGCTCGGCGCCGGCACGCTGGCCATGATCACCAAAGATAGCAAGAGTGCCCGCGCGTTCATCGAATTCCTGAAGCTGCCGCTCGCTCATGAGATCTGGATGGCACAGGGCGGCTTCGTGACGCCGTTCAAGTCGGTCAACAAGGACGCCTATGCTAGCGACGCGCTGAAGAAGCAGGGCGAGATCCTGGCCAACGCCTCGACCTTCCGCTTCGACGGGTCCGACCTGATGCCGGGCAAGATCGGCGCCGGTGCGTTCTGGACCGGCATGATCGACCTGGTCGGCGGCAAGTCCGCCCAGGACGTCGCCACTGACATCCAGAAAAGCTGGGACGCGATCAAGTAAGCGGCCGGCTTGAGTTCCCAATGTGATGTGGTCCGGGCCTCAAACGGCCCGGACCTTATCCGGTGCTTGGCGTCGCGTCGATTGTCGTGAGCACAACGCATTCCGGCATGACGCGCGCCCAGTGACCTGCTTTCCGGCTGGTCGCGCTCCAGACAACTGAATCGGCGCATGATCCCGTCGCCAAAGCCATTCTCGACTGGCGGATCCGTGCGCAGGGGGAGGGACCCATGGCGGCTCAGATTTTTTCGGCGATATTCGTCATCATCATCGGCGTGGGCGGCTGCGTCGCCTATTTCTGGGGCGCCAACAAGGCACTCGACACGATCTTTCCGGCGCGCGGCGTTTCCGGCAAGGCGGCGATTAACAATCTGCGCCGGCAGGGGGTGATCCGGCCCTGGCTGTTCGTCGGCCCGGCGATGATCATCCTCACCATCTACCTGATCTACCCGGTGGTGGAGACACTGAGGCTGTCGTTCCTTGATCGCGGCGGCGCCCATTTCGTCGGCTTGGCCAACTATCAATGGGCGTTCGGCGACCGCGAGTTCCGCAACTCGATCCTCAACAACATCATCTGGCTGGCGGTGGTGCCGGCCGCCTGCACCTTCCTCGGGCTGATCATCGCCGTGCTCACCGACAAGATCTGGTGGGGCACCATCGCCAAGAGCCTGATCTTCCTGCCGCTGGCGATCTCGTTCGTCGGCGCCAGCGTCATCTGGAAATTCATCTACGAATATCGCGGCGACGGGCAGACGCAGATCGGCCTGCTCAACGCCATCATCCAGTATTTCGGCGGCCAGCCGCAGGTCTGGATCTCGCTGCCGTTCTGGAACAACTTCTTCCTGATGGTCATCCTGATCTGGATCCAGACCGGCTTTGCCATGGTCATCCTGTCGTCGGCCTTGCGCGGCATTCCGGAAGAGACGCTGGAAGCCGCCGTCATCGACGGCGCCAACCCTTTCCAGATCTTCTGGAAGATCATGGTGCCGCAGATCTGGGGCACCATCGCCGTGGTCTGGACCACCATCACCATCCTGGTGCTTAAGGTTTTCGACATCGTGCTGACCATGACCAACGGCCAGTGGAACAGCCAGGTGCTGGCCAATCTGATGTTCGACTGGATGTTCCGCGGCGGCGGCGATTTCGGCCGCGGCGCCACCATCGCCATCATCATCATGATCGCGGTCATTCCGATCATGGTCTGGAACATCCGCCAGGCGAACAAAGAGACGGAAGGGCA
This sequence comes from Mesorhizobium sp. M0701, assembly GCF_040320365.1. Lineage (NCBI taxonomy): Bacteria > Pseudomonadati > Pseudomonadota > Alphaproteobacteria > Hyphomicrobiales > Phyllobacteriaceae > Mesorhizobium > Mesorhizobium sp. M0701. Next base: position 91,631 of record NZ_JAMYPO010000004.1, read on the forward strand.
TTGAGATGGCCGCGTCGACCGGAAAGTCCTTTGTCAGCCGTTTCGGCGTCCACATCGCCGTCTTCATCTTCGTTGCGATCTGGACGATCCCGACGCTCGGCATTCTGGTCTCGTCGCTGCGCGACAAGGATCAGATCATCGCTTCGGGCTGGTGGAACTCGTTCACCAGTTCCAGCCAGACGGAAGCCGGCCGGCTGCCGCCAGCCTCGGCGCAGGTCGAGAAGGAGGGCAAGTTCGTCCTGCAAGGCAATATCTTCGGCGACGGCCCGGCCCGCAACATCAGCGCCTTTGGCGTCAAGTCGGCCGCGCCGACGCAATATCCCGCCGGCTCGACAGCCGATCTCGGCGACGGCGTCACCCTGCAACTCAATGCCGACGGCAGTTTCGTCATGACCTCGCCGAAGGCTTTCGAGAGCGAACGCGGCCAGCGCGTCTATTACGCCTCGTCGGCGCCGCCGAAATTCACCACCGACAATTACGACACGGTGCTGTTTTCGGAAGGCATCGGCCGCTCCTTCATGAACTCGCTGACCGTCACCATTCCGGCGACCGTCATCCCGATCCTGATCGCCGCGTTCGCCGCCTACGCGCTGGCCTGGATGCGCTTTCCTGGCCGGGCCCTGCTCATCGCCGTCATCATCGGCCTCCTGGTCGTGCCGCTGCAGATGTCGCTGATTCCGCTGTTGAAGCTCTATAACGGCGTCGGCAGCTTCTTCGGCGTGCCGTCGAAGACCTATCTCGGCATCTGGCTGGCCCATACCGGCTTCGGCCTGCCTTTCGCCATCTATCTTCTGAGGAGCTATATCGCCGGCCTGCCACGCGAGATCATGGAGTCGGCGCGCATCGACGGCGCCAGCGATTTCGAGATCTTCGTCAAGATCGTGCTGCCACTGTCGTTCCCGGTGCTGGCCTCGTTCGCCATCTTCCAGTTTCTCTGGGTGTGGAACGATCTGCTGGTGGCGATGGTTTTCCTTGGTACCGAGGGCGACCAGATCGTGCTTACCGCCAAGCTCAATGCGTTGCTCGGCTCGCGCGGCGGCGACTGGGAGATCCTGACGACATCGGCCTTCGTCACCATCATCGTGCCGCTGATCGTGTTCTTCTCGCTGCAGCGCTATTTCGTCCGTGGGCTGCTTGCCGGCTCGGTGAAAGGAGGTTGAGATCATGCAATCCGCTTTGAAGGCCACCCCGAAGCCAGATCTCGCTATCGATCGCGACTGGTGGCGAGGTGCCGTGATCTACCAGATCTACCCGCGCAGCTATCAGGATTCGAACGGCGACGGCATCGGCGACCTCAGGGGCATGATCGGCCGGCTGGCCTACATCGCCTCGCTCGGTGTCGACGCCATCTGGATCTCGCCATTCTTCAAATCGCCGATGAAGGATTTTGGCTACGACGTGTCGGATTATTGCGATGTCGATCCGATGTTCGGCACGCTGGCCGACTTCGACGCGCTGACCGCAGAGGCGCACCGGCTTGGCCTCAAGGTGATGATCGACGAGGTGCTCTCGCACACCGCCGACATCCATCCCTGGTTCAAGGAGAGCCGCTCGAGCCGCAGCAATCCAAAAGCCGACTGGTATGTCTGGGCGGATGCCAAGCCGGACGGCACGCCACCCAATAACTGGCTGTCGATCTTCGGCGGCTCGGCCTGGCAGTGGGACACCAGCCGCCAGCAATATTACCTGCATAATTTCCTGGCCGAGCAGCCCGACCTCAATTTCCACAGCCGCGCGGTCCAGGACGCGCTGCTCGACGTCACCCGCTTCTGGCTGGAGCGCGGCGTCGACGGCTTCCGACTCGATACCATCAATTTCTATTTCCACAGCCAAGGCCTGGAAGACAATCCGCCGCTGCCGCCCGAGCAGCGCAACGACCAGACGGCGCCGGCCGTCAACCCCTACAACTACCAGGACCATCTCTACGACAAGAGCCGGCCTGAAAACCTCGGCTTCCTCGAACGCTTCCGCGCCTTGCTCGACGAATACCCGGCGACGGCCGCGGTTGGCGAGGTCGGCGATTCGCAGCGTGGGCTGGAAGTGGTGGCGGCCTATACGGCCGGCGGCAAGCGCGTGCATATGTGTTACTCCTTCGACTTCCTGGCGCCGGAGAAGATCAGCGCGGCAAAGGTGCGCTCGGTGCTGGAAACCTTCGGCAAGGTGGCCAGCGACGGCTGGTCGTGCTGGGCCTTCTCCAACCATGACGTGATGCGTCCCGCCTCGCGCTGGGCAGCCGGCGAGCCCGACCCGACCGCCTACCTCAAGGTCATCTCGGCGCTGCTGATGTCGTTGCGCGGCTCGGTCTGTATCTATCAGGGCGAGGAGCTCGGGCTCAGCGAGGCCGAACTCGGCTTCGAGGATCTGCAGGACCCATACGGCATCCGCTTCTGGCCTGAATTCAAGGGACGCGACGGCTGCCGTACGCCGATGGTTTGGGACGGCGCTGCCCGCAATGGCGGCTTCTCGACGGCAAAGCCCTGGCTGCCGGTGCCCAGCAAGCACCTTGCGCAAGCCGTCAATGTGCAGCAAGGCGACGACGGCTCGCTGCTCGAGCACTACCGGCGCTTCCTGGCTTTCCGCCGCGCCCATCCGGCACTGGCCAAGGGTGATATCGAGTTCATCGAAAGCGAGGGCGACACCGTCGCCTTCACGCGCCGCGAAGGCAACGAGCAGATCGTCTGCGCCTTCAATCTCGGAGCAAAGCCGGCCGAGGTCGATCTTGGCGGCCGCTCATCGCAGCCCTTGCCGGGACACGGGTTTTCGGGACAGACTGGCGCCGGCACTATCCGCCTCGGCGGCTACGGCGCCTGGTTCGGGCGTATCGACTGAATTCAAGGAAGAACTGGAGGGTACCATGGCCGATGTCACGCTAAGGCAAGTGAGGAAATCATATGGCAATCTCAACATTCTGCACGGCGTCGACCTCGACATAAAGTCGGGCGAATTCATCGTCTTCGTCGGTCCCTCTGGTTGCGGCAAGTCGACCTTGCTGCGCTGCATCGCCGGGCTGGAGGAGATCACCTCGGGCGAGCTCAAGATCGACGGCGAGATCGTCAACGACGTGCCGCCGTCAAAGCGCGGCATCGCCATGGTGTTCCAGTCCTATGCGCTCTATCCGCACATGACCGTCTACGACAACATGGCCTTCTCGATGAAGATCGGCAAGGAAAGCAAGGCCGAGATCGACAAGCGGGTGCGCCAGGCGGCCGAGATCCTGCAGCTGACCAAATATCTCGACCGTCTGCCCAAGGCGATGTCGGGCGGCCAGCGCCAGCGCGTCGCCATCGGTCGCGCCATCGTGCGCAATCCCAAGGTTTTTCTGTTCGACGAACCGCTGTCCAACCTCGACGCGGCGCTGCGTGTCGCCACCCGCATCGAGATCGCCAAGCTCAAGGAATCGATGCCGGCCACAACCATGATCTATGTCACCCACGACCAGGTCGAGGCGATGACGCTGGCCGACCGCATCGTGGTGCTGAAGGAAGGCCATATCGAACAGGTCGGCACGCCGATGGAGCTCTACAAGCGGCCCGGCAATCTGTTCGTCGCCCAGTTCATCGGCTCGCCGGCGATGAACATCCTGCCGGCGACGATCGACAAGACCGGCAACCCGACGGTCGTCAGCCATGTCGGCGGCCGCAAGGCAACGGTGCCGATCGCAACGCCTGCGTCGGCGAAAGGCGCAGCGGTGAGCTTCGGGGTGCGGCCGGAGGATCTGATGATTGCCACCGGCGCCGACTATTTGTTCGAAGGGACGGTCGATTACGTCGAGCAGCTCGGCGAGGTCCAGCTCGTCTATGTCGACATCGGCCGCGCCGACCTGCCGCTGGTGACCAAGCTGCCGGGCAATGTCGAGGTCAAGCGCGGAGCGACGCTGCGGCTGACGGCGGACGCCGGAGACCTACATATTTTCGACGCGGACGGGCGCTCTTTCGCGCTCCATGAAGAATAACAAATGGCGGTTTTATGCTGGGGTTTTCCCGCATTCAAATACACATCCGGGGCGGGATTGGCCGGCGGCTCTTGTCTGGAATTCCAGTTCGGCCGTTAGAGCGGTTATCGTTTCACGGAACGCCGAACCGCTCTATCTCTTTGTTTTGACGCAATTCCCAAGGGAAAGCGCTACGCGCTTTTCCCGGGAAAACCGTTTCACACTTTTCCTGGAATTGCTCTAGTTGTTGCCGAAGAGGTTGCGATCGGCGCCCTGGGGCGCGGACTTGGGCACATCGCCAGACGAATTCAGCAGCTTGTAGATCGGCGAGTTGCTGTCCCGCACCGAATACGTCTGCGTCTTGTCGACGTTGACGGTCGTCTGCTTGTTGATGTCGGTCCCGCCAACATTGTCGTTGCGGGCATAGGCACTGCCGGCGGCAATCAAGAGAGCGGCGGCAGTAAGAACAATCTTTTTCATTTTGGGTACTCCTGGATTTTCGAAATCAAGCGGCGGGCATGCCGCCGCCTTGATGGTGGGATCGGCTGTTAGTTGTTGCCGAAGAGGTTACGGTCGGCGCCCTGGACAACCGGCTGCTTTTCAGCCTGGTCCGACGTCTTGACGGAAGCCGTGTAGGAGCTGTCGACCGAGACAGCAGGCGGGTTGGCTCCGTTGGAACCAAAGTTGTCGCTGCCGGCGAAGGCGCTGCCGGTGATGGCCAAAACGGCGGCGGCAGCAAGAACGATCTTTTTCATCTTAATACTCCTGAATTTTTCAGATCCCGGACGGCGGATATGCCCGCCGCCCTGATGCTGGGATCGGCTGTTAGTTGTTGCCGAAGAGGTTACGGTCGGCGCCCTGGACAGGCTGCTGGTCAGCATGAGCCGGCTTCTGAATGGAAGCCGTATACGAGCTGTCGACCGAAGCGGCAGGCTGGTTCGCACCCTTGGAACCAAAGTTGTCGCTGCCAGCGAAGGCGCTGCCGGTGATGGCCAAAACGGCGACGGCGGCAAGAGCGATCTTTTTCATTTTAGTACTCCAGTATGTCAGTTTTCCGTCCGTCCAGCGGCGTGCCTTGGGAGGAATTCGCGTCGTTCGGACAGCCCCGATGTGGGAAAGCCAATGGCCAGTTTCCAATCACGAAGTTTTTTGGTGTGGACCAAGAATCTACACCTTGAAATTGTGCCAGAGATTCCCTCCGCCACAATTTTATTGCTAAATATCAAGTAGATAGCCCATAGTATCGGTCTGGCTGCAAGGTGACTTGGGGAGGCAGCGTTCACAGCGTCCTGCACGCATTGTCAACAGAAACGAACCGTTCGGTTCGATTTTTTAAACCGATAAAAGTCGCGGCCGAGGTTCTTTGTCGAATCGTTAACCATTTCGGCCAAACGCGGCCTCACCGTTCTGCCGGTTTTCGGCCCGCTTATGCCGGCCGGCGAAGGCAGCAACCGCGCAAGAACCAGGTCAGACCCCGTAGCGTTCGGTGCGGATGAGAGCCGCGGGAACGCCGGCATCGATCAGCGCCTCGGCGGCGGCCGTCACGAACGCGTTCGAGCCGCAGACGAAGGCGAGCTTCGGCGGCGCCGGCAGCCTGGTCATGGCTTGCACCATCATCGCGGCGTCGACCCGCCGCGCATAATCCGACGATCGGCGGGCCGGCTCGCGCGTCAGCGTCAGCACCAGGTCGAAGCCATCCCGGCGCTCGGCGAGGTCGATCAGCTCGTCGCGAAAGATCACCTCGTCCCAGACCCGCGCCGAAAACACCAAGGCGGCGGCGACCAGCGATCCCCGCATCGCCCGGTGACGGAGCATCGACATCAGCGGCACCACGCCCGACCCACCGCCGACGAGCAGGAGCGGTCCGCCATCGCCGTCGGACCAGACGAAATGGCCGCCGAGCGGCCCGCGCAATTCGACCTCGTCGCCCACCGCCGCGATCTCGTGAAAGAACGGCGAGACCTCGCCGTCCTCGAGTTTTTCAATCGCCAGCTCGATGGTCTCGCCGGTCTCCGGCGCCGAGGCGATGGAGTAGGAGCGGCGCGCCTGATAGCCGTCCGGCGCCGTCAATCTGACATCGACATGCTGTCCGGCCCGGTAAGCGAAGGGCCGCGACGGCTGCAGGAAAAAGCTGGTGACGCGCGGCGTACGCTTTTGGATGCGGGTGATGGTGACCGTCTGCCAGGGCGACTGCGCCGCCGGTGCGTCGCTCATGGATCGTTCGTGTAGCGCTGCTCGCGCCACGGATCGCCATAGATATGATAACCTCGCAATTCCCAGAAACCCGGCTCGTCACGCTCGGTGAACTGCAGCCCGTTCAGCCATTTGGCCGATTTCCAGAAATAGAGATGCGGAACGAGCAGCCGGGCCGGGCCGCCATGGTCAGACGTGATCGGCTTGCCTTCATAAAGCAGCGCCACCATCGCCTTGCCGCCGGTGAGATCCTTCGTCGGCACGTTGGTGGAATAGCCGTCGAAACCCAGCGCCAGCGTGAAGGCGGTGGGCGGCTCGATGCCGGCGTCGGCAAGGATGTCGTCGACGAGCACGCCCTGCCACGCCGTGTCGAACTTGGTCCATGCGGTGACGCAATGGATGTCGCGCGTCATCTTGGTCAAGGGCAGCGCGTTGAACTCGGCCCAGTTCCACTTCTTGATCGGCCGCGGCCCGTGCTTAAGCGTGAACGACCAATCCTCGGTGCGGACATGCGGCGTCGGGCCGGCCGACAGGACCGGGAAACCTTGCTCGAGATATTGCCCCGGCGGGATACGTGCATCCGTATCCGTCGGCGGCTTTCGTCCGGAAGAGAAGCCTCGGGTAACCATCGAGAATATCCGTTTGCGCAAGGTCCAATCGACCTTTGTCAGTTTTCTCGAAGACGCGAGCCCGGGCAACCGAAATCTTGGCTCCGGCCTGGCGGCAATGCTCTACATCGATCTTGGCAGCGCGGTGCTCGCTTCAGCCACTGGCGAAGGGGACGGCGACGAACACCTGGGCGTCGCCGCGCTCGACAAGCAGCAGCACCGATTTCTTGCCGGATTTGGCAGCCTGCACAATCGCCTGATTTGCCTGTCTGGCGCTCCTCACCGGAGTCTGGTCGACGGCGACGATGATGTCGCCGGGCTGGATGCCGGAAGCCGACGCCGCCTTGTTCGGGTCGAGGCGCTCGACCAGTGCGCCGTGCTGGTTTTCTGGCAGGTTCATTGCCTGGCGCACATCCGGAGTGACGTCCATCAGGCCGAGACCGAGCGCCGGTGCGCGAAGGCCCTGCCCCGTCGACGGCTGACGCCGATCGCCGGTTACCGATCCCGTTGCCATGTCGTCTTCGTTGCGCCCGACCTCGACGGAGATCTGCAGGCTTTGCCCCTGGCGCCAGACATTGAGGGTTTCCCTGGTGCCGGGCGCAACGTCGGCGACGGTGCGCGACAGATCCCTTGGATCCTTTATGTCGCGGCCGGCGAAACTGGTAATGACGTCGCCGGTCTCGATGCCGGCCTTGGCGGCCGGCGATCCGTCGCTGACCTGCGCGACCAGCACGCCGGCTGGGCGATCGAGGCCGATGGCGCTCGCCATGTCAGGCGTCACCGGCTGGATCTGGACGCCGAGATAACCGTACTGGATGGAGCCGCCCTTCATCAGCTTGGCGACGACCTTTTGCGCCTGGTCCGAGGGGATGGCGAAGCCGACGCCGACGCTGCCGCCATTCGGCGAAAAGATCGCCGTGTTGATGCCGACGACATTGCCGTTCACATCCGTTAGCGGGCCGCCGGAATTGCCCCGGTTGATCGGTGCGTCGATCTGGATGAAGTCGTCAAACGGCCCGCTATGCAGGTCGCGGCCGCGCGCCGAGACGATGCCGGCCGTGACCGTGGTGCCAAGGCCGAAAGGATTGCCGAAGGCGAGCACCTGGTCGCCCGGCATGAGCTTGTCGGAATCGCCCCATTCGACGGTCGGCAAGGGCTTGCCGGCTTTGACCATGAGCACGGCAAGATCGTTCTTGGCGTCATGACCGATCAATTTGGCGGGAAGCTCGGTGCCGTCGTCGAGCGTCACCTTGATCGACTGGGCGCCGTCGACGACGTGATTGTTGGTGACGATGGTGCCGTCGGCGCCGACGATGAAGCCTGAGCCGAGGGCCTCGGTGCGCGGCGCCTGTTCCGGCGGTGTCTTGGGGGCGGGCTGTCCCTGGTCATCGAAGAAATGGCGGAAATAGTCGTCGAAAGGCGAGGTTCCGCCAAAGGGAGAGGCGTCGCTCATGGTGTCCGGCTGTTGTACTTTCATGACCGTCGTGATGGTCACCACTGCCGGTTTGTCGGCCGCCACGACCGGAGCGAACGAACCGCTGGGCGCCGTCAAGCCGGTGACAGGTGGGGTCACTGTTGCCGCCAGGACATCATTCAGCCTGGGAGCGAAGGACAGGGCGAAGGGGCTGAGTATCAGCGCGGCGCCCAGCAAAGCGGCGACGCGATGTCTGCGAAGGGTGTGGATTGGTGACATGGCCGTTGTCCGGGCGAGAGATTGATCGGGCGCCGCAGCGTTCCGTCACCGGAACGCTCTATCGGCGTGTCGGCCTTGCCTGTCTCGCCTGGCACGGCGGCCGACCGGATCGACAGCCCCGCATCTAGGGCGCCGATCGTGGTTTCCAGATAATATTACGAAGATTTAATTTCCGGCTGGCTGCCGCCTTGCCGGGCTGGCGCCGAAACCCGAAAACAAAAACCCGCCTTGCGGCGGGTCGTTGGGGCGAATCAGCACCATACCCAAATTACTAGCATAGCTGCCGGCACAAAGCAAGAACAAAATAGCTGCGCAAGACAAATCGCTTCAGATTTGCGCCGCCTCAGCCGAGGCCTCCTATTCGCCTTTCCGGTCGGTCCGGCTGAGATAAATGGTGGCGATCTCGCGCATCCGCCTGCCGTCGAAGCTCGGTCCATGGCCGCCATGGCCGATCCGGATCGGCAGTTCGAGCAGGCGCTGCATCGTGCGGCGGTAGGCGGCACGATCCGAATCCGGCAGGTCGTCGATCAGCATGGCGTCGTAGATGGCGTCGCCGGCGAAGAACAGGCCGTCTGCCTCGTCGAACAGCGCGATCGAATCGGGAGAGTGGCCGGGCAGATGCAGGACGCGGAATTGGCGGTCGCCGAGGTCGATCCTATCGCCCTCGTCCAGGGTCCGGGCCAGCGGCGCCGGCGCAATCCTGTAATCGGCCGCCTTCCAGCCTTTTGCCGGCAGCCTGGAGACGGCGCCTTCCAGATCATGGAACATGTAGGCGTAGGTCACCGCTTCATCCATGCTGTCGAACTGTGCGGCGCTGTGGCGCGGCCCTGCCCGCAACGGAAACTCGTGCAGCGAGCCGACATGATCGAGATGGATATGCGTGGCGACGACGAGCAGCGGCTTGCCGGACGGCGTGTCGATCTGCGGCGCCAGCGGGCAGATCCCCATGCCGGTGTCGACCAGCAGGTCGACATCGCGGCCGCGCAGATGCCAGATGTTGGCGCGCACGAATTCGTGCACGAAGGGCTCGGTCAGCATCGTCGTCTTGGCGTCGACGATTGTTTTGCTGAACCAGCTGTCCATCAGATCAAGGCCGGCATCAGACGAACGGCTTGCCGACCTTGTACTTTTGCGGGACCAGCCGCTTCAGATAGGCCATCCCCGCACCGGACAGCCGGTTGACATCCGGCAGCATGAAATCATCCGGCATATGGCGCGTCTTGCCGGCGACGTTCTTCAGCGGCACCTTCTTCAGCAGCGTTTTCTTGCCGTCATATTGCAGCGCCACCGAACCGCCCCCCTCGTCGGCCACCGTGACCGCGAAGGCACCGGCATCGAAGGCCTCCTGCGCGTCCACCGCGCTGATGGCGCCGACATAGCCGCGCGGCATATAGCCGAGCGCATCGACGCGCGCCCGCTTGCCCGGCAATCCTTCGGCGAGCGCGCGCTCCAAGGCTGCCGGCAGGTCGCTGCCCGACAGCTTGACGTTGCCATGCTGGTCGCGCTCCAGCCTTTCCGGCGGCACCAGGCTTTCGACCAGCGCTTTGCCGTCGGCGGTGCTGACGCCTTCGGAGACGGCAACGATGCAGCGCTTGTGGCGGTCGAGCGTTGCACGAACGTCGTCGATGAAGCCCGCCGCGGAGAACGGCCGCTCCGGCACGTAGACGAGATGCGGGCCGCTGTCCTGATCGAGCTGCCAGGCCGCGGACGCGGCCGTCAGGAAACCGGCATGCCGCCCCATGACAATGCCGACATAGATGCCCGGCAGAGCGCGGAAATCGAGATCGACCGAAAGGAATGCTCCCGCGACGAACTCGGCCGCCGACATGAAGCCGGGCGTGTGGTCGTTCTCCTCGAGATCGTTGTCGATGGTTTTTGGCGCATGGACGAAGGCGATCTTGCCGCCGGCAGCGTCGGTGAGGATCTGCTGCGTGCCCGAGGTGTCGTTGCCGCCGATATAGATGAAGGCGTCGGCACCGGCTTTCTTCAAGCCGTTGAGGATGAGGTCGCAATAGGCGGCATCCGGCTTGTCGCGCGTCGAACCAAGCGCGGCGCTCGGTGTCGCCGCGATCAGCCGCAGGCGATCCTCGGGGATGGCGGAAAGATCGACGTAATTGCCGTCACGAATGCCGCGCACGCCGTGGATGGAACCCAGCACCTTGGCGCCGGGATGCCGCTTGCGGATTTCGAGCGCAGCACCCACCACGGTCTGGTTGATGACGGCGGTCGGGCCGCCGCCTTGCGCGATGACAAAAGTTCCGGCCATTGTTCACGTCTCCGGGGCGGTGAAAATCGCAGGCACATTCGCCTGTCTTGCGGCATCGCGCAACGGCAGAGTGATCGCTGAAGGCGAAGCCGCCGTTCAGACGACGACGACCGGGTTTTTCTTGGAGACGCGGCTGTAGAGGTCGATGATGTCCTGGTTGATCAGGCGCACGCAGCCCGACGACATCGCCTGGCCGATGCTCCACCATTCGGGCGAGCCGTGGATGCGATAGCCGGTGTCGCTGCCGTTCTGATAGATGTAGAGGGCACGCGCGCCGAGCGGATTGTCGAGGCCGCCCGGCTGTCCGCTTTGCCATTTCACCAGTTCCGGCCTGCGGGCGATCATCTCGGGCGGCGGGGTCCAGACCGGCCATTCCTTGCCGTACTGGATGTTGGCGCGGCCGGACCAGCGGAATCCGTCCTTGCCGATGCCGACGCCGTAACGGATCGCCTCGCCGCCGGGCTGCACCAGATAGAGCAGCCGTTCCTGCGAGTGAACGACGATGGTGCCGGGTTGCTCGCCGGTCGGATCGACGACGATCTGGCGGCGGAACTCCGGCTTGACCTTGAGGTAGGGCACTTCCGGCACATTGAAGCCACCGTCGGTGAGCGAAGCGTACATCACGTCGGGGCTGGTAATGTTCTTGTCGACGCTGATACTCGGACGGATGGGCCGGATCGAGCCGGTGGTGACGTCGTCGAGCTGGAGCGACGGCAGATCCAGCGTCTGGCTGCAGCCGGCGACGCCGAGCAGCGCCAGCGCACCGGCGCCGGACAGCACCGTGCGACGGGAAAGCTGTATTTCGGTTTCGATTGCGTCGCCATTATGCGGCAGCGACAGACCGTGCGGCAACTCACGCATTTACCCAAACCCTACGCTGTCGGCGGGAAACACGCTCCGGCCGTATAGCAGGCATTTTCGCCAATCATGGTTGAAAAAGCGTGAAGGCCGGCCGCCTGGCGTTAACGAGGGGGCTTTTTCGATTTTGCCTCTTTACATCTGCGCGAGGCCAAGGATTTATCCTCTTCTTTGAGCTCAAGGAGAAGAAAATGTCCTTCGAAAACTGGGCCGCTTTTGCCGCTGCCTCGGCAGTCCTTCTGGTCATTCCAGGTCCAACCATCCTGCTGGTGGTGTCCTATGCGCTCGGCCAGGGCTGGCGCACCGCGCTGCCGATGGCAGTCGGCGTGGCGCTCGGCGACTTCACCGCGATGACATTGTCGATGCTGGGCATCGGCGCGCTGCTGGCGGCGTCCGCCACCGTGTTTACCGTGCTGAAGGTGATCGGCGCCGGCTATCTGATCTATCTCGGCATCAAGCTGTTTCGCGCCGGCGGTGCGCTCCGGGCCGAGCCGCGCACCGATGCGGTGTCATCGGCGAAAATGACGGCGCACGCCTGGCTGGTTACCGCGCTCAATCCGAAAAGCATCACCTTTTTTGTCGCCTTCCTGCCGCAGTTCCTCGACCGGTATGCGGATTTCTGGACACAGATGCTGATCTTCGAGACGACCTTCCTGGCGCTCGCCTTCGCCAATGCCTTCGGTTATGCGCTGATCGCGGCAAGGGCGCGCAACGTGGTGCACAACCCAAAGGCGATCCGCATCTTCAACCGCACCGGCGGCACGCTGCTGGTCGGCGCCGGGATCGCGACAGTGGCGATGCGCTCGGGCAACTGAGGACGGACCATGGCGGTGAGCGATGCATTCGGCCTGACACTGTCTGGCGCGACGGCGGCCGGGCTCTCGTCCTACAGCCGGGCTGTTCGCGAATTGCAGTGCTTCATCGGCGATCCGGTCGGTTCCGTTGACCGGGCAATCGCCGAAGATCCCGGCTTCGTCATGGCGCATGTGTTCAAGGGTTATCTCTTTGGCCTTGCCACAGAGCGTGAGGCGACGGCGGTGGCCAAGGCATGTCACGAGGCGGCGCTGCCGCTTGCCGCGACAACATGCGAGCAGGCGCATGTCGCCGCCCTTGGCCATCTTGCGGAGGGACGCTGGGACGAGGCCGCCCGCGTGCTGGAGGATATCGCCATCGAGTTTCCGCTCGATGCGCTGGCGCTGCAGACCGGCCACCAGATCGACTTCTTCACCGGCAATGCGCGCATGCTGCGCGACCGCATCGGTCGCGCGCTGCCGTCCTGGCAGAGCGACATGCCGGGCTATCACGCCATACTCGGCATGCAGGCCTTTGGCCTGGAGGAAATGGGCGATTACGCGCGCGCCGAAAGACTTGGCCGCACGGCGGTCGATATCGAGCCGCGCGACGGCTGGGCCCAGCATGCGGTGGCCCATGTCATGGAGATGCAGAGCCGGCAGAAGGACGGCATTCTGTGGATGCGCGCCAATCCCGAAGCGTGGACGCGGGAAAGCTTCCTGCAGGTGCATAATTGGTGGCATCTGGCGCTGTTCCATTATGATCTCGGCGAGACCGACGAGGTGCTGGCGCTCTACGACGGGCCGATCTATGGCGAGCGCTCGAAGCTGGCGCTCAACATGGTCGATGCCTCGGCGATCCTGTGGCGGCTGCATCTCGGCGGCGTCGATGTCGGCGAGCGCTGGACGGCACTCGCCGCCAACTGGTTGCCCAAGGCGAGCGCCGGCCATTATGCCTTCAATGACGCCCACGCGATGATGGCGTTTGTCGGCGCCGGCCTCGAAGCGCCGGCCCGCGGCTTGCTCGAGGCGCAGCGCGAGGCGATGCGCGGCAAGGACGACAACGCTGCTTTCACCAGGGATGTCGGCCATCCCCTGACGCTCGCCATCAAGGCATTCGGCGAGGGCAATTATGCCGCGACGATACGCCTGATCCGGCCGATCCGGGCAATCGCCCATCGCTTCGGCGGCAGCCACGCACAACGCGACGTCATCGACCTGACGCTGATCGAAGCGGCATTGCGTTCCGGTGATGGCGCGCTGGCGAGGGCGCTTGCGGCGGAACGCGCGCTGGCACGGCCGGACAGCCCGTTGTCGGCACTGTTTTCACGGCGTGCAACCGCTCTCGCGGCGAATTGACCAAGGCCACATCTTGCCTTAAAAACTGCCCGACCAGATTTTTTCGAGCGTCGAAAAAATCTTCGCGTGTTGACCGGGGTGCGTTTCCGGCGGCACGATTGCCGGGATATCTTCGCCGCCCGTGTCATAGGACTGGGCGGGGAAGCAAGAAAGACCGTCGCCGCCAGGCATGACGGACATGGGAGGAAACATGTATCTCGGCCTCGATCTCGGCACGTCGGGCGTCAAGGCGCTGCTGATCGATGCAAGGCAGAGCATCGTCGGTTCCGGCCATGCGCCGCTCGACGTGTCGCGCCCGCATCCCGGCTGGTCCGAGCAGAACCCGGCCGACTGGATCCGCGCCTGCGAAGCGGCGGTCGGCGAGCTGCGGTCAATGCATGCGAAGGAACTCGCGGCGGTCAAAGGCATCGGCCTTTCCGGCCATATGCATGGCGCCACTCTGCTCGATGCCGCCGACCAGGTGCTGCGCCCTTGCATCCTGTGGAACGACACGCGAAGCCACGCCGAGGCGGCCGCGCTCGATGCCGACCCGCGCTTTCGCAAGCTGACCGGCAACATCGTCTTTCCCGGTTTCACCGCGCCAAAGCTAGCCTGGGTCAAGAACAACGAACCGGCTGTTTTCGCCAAGGTGGCAAGGGTCCTGCTGCCGAAGGACTTTTTGCGGCTCTGGCTCGCCGGCGAGCATATTTCGGAAATGTCGGATTCGGCTGGCACGTCGTGGCTCGATGTCGGCAGACGAGCCTGGTCCGCCGAACTGCTCGCCGCCACATCGCTCGACGAAAGGCAGATGCCGTCGTTGGTCGAAGGCACGGCCAAGGCCGGTGCCTTGCGCGCCGAACTGGCCGCGAAATGGGGCATGCAGGCGGGCATCCCGATCGCCGGCGGTGCCGGCGACAATGCGGCTTCGGCCTGCGGCATGGGCACGGTCGGCGCCGGCCAGGCGTTCGTCTCGCTCGGCACGTCGGGCGTGCTTTTTGCCGCCAACGCGTCCTATCTGCCCAATCCGGAAAGCGCCGTGCATACCTTCTGCCACGCACTGCCCGGCACCTGGCACCAGATGGGCGTCATCCTGTCGGCAACCGATTCGCTCAACTGGCTGTCGGGGATCGCTGGAAAAAGCGCCGGCGAGTTGACCGCCGAACTCGGCGATGCGCTGCAGGCGCCGACCGGTGTCTCCTTCCTGCCGTACCTGTCAGGCGAGCGGACGCCTCATAATGATTCCGCCATTCGCGGCGCGTTTACCGGGCTTGCCCACGAATCCGGCCGCGCGGCGCTGACCCAGGCCGTGCTCGAAGGCGTCGCCTTCGCCTTCCGCGACAGCCTCGAAGCCCTGGCCAAAGCCGGCACGACGCTGACCCGGGTGACGGCGATCGGCGGCGGCTCGCGTTCGCGCTACTGGCTGAAGGCCATCGCCACAGCGCTTGGCCTGCCACTCGATATTCCAGCCGACGGCGATTTCGGCGCCGCCTTCGGCGCGGCCCGGCTTGGCCTGGTCGCGGCGACAGGCGCCGATCCGCGCGCCGTGTGCACGGCGCCGGCGACCGACGCCACGGTGGAACCGGTCGCCGCACTAAGCGATGCCTATGCGGATGCCTATCAGCGCTACCGCCAGCTTTACCCGGCGATCAGGAGCGCCACGGCGTGAGCGGTTTCCCGCCCTCACCGTGGCCTGCCGAGAAGGCCTCACCGTGCCGGCACCTTGTCGAGAAAGCCGGTGACGCTTTTCAGCCGGCCATTTTCGATGACGCCGATATCGGTGCCTTCGATGACGGATTCGGTGCCGTCCGGCCCGAGGTTCCACGAGAAGCGGATGGTATCGGCGAAGCCGTCCGGCTTGCCTTTCAGCGAGAACCTGAAGCCGGCAAAGCGCTGCTGCACGCCGTCGATCAGCGCCGCGATGCCGCCATGGCCGTCGCCCTGCATGATCGGATCGCGATAGCCGACGTCCTCGGTGAAGGTTGCCTCGAGCAAGGCTTTTCTGCGCGCGGCGTCGCTCTCGTTCCAGGCGGCGATGTAGTTTTCGGCAATGGTGTTGAGGTCGGTCATGGTCTGTCTCCTTCGTTGGGTGGCTTTGACATGAGCCTTTTCGACCAGCGTCAGCGCGAAACCAATTACGCCTGAGGTAATCAGGCCGGACCATGCGAGAGGAAAGAACATGAGCAGCGGTTTTTTCGGCGACATCCAACAGATCAAATATGAGGGACCGGATTCGACCAATCCGCTGGCCTACCGGTTCTACAATCCCGACGAAATTGTCGCCGGCAAGCGGCTCGAAGACCATCTACGCTTTGCCGTCGCCTATTGGCATTCCTTTGCCTGGCCGGGCGGCGATCCGTTCGGCGGCCAGACGTTTGAGCGGCCATGGTTCCCAAAGGCCGGCGGCACCGACACCATGGAGCTGGCCAAACTCAAGGCCGACGTCGCCTTCGAGATGTTTTCGCTGCTGGGTGCGCCTTATTTCTGCTTCCACGATGCCGACGTGCGGCCGGAGGGCCGGGACTTTTCCGAAAGTGCGGCGCGGCTCGACGAGATCGCCGATTACTTCTCGGGAAAGATGAAGCAGACCGGCGTCAAGCTGTTGTGGGGCACGGCCAACCTGTTCTCCAACCGCCGCTTCATGTCAGGCGCCGCCACCAATCCCGATCCGGACGTCTTTGCCTATTCGGCGGCGACGGTGAAACACTGCATCGACGTCACCAAGCGTCTGAACGGCGAGAACTACGTGCTGTGGGGCGGCCGCGAGGGCTATGAGACGCTGCTCAACACCGACCTTGCCCGCGAGCAGGAACAGGCCGGCCGTTTCCTCAACCTGGTCGTCGATTACAAGCACAGGATCGGCTTCGAAGGCACCATCCTGATCGAGCCGAAGCCTCAGGAGCCGACCAAGCACCAGTACGATTACGACGTCGCCACCGTCTATGGCTTCCTCAAGCGTTTCGGACTGGAGAACGAGGTCAAGCTCAACATCGAGCAGGGCCACGCCATCCTGGCCGGCCATTCGTTCGAGCATGAACTGGCGCTGGCCAATGCGCTCGGCATTTTCGGTTCGATCGACATGAACCGCAACGACTACCAGTCGGGCTGGGATACCGACCAGTTCCCCAACAATGTGCCGGAGATGGCTCTGGCCTACTACCAGGTGCTGCAGGCCGGCGGCTTCAAGACCGGCGGCACCAATTTCGACGCCAAGCTCAGGCGCCAGTCGCTCGATCCGCAGGATCTGCTGATCGGCCATATCGGGGGCATGGACTGCTGCGCTCGCGGCCTCAAGGCGGCAGCGCGCATGGTCGAGGACAAGGCGCTGTCCGCCCCGCTCGCCGAGCGCTATGCCGGCTGGGATTCGGCCGAGGCCAAGGCGATGCTTGCCGGCAAGCGCACGCTGGAGGAAATCGCCGAGCGCGTCGTCAAGGAGAAGATCGAGCCGCAGCCCAGATCCGGCCGCCAGGAGCTACTCGAGAACATCGTCAACCGGTACGTCTGAGGCGTACCCGGTTCGCGGCCGCATTGTTCGAACGGCCGCGGATAAAGGCGGTTTTCCGCGGGGCTGAAACCAACAAGGTTTGCCCCGTGCGAAACTTCGCCCTGCTTGCTGACCGGGCCTGGCATTTGCCTTAGCCGTGATCGAGGCCTCTCAGGTAGGCGCAGAACATGTCGGCCATGGCGTTGGCGTAGACTTCAATCTCCTTGGGCGTTCGAGGCGTCTCCGAGAACTGTTTCCCCACCGTGCTGAGCGTCGTCATGATCAGGTCGCCGGCCAATTCGCGAGTCACTTGCGCGGCGTTTGGCAACGCCTCCTGCATGAAGAGCTGGATGGTGCGGTCTCCGGACGCCCTCGCCGCCTGCGCCTCGGGCGCGTCGCGGTAAAGCGGTGCGGCGTCGTCGAGCGCCACACGCACCGCAGCCTCCTCACACTCCGAGCGGAGGAAGGCATGGACCAGGGCGCGCAGCCGGTCAAGCGGCGGTTTCCTGACGTCCTCGAGGATGTCGCGCAGCAAATCGGTCGTCTGCCGCCATTCGTCGCTCTGGAGCCGGAACAGGATCGCCGCCTTGTTCGGAAAATACTGATACAGCGATCCGACACTGACACCGGCCTTCTCGGCCACCCGCGCCGTGGTGAAGCGCTGCGCGCCTTCCCTCGCCAAAACCTGAACAGCAGCCTGCAAAATCGCAGCGACGAGCTCCGCCGAGCGGGCTTGCTGGGGCTGTTTTCGCGAGGAAATCCGGGAGCTTCGGTGATCGCTCATTGAGGGGCGCGCCAATGCGATTAGTGAATGCGAATGATTAGTCGTATTTTGAATGCCGCACAAGAACGCATTCCATTCCGACTGGAGACCGATATGACCACACTGACGACAAAGCCGCTCGCGCCCCTGCTGGACCGCCTGTTCGAGGAAGCCGCTGCCGCAACGAGCCCTGCAGTGGCGGAACTCTCCGCCGAGGAGCGGATGCGGCTGGTTCGAAGCAAGACCGAATACCTCGATTTCTATGGGCGGCTAAAGGACCTCTGGCTTCCCGTCTCGCGAGAGACCGGCACGCTGCTCTACATGCTGGCACGAGGCAGCGGCGCACGGACGATCGTTGAATTTGGAACCTCGTTCGGCATCTCGACCCTGCACCTTGCCGCAGCCTTGCGGGACAATGGCGGCGGCCGCCTGATCACCAGCGAGTTCGAGCCATCCAAGGTCGCGCGCGCGAGGAGTAACCTGACAGCGGGCGGTCTCATTGACATGGTGGAAATCCGCGAAGGAGACGCGCTGCAAACATTAAGCGTCGATCTTCCCGAAAGCGTCGACCTGCTTCTGCTCGACGGCGCCAAAGCGCTCTATCCCGAGATCTTGAGTCTGGTTGAAAGCCGCCTCAGGCCGGGCGCCTTCGTCGTTGCCGACAACGCAGATCTTTGCCCCGAATACCTCGAGCGGGTGCGCTCGACCGGGAGTGGCTACATGTCCACGCCGTTCGGCGAGGATGTTGAACTGTCGATGCGGCTTGGCTGAAGCACTGCCTGACCTGCCGGAACGATCGTGCCCAAGATGGGCGGCGGCGGACAAAACTTTGCCCGGCATCGCCCATCAATCGCTCGCTCTTGCCTTCAAACAGCCGTCACGAACCTCCTATAGTGTGGTTCGTGGCGGGATTCAGAAAGAAGGAGGCGAAACGATATGCAGCACGAACGCGAAATCGACGCCCTGCTCTCATCTGGCGAGGCTGGATCGATCATCGACCGGCTGATGGCGCTGCCGCACCCGAAACAAGGTGCGCTGAGTGCAAACGAATGGGATCGCGCGGTCGCCAGCCGCTTCGAGACCCATCTTGCGAGACAGATGCGCTCGCAGATCGACGGCAGCAGCGACCGCCAGGACGCTGCCTGATCTACCTTTGCCTATGCATGTCGTTATCCCAAAACCGCTACGCACCCTCGGGTCAAGCCCGTGGCCAGGCTTTTGGGCGACATGCATTATCCCCGACGCAGCCTGACCGGCGCTTCGCCGAACGCTCTTGAAAACGCTCTGGAAAATGCCGCGGCGGACGAAAACCCCGTTCGCCCGGCAATGTCCGCCATGGCGATGCGCGTGTCGACCACCAGCCGGCGCGCGGCGCCGAGGCGCAGCCTGAGGTAATAAGCGCCGGGCGTTTCGCCGATCGACTTGCGAAAGATGCTTTCCAGCGTCCGTGCCGTCACCCCGGCGCGCTTTGCCACGGCGGCGATAGTCAGCGGCTGGTCGACATGCGCTTCCATCAGCCGAATGGCTTGCGCCAGCCTGGGATCGTAGCCGTCGAGACGGCCGAGCGAGACCAGCGGTTGCGCGTCCGTCGCGGCGCGCGCCTGGTCGTAGATGAAGACGCTCGCGACATCGAGCGCCACGGCCATGCCGAGCCGCGTGCGGATCAGATGCAGCATCAGGTCGAAGGTCGGCGAGGCGCCGCCGGTGGTGAACACCGGGCCATCGATGACGTAGCGGTCGGGCCGCACGTCGACGCCGGGAAAGGCCGACGAGAAATCCTCCATGTCCTCCCAGTGGGTGGTGGCGCTGCGCCCCTCCAGCAGACCCGCGCGGGCAACCAGCCAGGTGCCGGCCTCGACGCCGCCGCAGGCGCGTGCCGCGCGCGCCGCCCGGCGCAGTCCGGACAGCAGGGCCGATGTGGCGTAGTTCTGCGTGCCGAAGCCGGCGACGACGACCAGCATATCGGTTGTGTCAGCCGCATCGAAGCGGCCGCTGACCGCCACCGGCAGGCCGCATGTGGTGACCGGCGCCTCGCCTGTCACCGAGACCAGCCTGAAATCGAACAGCGTCTCACCGGCAATGCGGTTGGCGGCGCGCAACGGATCGACGGCCGAGGCGACGCACATGATCGACGAGCCGGAGAATACCAGCAGCGTTACCTTGAGCGGCAAACGCTCGGCCCGAAAGATCGTCGGTTTTTCGTTTTTGGTCACACGATCTTCGTAAAACGCAAAACAGTTTCCGGCAAGTCAGGCATTCTTGCCCTACGTTCTATTGGGAGAGAGTCCGATGCCGTTAGCGATGAACCGTGAGGTTTTCATTACCTGTGCCGTGACCGGGTCCGGCGGTTCGCAGGACCGCAGCCCGCATGTGCCGCGCTCGCCCAGAGAGATCGCCGATTCGGCCATCGAGGCGGCAAAGGCGGGTGCGGCGATCGTGCACTGCCACGTGCGCGATCCCGAGACCGGCAAGCCTAGGCGCGACGTGCATCTCTATCGCGAAGTAACCGAGCGCATCCGCGCGGCGGACGTCGACGTGGTGCTGAACCTGACCGCCGGCATGGGGGGTGACATGGTATTCGGCCCGCCGGAGAAACCGCTGCCGCTGAACGAAAAAGGCACGGACATGGGCGGCGCGAGCAACCGCATGGAACATGTGCGCCAGTGCCTGCCGGAAATCTGCACGCTCGATTGCGGCACCATGAATTTCGCCGAGGCCGATTATGTCATGACCAATACGCCCGGCATGCTGCGTGCCATGGGCGGCATGATGACGGCGCTCGGCGTCAAGCCGGAGATCGAGGCCTTCGACACCGGGCATCTGTGGTTCGCCAAGCAATTGGTCGAGGAAGAAGTGCTGAAGCCGGACGCGCTGGTGCAATTGTGCATGGGCGTGCCGTGGGGCGCGCCGGACGACCTCAACACCTTCATGGCCATGGTCAACAATGTACCGTCGACCTGGAACTGGTCGGCCTTTGCCATTGGCCGCAACCAGATGGCCTATGTCGCGGCCGCGGTGCTGGCCGGCGGCAATGTCCGCGTCGGACTGGAGGATAATCTCTGGCTCGACAAGGGCGTGCTGGCGACCAATGCGCAGCTGGTCGAGCGGGCGGTCAGCATCGTGTCGAATATGGGCGCCAGGGTCATCGGCCCGGACGAAGTCCGCAAGAAGCTGAACCTGACGAAGCGCGCACCGCTTTGAAAAGCCGGTAGCCGGTTGGGAGGAGCCGCTGATGAAGACCGTGAAATTCACCGCCATGAAGGACGGCGACCGCGAGGACTATGCCTTCCTCACCGAGCACGAGACCGACTATGCGGCAAAGACCGGCGAGCGGCTGCTCGACGCGCTCGTCCAGCTTGATGCGGGCCTCTCGGGCTACAAGATCACCCGGCTCGGCCATTCGCTGCAAGCGGCAACACGGGCCTGGTGCGACGGCGCCGACACCGACTGGATTGCCTGCGCCTTGCTGCACGATATCGGCGACATCTACGCGCCCTATAACTACGACGAGTATGCAGCCGCCATCCTGAAGCCTTTTGTGCGCGAGCAATGCACCTGGGTGGTGGAGAAGCACGGCGATTTCCAGCGCCTCTATTACGCCCACCACCTCGGCGGCAATCCACACGCCCGCGACCGTTTCGCCGGGCACATCTACTTCGACGATTGCGATGAGTTTTGCGAACGCTGGGATCAGTCGAGCTTCGACCCGGATTACGAGACATTGCCGATCGATTTCTTCCGGCCCTTCCTGCTCGAAGTGTTCGCGCGCAAGGCCTATGACGCGTCCGTGATCCGTGCCGGCGAGCGCGTCGCCCTCACCGACCCCGCAACAGCCAGGACAAGAACCGGAGCCTCCGCATGAGCATCATCAACAAGGCGGCCGCCATCGGCGGCGGCGTCATCGGCGCCGGCTGGGTGGCGCGGCTGCTGCTCAACGGCATCGACGCGTCGATCTTCGATCCCGACCCCGAGGCGTCACGCAAGGTCGGCGAGGTGATGAAGGGAGCGCGACGCGCCTACAAGCAGATGCTGCCCGGCGGCCTGCCGAAGGAGGGCAAGCTTACCTTCGCCAAGACGATCGCCGAGGCGGTGGCAGACGCCGACTTCATCCAGGAAAGCGTGCCGGAGCGGCTCGACCTGAAGCACCGCGTGCTGGCCGAGATCGACCTTTATGCGCCGGCCAACGCCATTGTCGGATCCTCCACCTCCGGCATCAAGCCGACCGACATGCAGGTGGCGATGAAGAAGCACCCGGAGCGGCTGGTCGTCGGCCATCCGTTCAACCCCGTCTATCTGCTGCCGCTGGTCGAAATCGTCGGCGGCGAACAGACCTTTCCCGAGGCGATCGAAGTCGCCAAGGAGATGTATGCCTCGATCGGCATGAAGCCGGTGGTGATCCGCAAGGAGATCGAAGCGTTCGTCGGCGACCGGCTGCTCGAAGCGGCCTGGCGCGAGGCGCTGTGGCTGGTCAAGGACGGCATCTGCACGGTCGAGGAGCTCGACGACATCATGCGCTACGGCTTCGGCCTGCGCTGGGCGCAGATGGGCATGTTCCAGGTCTATCGCGTCGCCGGCGGCGAGGCCGGCATGCGCCACTTCATGGCGCAGTTCGGCCCGTGCCTGAAATGGCCGTGGACCAAGCTGATGGACGTGCCGGAGTTCAACGACGAGCTGGTCGAGCTGATCGCGACCCAGTCGGACGACCAGGCGCACGGTCTGTCGATCCGCGATCTCGAGAAGATCCGCGACGACAATCTGGTCGCCATCATGGAGGCACTGTCGAAGCAGAACAAAGGCAAAGGTTGGGGTGCCGGCGCCCTGCATAAGGACTACACCAGGCAGTTGGCCAAGCTTGCGGCGAAGAAGCCCACCGCCTCCAAGGCGGCCGAAAAGGCCAAGGCTGAAAAGCCGAAGAAAAGGAAGAAAGGCTGAGACCATGGATTTTGGTCTTTCGGAGGAGCAGAAGCTCATCGTCGAGACGACGCGGGCCTTCGTCGAGAACGAGCTTTACCCGCATGAGCGCGAAGTGGAGCGTACCGGCGTGCTGCGCCGCGAGCTGATCGAGGAGATCAAGGCCAAGGCGATCGAAGCCGGCCTCTATGCCGCCAACATGCCGGCCGATGTCGGCGGCGCCGGGCTCGATACGGTGACCTGGCTGCTCTATGAAAAGGAACTCGGCCGCGCCAATTACGCGCTGCATTGGACCTGCGTGGCGCGGCCTTCGAACATCCTTCTCGCCGGCACGCCGGAGCAGCGCGAAAAATATCTGTTTCCCTGCATTCGCGGCGAGAAATGGGATTGCCTGGCAATGACCGAGCCGGGCGCCGGCTCCGATCTGCGCGGCATGAAGGCAACCGCCGTGCAAGGCGGCGACGACTGGGTGCTGAACGGCACCAAGCATTTCATCAGCCACGCGGACCTCGCCGATTTCGCCATCGTCTTCATGGCCTCGGGTGAGGAAGAGTCTTCGCGTGGCAAACGCAAGAAGATCACCGCCTTTTTCGTCGACAAGGGCACCAA
Source organism: Mesorhizobium sp. M0701 (assembly GCF_040320365.1). Classification (NCBI taxonomy): domain Bacteria; kingdom Pseudomonadati; phylum Pseudomonadota; class Alphaproteobacteria; order Hyphomicrobiales; family Phyllobacteriaceae; genus Mesorhizobium; species Mesorhizobium sp. M0701. The sequence goes on from NZ_JAMYPO010000004.1 coordinate 115,073, forward strand.
GGGTTTCACCGTTCGCGACGGCTACCGCAACGTCTCACATCGCGGCTACACCAATGCCATCCTCGAATTCGACGATTGCCGGTTGCCGGCCAGTCAGGTTCTGGGCGAGGTCCACAAAGGCTTCGACGTCGCCAATTCATGGCTTGGCGCGACGCGCCTGCAGGTCGGCGCCACCTGCCTCGGCCGCGCCGAGCGGGCGCTTGGCCACGCCGTCGAATACGCCGCGCAGCGCCAGCAGTTCGGCCAGCCGATCGGCAAGTTCCAGGGCGTGTCGTTCAAGCTCGCCGACATGGCGACCGAGCTGAAGGCCGCCGACCTGATGGTGTTCGAAGCTGGCTGGAAGTACGATCAGGGCACCGTTACCGACCAGGACATGGCGATGGCCAAGCTGAAGGCCACCGAGATGCTTGCCTTCGTCGCCGACGAGGCGATCCAGATCCATGGCGGCATGGGGCTGATGGACGATTTGCCGCTTGAGCGCATCTGGCGCGACGCCCGCGTCGAGCGCATCTGGGAAGGCACTTCGGAAATCCAGCGCCACATCATCTCGCGGGCGCTGCTGCGCCCGTTCGGGGGCTGAACAGCGCAATGTCTGCATTCCTTCGCGCCCCCCTTTGTCCTATCGGACATCTCCCCCTCAAGGGGGGAGATCGGCCGCCATTTCTGATTTCGCCAATTGTCGCCGTTGCATGCCTCGGGCCGGCGGCCCAACTGCCAATCTCCCCCCTTGAGGGGGAGATGCCAAGTTTTGGCAAAGAGGGCAGGGCAGAGGGGGGTCTTCGTGCACAAACTTGAACGTCTTTTGCGCCCACGAACGATCGCGGTCTTCGGTGGCGCGCAGGCTGCCGCCGTCGTCGCGCAATCGATCAAGATGGGCTTTGCCGGCGAGATCTGGCCGGTGCATCCGAGCAAGGCCGAGGTCGCCGGCCGCAAGGCCTATCGCTCGGTGGCCGAATTGCCCGGTGCGCCGGATGCCGCTTTCGTCGGCGTCAACCGGCACTTGACCATCGAAGTGGTCAAGGCACTGGCCGAGCGCGGCGCCGGCGGTGCGGTCTGCTTCGCCGCCGGCTTCCTCGAAACCGAGGCTTATGACGAGGACGGCGAGCGGCTGCAGGCCGAGCTGGTCGCGGCGGCGGGCCAAATGCCAATCATCGGGCCGAACTGCTACGGGCTCATCAACTATGCCGACGGCGCGCTTTTGTGGCCCGACCAGCATGGCGGCATCAGGCTGCCAGAAGGCGGTCGCGGCGTTGCCATCATCACCCAGTCGTCGAACATCGCCATCAATATGACGATGCAGAAGCGCGGCCTGCCGATCGCCTTTCTGATGACCGCTGGCAACCAGGCGCAGACCGGGCTTTCCGAAATGGCGCTCGGCCTGATCGAGGACGACCGTGTCACCGCGCTCGGCTTGCATATCGAGGCTTTCGATTCGGTAGCCGGCTTCGAAAGGCTGGCGGCACGGGCGCGCGAGCTGAAAAAGCCTGTCATCGCCATGAAGGTCGGCCGCTCCGAGCAGGCGCGGCAGGCGACCGTTTCCCATACCGCGTCGCTGGCCGGCTCGGACGCAGCGTCCGGCGCCTTCCTGAGGCGGCTCGGCATCGCCCGCATCGATTCGATCCCGGCCTTCATCGAGGCGCTCAAGCTGCTGCACGTCACCGGCCCCCTGCCCGGCTACCGGCTGTCGTCGATGAGCTGTTCGGGCGGCGAGGCGTCGGTGATGGCCGACAGCGCCGAAGGCCGCTGGGTGACGTTTCCGCCACTCACCCCCGAGCACCGCGCGCATGTCAAATCGACGCTCGGGCCGCTGGTCGCGGTGGCCAACCCGCTCGACTACCACACCTTCATCTGGAACAACGAGCCAGCGATGACCGCCACCTTCACCGCGATGGTGTCGGGCGGCTTCGACCTCAACATGCTGGTGCTCGATTTCCCGCGCCCCGACCGCTGCTCGGACACCGACTGGTGGGCGACGCTGCGCGCCTTCGAAGTGGCGCTGAAGACCAACAGCGCGCAAGGCGCGATCGTCTCCTCGCTGCCGGAGAACCTGCCCGAGGAATACACTGCCGGCCTTATGGCGCGGGGCATGGTGCCGCTGTTCGGCATCTCCGAAGCCATTGACGCCGCCCAGGCGGCGGCCTTCATCGGCTGGGCCTGGCGCGAGCCGCAGGCGCAGCCGATCGACACTTCGGCGTCCGGCGCGCCGGCCGGCGACCATGTCACGCCGGACGAGGCCGAGGCGAAGGCGCGGCTCATCGAGGCCGGGCTCCCCGTGCCGAAGGGCGAGCGCGCCGGCAACGCGGTCGAAGCTGTCATCTCCTCGATGGCGCTCGGCTTCCCGGTGGCGCTGAAGGCCCTTGGCGTCATCCACAAGTCCGAGCTCGACGCGGTCCGGCTCAATTTGAGGGATGCCGAATCCGTCAGCACCGCCGCCCACGATCTCGGCCCGCTCGGCACGGGCCTTTATGTCGAGCGCATGGTGCGCGACGGCGTCGCCGAGCTGCTCGTCGGCTTCACCCGCGACCCGATGTTCGGCGCCGTGATGACGCTCGGCACCGGCGGCGTGCTGGTCGAGCTGTTGCGCGACAGCGTCACGCTGATGCTGCCGGCGACCCGCGACGATATCGAGGCCGCTTTGCGCGGGCTGAAACTGTTCCCGCTGCTCGACGGCTATCGCGGTCGGCCGAAGGCCGATGTCGCGGCGGCAATCGACGCGATATCGGGCATTGCCGCTTTCGTGCTGCAAAACGCCGGCGAGATCGAGGAACTCGACATCAATCCGCTGATCGTCTGCACCGAAGGCAAGGGCGCCTGGATCGCCGATGCGCTGCTGGTGCATGGAGACAAGAAGAATGTCTGAAATCATTTCGACCCGCCGCGAAGGCGCTGTCCTCGAAGTCACGCTCGACCGGCCCAAGGCCAATGCCATCGACCTGAAGACGTCGCGGCTGATGGGCGAGACTTTCAAGGCGTTTCGCGACGATCCCGACTTGCGCGTCGCCATCGTCAAGACCGCCGGTGACAAGTTCTTCTGCGCCGGCTGGGACCTGAAGGCTGCGGCCGGCGGCGACGCCGTCGACGGCGACTACGGCGTCGGCGGCTTCGGCGGGCTGCAGGAACTGCGCGACCTCAACAAGCCGGTGATCGCCTGCGTCAACGGCATGGCGGTCGGCGGCGGCTTCGAACTGGCGCTATCCTGCGACCTCATCTATGCGTCGGATCACTCCTCCTTCGCCCTGCCCGAAATCCGTGCCGGCACGCTGGCCGATGCGGCGACGATCAAGCTGCCGAAGCGCATCCCCTACCATGTCGCCATGGACCTTCTGCTCACCGGCCGCTGGATGGATGTCGCCGAGGCGCATCGCTGGGGCCTGGTCAACGAGGTGCTGCCCAAGGAAAGACTGGAGGACCGCGTCTGGGAGATCGCGCGGCTGCTTGCCAGCGGCCCGCCGCTGGTCTTCGCCGCGATCAAGGAGACGGCCCGGGTCGCAGAATCGCTGACGTTCCAGGACGCCATGAACCGGGTGACGCGCCGGCAACTGTCGACGGTTGACGCACTCTACGGCTCGGAGGACAATCTCGAGGGCTTTCGCGCCTTTGCCGAGAAGCGCGATCCGGTGTGGAAGGGGAAGTAGTGGTATTGCAGGAATGATGGCGCTCACCCCCCTCTGTCCTGCCGGACATCTCCCCCTCAAGGGGGGAGATCGGACGTCATCATCGCTTTCGCCAATTGTCGACGCCGGAGAAAAGGCGGTTTCGCCGAAGCTGCCGATCTCCCCACTTGAGGGGGAGATGCCAAGTGGTGGCAAAGAGGGCAGGCCAGAGGGGGGTGTTCAGGCGGATTCATTGCGATCCATTCAGCGCCCATGACCGACTACAAAACCCTCATCGACGCCGAGACCTGGGCCTTCATCGAGCGGACCAATTCTTATTATCCGCCCGATACGATCGACTACACCGTCGCCGAGCAGCGCGAGATCTATAACCGGATGTGCCGCGAGTTCTTTGCCGGCTATCCCCAAGGCGTCACGGCGGAAACCACCGCCATTGCCACACCCTGGCACATCCCGATCCGCGTCTACCGCGCTCCGGCGCCGGAAGCTTCGGCGATGGTGCTTTATTTCCATGGCGGCGGTTTTATCCTCGGCGGGCTCGACAGCCATGACGACCTCTGCGCCGAGCTTTGCGGCCGCACCGGCTATGAAGTGGTTTCGGTCGACTACCGGCTGGCGCCTGAGCACCTTCATCCGGCCGCCTTCGACGACGCCATCAGCGCCTTCGAATGGGCGGCGGCGACTTACGAGCGTCCTGTCCTGCTCTGCGGCGACAGTGCCGGCGGCAATCTCGCCGCCGCTGTCAGTCACGCAACGCGCGGCCATGCGCGCAAGCCGATCGGCCAGATTCTGGTCTATCCCGGCCTCGGCGGCGACAGCTCCGCCGGTTCCTACGTCACCCACGCGGAAGCGCCGATGCTTACCGCGCGCGACCTCGTTTTCTACAGGGACATCAGGACCGGTGGCGAGGATCGCACCGGCGATCTCACTCTGTGGCCGCTCGCCGACGCCGAGTTCGCCAATCTGCCGCCCACCGTCGTGATCACCGCTGAATGCGACCCGCTGTCGTCGGACGGCGAAGCCTATCGCGACCGCATCGTTGCCGCGGGCGGGCGCGCCTGGTGGCTCGAGGAGCCGGGGCTGGTGCATGGCTATTTGCGCGCCAGGCACACGGCCGGCCGCGCCCGCTCGAGCTTTACCCGGATTGTCGATGCGGTAGCGGTTTTGGGAAGGGGCGAGTGGATCTGGTGAGGGATGTCTTCCCGACCAGAACGGGCCTTTGTCGGCCGGTACAGCTCTATTTGCGGCGGCGTCGCCGGCCGGAAACCTGCTTCAGCCAAGGTCCTAAATGAAAGCCGCTCATCAGCAGGTACATCGGGACCATGCCGCCCAGCGGTGACGCCTCTTGCCCGGTCGAGCACATCATGTCCGGCGCGCCGCCGAGAAGCGTCAGCAGCGCCATGGCTGCGAAGGTCGGCGCGGCCGCAAAGGACAGCCAATCGGCTGCACTATGGCCGGCCGGGCTCGCATCGCCGGTGGATCCGCCTGCATGAATCTCGCTCATGTCCGTAGTCCTACATAGCGAGCGGGATGCGGTCGAACCGTGCATCCCGCTCCTCCAATTGTCCTGGCCGCATTTGCGCGACGCCAAAGACGTTCTATTCGGTGCGGTTCCGGAACGCGGCCTCTCCGGCGTCCGACACCTCGACCCACTTTTTGTCGGGAACGGCTTCGGCGCCGTAATTGTCGTGCCAGTTCCACCACTTGTACGTCGGCGTCTGCGGATAGCCCTCGGGCGAATCCTCCCAAACTTCCTGGCGGCCGAGCGGCGACAGGTCGAGATAGCTCCATACGGTCCCCATCGCCTCGTCGCCGCGGTTGTTGATGAAGTAGGTACGGAACACGCGATCACCGTCGCGGATGAACACGTTGTGGCCGTGCCATTCGTCAACGCCGAAATCGGCATCGAAGCTGTCGGTGATGGTGTACCAGGGCATCTTCCAGTCCATCCGCGCCTTCAGCCGCGCAATGTCGGCCTGCGGTGCGCGCGAGGCGTAGGCAAGCGTGGTGTCGCGGGCGTTCAGATGGGCAAGATTGCCGACCTGGTCCGCCCCCAGCGAACAGCCGCGGCAAGCGTGGTCGGGCCAGCCGAATACGCCGGGCTCGAAGAAGGCGCGGTAGACGATCAGTTGACGGCGGCCCTCGAACAGGTCGAGCAGGCTCACCTTTCCGTCAGGCCCTTCGAACGTATATGTCTTCTCCACCGCCATCCACGGCATCCGCCGGCGCTCGGCGGCCAGTGCGTCGCGAGCCCGGGTCACGGTCTTCTCTTTCACGAGCAGCTGCTGGCGCGCGGCCTCCCACGCGTCAGGCGAAACGACCGGTGGTGTCTTCATCGCGAGCCGCGTCGTCTGCTCGCCTGTGCCATTCTGATGTGCCGTCATTGTGCATCTCCCTTGCTGGTTTGTCGCCGCAGGCGCGACGTGTTGGGTCGTGAGCCAAGATAGGGGCGATAGCGGATTGGCGAGAGTGACAAGTGTGACGCGATTCCGACGGGTCCGCTGATCACGGCCAATTTCGCCGCCCGCGACGCCTCTGCTCATTCGTGCCCAGACTGCTGAATTGGCCGTGCGCCGGCCAGGTAGCGATCATTGTCAAACGGCTCGGCCTGGTTGCTGTCCGGACTCCACAGCTGCCGGTGGGTTCGTGTGAGATCGCCGAGGTAGACATGCAGCGCACCGATCGCGCACCGCCCGTATTCGCAACCGCATGAACGGTATTTGACGCCATGTGCACCACGGCAGGCGCTGCGATGTCCTGCCTTTCGGGAACATCGAGTTCGCTGCCGGCAACGGGATAGATGAAGTTCGTCTCGCTGCCCTTGTAGATGCCGATCAAGGCATCCATCAGGTGGTTGTGAGGCGGGTACTGCAGGCCGGGCGACAGAGTGATGTGATAGATCGTCAGGTTCGGACTCGCATGCAGAAGCACCTCGTCGTCGTCTTCTTCGTGAGCGAGTGTTCCCGATGCGTGAAAGCGGTTGGTGTAGTCGCCCAGGACCGTCCTTACCGCTTCGAGGGGATCTGGCCCCTTCGCGGCATTGACGATATCATCGGCAACGGCGTAGAGAGGCGAGTTGGCGGGTAAAGGCATATCAGTTATCCTCCCTGAGATGCTCAGATCATCAATCTGAGATGCTCACGCTAGCGAATGCTGATGCCAGCGTCAATCGGACAGCCAGACGGACGGAATATGAAAACGACGAAGTTGACCGCCGAACCGGCAAGGCCGGCCACGGTCGAGGCGACAGCACTGTCGGCCGCCGACGTCCTTCGCAGGGAACAGGCATATGAGCAGCTGAGGAACGACATCATTGCCTGCGTGCTGCGCCCCGGTGAAGCGCTGACGGAGAAGCAGATCGGTGACCGGTACCAGATCAAAAAGGCGACCATCCGCGCGGCGCTGGCCCGACTGATGCAGGAAGGGCTGGTCAGGAGCGAACCGCGCCGCGGCTACGTCGTTGCGACGCTCAGCCTGCGGGACGTCAACGAGATCTTCGATGTCCGCAGCTTGATCGAACCGGAAGTGTTCAGGGTGGCGGCATCGAACATGACCGAGCGCGGGCTCGAGGATGTCAGGCTGGCGGCGAAAAAGGTGCTGAAGCCGGAGACGCTACGCAGCCACGTCGCCTTCCTTGCGGCCGACTGTGCCTTTCGTCTGGCCCTTGCGGAGCTCTCGGGAAATTTACGACTGGCGCATCTGCTGGACCAGATACTCGACCAGTCGGCGCGGGTTCTCCACCTCGGCTTCAAATCCCGCGACTTCACCCAGTTGATCATCGCCCAGCAAAAGGAGCTGGTCCTTGCCTGCGAGGCAGGCGAGGTTTCCGCCATCGTCAAACTTGCCCGTTCGCAGTGCCTGTCTCTCAAGAAGCAGGTGCTCGAGGCGTTGCTTGCCGGTTCCAAGCTTCAAGACGTCAATTTGCAGCCCTTCGCCTAGAGCCGGTTCCGGTTCTCCTGGAACCGGTAACCCGCTCTAACTATCTGTTTTGCCGCATTTATGCGGACGCCAAATGATTCCATTTGGCTGCAAAATGCTCTAAGGGAAGTTGGCCATTCGGTGCGACCCGCCACCTTGGCGCAACGGCCGCCGGCGGGCCTTGTTTCACCCCACCGCGCGTGCCGCCGCCCGTCCGGCACTGCGGCCGGAAAAGATGCAGCCGCCGAGAAACGTGCCTTCGAGCGCCGCATAGCCGTGCATGCCGCCGCCGCCGAAACCGGCGGCCTCGCCCGCCGCGTACAGCCCCTCGACTGGTTGGCCGCCGGCGCCCAGCACGCGGCTGTCGAGGTCAGTCTCCAGCCCACCGAGCGTCTTGCGGGTCAGGATGCTGAGCCTGACGGCAATCAGCGGGCCATTGGCGGGATCGAGCAGCTTGTGCGGTCTTGCGGTGCGGATCAGCCGGTCGCCGAGATAGGCTCGCGCGCCGCGCAACGCAGTAATCTGCATGTCCTTGGAGAACGGATTGTCGAGCTGCCGGTCGCGGGCGCGGATTTCGCGCTCAACCTGCGCCAGTTCGAGCAGCGGCTCGCCGCCGGCCACCGCGTTCATGCGGGCGACCAGCGCCGGCAAATCAGGCTCGACGATGAAATCCTCGCCCTTCTCCATGAACGCCTTGACCGGCGCGGGCACGCCGCTGGTGGCGCGGCCGAGCACCTGGCGCCAGCTCTTGCCCGTCAGATCGGGGTTCTGCTCGGAGCCCGACAGCGCGAACTCCTTCTGGATGATCTTTTTGGTCAGGATGAACCAGGAATGATCGAAGCCGGTGCTCATGATGTGGCTGAGCGTGGCCAACGTGTCGAAGCCGGGATAGAGCGGGACCGGCAGGCGCTTGCCGCGCGCATCGAGCCACAGCGATGACGGGCCGGGCAGGATGCGGATCGCATGATCGGTCCAGATCGGTGCCCAGTTCCTGACGCCCTCGACATAGTGCCACATGCGGTCGCGGTTGATCAGCCGGCCGCCGGCGGCTTCGGCGATCGCCAGCATGCGGCCGTCGACATGATCGGGAACGCCAGTGATCATGCGTTTCGGCGGCGCGCCCATCCGCTTCGGCCAATTCTCCCGGACCAGCTGGTGATTGGCACCGATGCCGCCGGAGGCGACGATGACGGCCTGCGCCTTCAGCTCGAAATCGCCGGTGATCTCGCGCGAGCTCTTGCGGCCGCGCTCGGCATCGCTCGCCGCCAATAGGTCGCCGCGCACGCCGTTGACGACGCTGCCCGTCCGCGTCAATTCGTTGACCCGGTGACGGAATTTGAAGCGGATCAGCCCGCGTTTCTCGGCCTCGCGTACGCGCTGCACGAACGGTTCGAGCACGCCAGGGCCGGTGCCCCAGGTGATGTGGAAGCGCGGCACCGAATTGCCGTGGCCGACGGCATTGCCGCCGCCGCGCTCGGCCCAGCCGACCACCGGAAAGAATTTCAGGCCGCGCTGCATGAGCCAGGAGCGCTTCTCGCCGGCGGCGAAGCCGACATAGGCCTCGGCCCAGCGGCGCGGCCAGAGATCTTCCGTTCGGTCGAAGGCTGCGGCGCCAGCCAGTCCTCGACCGCCAGCTCATACGAATCGCGGATGCGCATGCGCCGCTGTTCGGGCGAGTCGACGAGGAAGATGCCGCCGAGCGACCAGAACGCCTGGCCGCCAAGCGACTGTTCCGGCTCCTGCTCGACAATGATGGTCTTCTTGCCGGCCTCGGCCAGTTCGGCCGCCGCGACAAGACCGGCAAGGCCGGCGCCGACAATGATCACATCCGCGTCGTCGGGCATCTATTTGGCCGTGATCTCGTCCAGAAACCGGTCCCCATTTTTTGGGATCATGGCCGGCCTAGACTGCCTCCCAGCCTTCCTTCTCGCCGGCGCGGAAGATGGCATCGATGACCTTCTGGTTGAGCACCGATTCTTCCAGGGTGAAGACGCGGTCCTTGCCGCCCTGCGCCGCCCGCGCGAAGGCCTCGACCTCGAGCCGGTACTGTTGCGTGCCGGGAAAGCGGAACACCTGCGCCTCGCTGTGGTTCTGGTTGTGCAGCTCGACGCGATGATGGTCGTAGAGTCCGGCGTTGAACGGTGAGAACACCTCGATGAAGCCCTTCTCGCCGTGGAAGACCATCACCTGGCGTGCCGCCATCTGCGTCGACAGGTAAAACGACAGCTCGAAGTCGCCGAAATCGGCGCGGATCGAGGAATAGATGTCGGTGCCGAACGTCTTGTCGCGCTCGATCGTCGCCTGGACGCGCAGCGGCTCCTTGCCGGTCGAAAAGCGTGTCGACACTGTCGGGTAGACACCGATGTCGGGCAGCGCGCCGCCGCCGAGATCGAGCTTGTTGCGCATGTTGTTGGGGTCGACATTGTAATAGGAGAACGCGCCCTGGACATGGCGCAGCCGGCCGATGGCGCCGTTGGCGATCAGCTCGCGCACCTTGATCCATTGCGGATGGTAGACGACCATGAAGGCTTCGCAGACCAGCACCTTCCTGGCATCGCGCAGCTTGATCAGCGGCGGAATGTCCTTGGCATCGAGCGCCAGCGGTTTTTCGACCAGAACATGCTTGCCGGCCTCGATCGCCTTGGCCGTCCATTCGACATGCTGCGAGGTCGGCAGCGGAATGTAGACGCCGTCGATGTCGCTGGAGGCGAGCAGCTCCTCATAGGAGCCGAACGCGTGGCGCGCACCGAAGCGTTCGCCCAGCGCCCGCGCTTTCGACAGATCGCGGCTGGCAATCGCGGACAGCACGCCGTTCTCCGCCTCGACGATTGCCGGCAAAAGCTGCTCGCGGCCGATCTTGGCCGTCGACAAAACACCCCATCGGAACATCAGATTTCTCCTCTCGATTGCAGGCCTGGAGGTTTGCCCTAATTCAGGAGAAAAGCCAATGCGGGAGCATGGCGGCGAACAGGGCGATCATCTGCGGCTTGTCCGGATGCCGGCGCTGCCCTTGCGGAACCTGGGTTCCTCGCCCCACGAAGTGGGGAGAGGAACCCCAGTCCTGCAAAGACTATCCCCGCTTGCCGGTCAGCGTCATGTCGAAATCGACGACGTTGGAGTAAATCGGCGTGCCGACATCCATGCCGTAGCGCGACCGCAGCACCTTGCCGGTGACGTGGAATTTTATCGTGCCCGCCTTGAGGCCACCGAGATCGGCCGTGAACTTTTCCTGAAAGGTCTTGCCGCGCGCCGTCAGCCGGCCGGTGACAAGGGCTGACGTGTCGCCGGTGCGTTTGACGCTGGTCGAACGGAACTGGATCTCCGGATTGTTGGCCGCGTCGAAGACTGCGTCCGAGCGGAGAAAGGCATCGATGCGGCTTTGGCCGGTACCGACGCTTTCGGGGAAGATGGTGAAATTGACCTGGGACCGGCCGACATCGCTGTTGTCGATAAGGATACTGCCCTTGAAGCGGGAGAAAGCACCGTCGAGCCCGCCGCCGCCGAGCTTGCCGATGGAGAAATGGATGCTGGAACTCCCCGGGCTGATCGTGTAGCTGCCGGCCGCCTCGCCAAGGGCAACGGCGGCGAAAACAGGCATGGCAAAACAAGCGGCGGCTGCCGCAAATCCGAAGATGCGCGCGTACATGGAAATGGCCCTCTTTGCAGGCAACGCTTTCTTGCGTCCTCGCCCCATCAACGAATGAGCCGTCCGCTCTATTCCCTGTCGTGATGTGACGAAGCCGTGATCATGCGCGTCAGCACGGTATCCCTCAGCCAGAAATGATGGCGCAGCGCTGCGGCGAGATGCAAAGCGACAAGTCCGATGCCCGCATAGGCGAGATACCAGTGCGTCGCTGCCCAGAAGCTTTCTGCCGTGTCCGATTCACCGAGCGGCAGATTGGGCATGACGAACAGATTGAACGGCACGCTCGGGATCTCCAGCACCGAGACCGAGACCAGCGCCCAGCCGGACAACGGCAGAGCGAGCTGAAACGCATAAAGCGCGAGATGGACCAGCGGCGCCATCCGGCGCTCGAACGGGCCGACCGAGCGCGGCAGCGGCGGGGCCGGTCTGCCTAGGCGCCAGGCGATGCGCAGGATGACCAGTCCAAGCAGCAGGAAGCCGAAGGATTTATGCAGCTGGATCAGCTCGAAGGTGGTGCGCTGGCTGGACAGCCGCACCATGACGAAGCCGAGCACGAACTGGCCGATAAAGAGCGCCACGATCAGCCAGTGAAGGATGATCGCCGTCCAGCCGTAGCCGGCAGTCTGGTTTTTGGGCAGTGCTGACATGGTCGGTGAACGAATGCCAGGTCGGCTTTCTTCCACCTCTCCCTTGTGGGGAGGGTTGGCTTACTCGCCGACCTTGAAAAAATCGACAAAGGCTCTGAGCGCCGGCCGCATCTGGCGGCGGCTGGGGTAATAGACGAAGAAGCCGTCGAAGCGCGGGCACCAGTCCTCCAGCACGCGAACGAGCTTGCCGGCGGCGAGCGCGTCGCGGACATAATCCTCGAACACGAAGGCGAGCCCGGCGCCGTCGACTGCGGCGTTGGCAATCAGATGGTCCTCGTCGAGGATCAGCGGCCCCTGCACCGCTATCTCGATCTCCTCGCCGTTTTGCTCGAATTCCCAGCGGTAGAGAATGCCGCTGGAGAAGCGGAAGCGGATGCAGCGGTGAGCGGCGAGATCGCGCGGATGCTGCGGTTTTGGCATGGTCTCGAAGTAGGCTGGCGCGCCGACCACGGCGCCCCGAAGGTCTGGTCCGATGCGCACCGCGATCATGTCGCGCTGCAGGCTCTCGCCCAGTCGCACACCGGCATCGAAGCCGCCCTCGACGACGTCGGTGAAGCGGTCCTCGATGACGATCTCCAGCACGATGTCGGGATAGGCAGCCGCAAAGGCGCTGAGCCTCGGCGTCAGCGCCAGATGGGCCGCGGTGCGCGGCACGGTCAGCCTGAGATTGCCCGCCGGCCGGTGGCGCGCCTCGATCGCCGATTCCAGCGCCAGCTCGATTTCCGACAGCGCCGGCCTGAGGCGCTCGAGCAGTTGCGCGCCCTCCTCGGTCGGAGCGACGCTGCGCGTGCTGCGCGCCAGAAGCCGCACGCCGAGGCGCGCTTCGAGGCTGGACACCGCGTGGCTGACCGCCGATGGCGCGATTGCCAGTTCCTTGGCGGCGCCGCGAAAACTGCCGCATTGGGCGACCATTGCCAGTACCGCGAGCTGTGAAAGATGGGTTCGCTTCATTGATCTATTTCTTGGAACAGCCCGTGCAAATGAGAGCCGATTATCGAACTCGGCGCAAGACGCTATCTCTGCGGCATCACAACCATCACAACAAGGAGACACGCGTGATGCAAACCCGCAAGCTTGGCAATGAACTTGACGTCTACCCGGTCGGCCTCGGCTGCATGGGGATGAGCTTTGCCTATGGTGGCCAGCCGGAGGCGGAGGCGATTGCCACGCTGCGCCATGCCGTCGAGATCGGGGTCAATTTCTTCGACACGGCCGAGGTCTATGGCCCTTACGAGAACGAGATCCTGGTCGGCAAGGCGCTGAAGCCGGTGCGTGACAAGGTGACGATCGCAACCAAATTCGGCTTCAAGATCCTCGAAGAAGGCAGCGGCATGGAGCGCATGGCCGGTGTCGATAGCCGCCCGGAGCATGTCAAGGCCGTGGCCGAAGCGTCATTGAAGCGGTTGGATACGGAGGTGATCGATCTCTATTACCAGCACCGCGTCGACCCCAACGTGCCGATCGAGGATACGGTCGGCGCCATGGCCGAGCTGGTGCGCGAGGGCAAGGTGCGGGCGCTCGGCCTGTCGGAGGCGAGTGCGGCGACCATCCGCCGGGCGCATGCCGTGCATCCGATCGCCGCGGTGCAGAGCGAGTATTCACTGTGGAGCCGCGATCCGGAGGGGGAAGTGTTTGCCGTCTGCCGCGAGCTCGGCATCGGCTTTGTCCCCTATAGCCCGCTCGGCCGCGGCCTGCTCACCGGCACGATCGCCAAGCCCGATGTTCTCGGCGCCGACGACTGGCGCCGCGGGTTGCCGCGCTTCCAGGCCGACGCCATGGCGGCCAATGCGGCGGTCGTCGCCGTGCTGGAAAAGATGGCCGCCGGGAAGGGCGTGACGCCGGCGCAGCTGGCGCTCGCCTGGGTGCTGCATCAGGGCGACTTCATTGTGCCGATCCCTGGTGCGCGAAAAATGCGCCATCTGGAGCAGAATACGGCGGCAGCCGATATCGTGCTGAGCCAGGCCGAGGTGGCATCCATCGGCGACGCCCTGTCGCCGGAAAAGGTGGTCGGCAAGCGCTATACCGAGGAGCTGCTGGCGCTGGTTAACGGGTGAATGGCAATCGACGGCGTAATCGAAACGGGGCGTTTCGGCACCCCTTTTTGACTAATACGGTGCGATGCAAAGCGTTGTGAGACCTCGGCGCGAGGCAGCCCCTCTGTCCTGCCGGACATCTCCAAGGGGGAGATTGGCAGTTCCCGCGCCCTGCCCGCCCTTCCGGCGCCGGTGATTGGCGAAAGCCGAGGCGACATCCGATCTTCCCCCTTGAGGGGGAGATGCCCGGCAGGGCAGAGGGGGTGCCTCGCGCCGACATTTCCTACCAAGGCACGACACTGATCTCCGGCCAGTTCTCCCTGGCACGCGCGCCCTTCATCTCGTGCGTCTGCCGATTATCCAGTGCACGGTTCGGGGTAACGCGAAACGAGAAGATGTCGTCGAGCCCGAACGGCGCCACGAGCGCGAGTTGCCCATCGGTGCCGAATCTAACGCCGACCGCATGGGTTTTCGAAGCGAAATAGGACAGCGCCTCGGCGGACGACGACAGTCTGGGATAGGAACCGCCAAAGCGCGCCTCAAACCACAGATGCACCCGCGCCTGGTTGCGCACTTCGACCGGCAGCGTCAGTCCTTCGAACTGCTTCGCCGCCCGGCGGATGACCGTGTCCTCGGCTTCATAGGACAGATCGCTCTCATCGAAATAGAACAGGTCGACATCCCGGATGCCGTACCCCAAGGGCTTTCCGGTCAGATGATTCCAGACGCTGTTGTAAAGCGCGCCTGAGACGACCAGCCAGTCCGGCAGGCCTAGCACCCGTACCCGCGACAGCGTCTCACCGACCAGCGGATCGGCTGAGACGATATCGAGAAAGACTGCACGCTGTTCCTCGAAGGGCAGCCCTGAATAGCGCAAATGGTCCATCGTCCCTTGGACGGCGATTCGCCATCTGCCGGCAACCCCTCTAGATCCTCAGCGCGCCATCCGTTGTGCAATTATCGGAAAGGGCGTCGTGACGCCCATTTCTGCAGGCTAGTTTCCCTCCCGCCCAAGGCTCATTGTTCGGTCGGTCTCGGACCAGAAGACTGGCTCCTCGATTGACGGCCATTCTTCGCCATACACAAAGCCTTCGATCGCATCTAGCTTTCCTTCAATCTCATCGAAGAACAGCACCATGCCGCAAAGAAGCTGGTCAGGTCCAACGCACGCTACCCGAAGCGAACTGAACACTCGACTCTCAAAGCGCAATTCCGGGGGAACCGATGAGGCAACGATTGTGGTCATGAACCCTACAGGATCGCGGCTGCGGTCTTTGACTTTCAGCGCACGCATCATGTCAGGAGAAACGCCGGCGGAACGGCAGAACTCCTTGACGAAAAACACTTCCAGCGGGGTCAGGTGCATTTAGCTCAGCGGCAGAACGGACAGCGTTTCATTGGCGCTTGTACATCACGTCCGTTCGGATGATGTACTTGCGCCCCGACAGCACCTCGTCGCCGCGGTGTTCGATCGGATGATAGAAGGCCAGCGCCATGCCTTTCCTGGGTTTCACCACCAGGCTGGTGCCGGCATAACCCGGCATCTCGCCGCGAAACGAGGTTCCGCCCCCTTCAAATCCATCCGACAGATAGATCATGAAGGTAAACTGGCTGCGCTCCGAGGCATTGCGCTCGAAATAGCCGTCATTGTGCCAATCGAACTTCTGGCCCGGCCGGTAGCGATAGAAGCGGAAACGCTCATTCAGCCCAGTCAGCCGCCAGTCGCCGAGGCCGCGATAGAGCATCGGGCGCGCCCGCGCAAAAAGCAGGTCGGCAAGATCCTCGTCATCAAAAACGACACGGTCGTTGTTGCGGAGTTCCGTCATCACGCTCGCGCCGCCGGCGCTGTTTACCTTGGCTGCCTCAAAACCACGCCGTTCGCTGTCGGCGATCAGATCGGCGCATTCCTGGTCGTCCAGGAACCCATCGACAGTCCCGATATGCGTTGCCAGCCAGTTGATGGAGAGCTTGTGGTCCATCAGAGCATCCCCTTACGTCCGCAGCACGCCGCCGGTCTGCTTGCCGACATTATCGACGATGCGCTTGGCCAGCGCCTCGAAATCCTCATCGGTCAGCGTCTTTTCGACCGGCTGGATCGACACTTCAATGGCGATCGATTTTTTCGCCGCGCCGAGCGCTGCACCCTCGAAAACATCGAACACCGAGACGCCGGAAATCAGCTTCCGGTCGGCGGCAAGGGCGGCGCGAACGAGTGTGCCGGCTTCGACCGCCTTGTCGACGACGAAGGCGAAATCGCGCTTGACCGCCTGGAAGGCGGACAGATCAAGCCTCAGCTTTGTTCGCGTCGGCTTGGCCTTCGGCTCGGGCACGGTATCGATGAACACTTCGAAGCCGCAAAGCGGGCCGGAGACGTCAAGCCCCTCCAGCGTCTTCGGGTGGAACTCGCCAAACGTGCCAAGGATTACCTTCGGCCCAAGCTTGATCGTGCCGGAGCGGCCGGGATGATACCAGGCCGGGCCGCCAGCCTCGATCTGCAGCCGCTCGACCGGCGCGCCGCAGGCTTCGAGTGCTGCGATCGCATCGGCCTTGGCATCGAAGACGCCGACGGCGCCGGCATTGCCGGCCCAATGGCGGCCGGAGCCCTCGAGCCTGGCGGTGCCGCGCCGCACGCCGGCGGCAACGCGCCGCTGCTGGTCGGCACCATCGCCCTCATAAGTGCCCGACACTTCGAACAGCGCGACATCGCCGATGCCCTTGTCGGCATTGCGCTGTGCTGCCGCAATCAGCCCCGGCAGCAGCGACGGCCGCATGTCCGACATATCGGCGGCGATCGGGTTGGCAAGCTTCAGCGCCTGCTGGCCGCCGCCGAACAATTCGGCGTGTTTTGCCGGAATGAACGACCAGGTGACGGCCTCCATCATGCCGCGCACGGCAAGTGCCCGCTTGGCGGCGCGGGTGCGGATCTGCAGCACAGTGAGGATCCTGGCGTTGACCGCATCGTGCGAACCGAGCGGCTGCGGCGCGATGTTGTCGACGCCGTGGATGCGCATGACCTCCTCGACCAGGTCGGCCTTGCCGTCGACATCCGGCCGCCAGGACGGGACCGCCACATTGACGACATCGCCCGTGCCCTCCGGCCTGAAGCCGAGGCGGGCAAGAATGTCGAGGCTTGTCGAGCGCGGCACTTCGATGCCGGTCAGCCGCTTCACTTCCGACAATGGGAACGAGACGATCTTCGGCTGATGGCCGGCATAGCCGACGACTTCGGTTTGCGCCGGCGTACCGCCGCAGAAATCGAGCACCAGCTTCGTTGCCAGCTCCAAGCCGGGAACCATCATTTCCGGGTCGACGCCGCGCTCAAACCGATAGCGCGCGTCGGTGATGATGCCGAGTGTGCGGCCGGTGCGGGCGGTGGTGATCGGGTCCCAAAGCGCCGACTCGATCAGCACGTCGGTGGTGTTCTCGTCGCAGCCGGAATGCTCGCCGCCCATGATGCCGGCAATCGATTCGATGCCGTCCTGGTCGGCGATCACGCACATCTCCGGCGTCAGCGTGTATTCGCGGCCGTCGAGCGACAGCACCTTTTCGCCATCGCGTGCCCGGCGCACGGCGAGATTGCCGGTGACCTTCCCGGCGTCGAAGACATGCAGCGGCCGGCCGCGGTCGAAGGTGACGTAATTGGTGATATCGACGAGCGCGCTGATCGGCCTCAAGCCGATGGCGAGAAGCCTTTGCTGCAGCCATTTCGGCGACGGTTCGTTCTTGACGCCGCGCACCAGGCGCAGCGCAAAGCCGGGACAGAGCTCCGGCGCTTCGATCGTCACCTTGACCGGCGTCTCGCCCTTGCCGGGGATCGGCTCTATCGGCGCGCTCTTCAGCGTGCCGAGCCCGCTCGCCGCCAGATCGCGGGCGATGCCATGGACACTGGTCGCATCCGGCCGGTTCGGCGTCAGATTGATCTCGATCAGCGGGTCGTCGAGATGGGCATAGGCGGCGAAGCTGGTACCGACCGGCGCATCGGCAGGAAGGTCGATGATGCCGTCATGCTCCTCGGACAATTGGAGCTCGCGCTCGGAGCACATCATGCCGTGGCTTTCAACGCCGCGGATCTTGCCGACGGTCAGCGTCACGTCGATGCCGGGAATATAGGTGCCCGGTGCTGCAAAGGCGCCGATCAGGCCCGCGCGGGCGTTCGGCGCTCCACACACGACCTGCACCGGCGGCTTGCCGTCGCCGGTGTCGACGGTCAGCACGCGAAGCCGGTCGGCGTCGGGATGCTGGACCGCCGTCAGCACCTTGGCGATGACGAAGGGGGCCAGGCTCGCCCGGTCGTCGACATGCTCGACCTCGAGGCCGATCGAGGTGAGACGCTCGACGATTTCCGCCAGCGAGGCGTCGGTCTCGAGATGATCCTTGAGCCAGGAGAGGGTGAGTTTCATGACTGTGTTCCGTCTGGTCTGGGCACGCTGCACTTGAAGCTATGCGGCCGCGCGTCGGACATGTGCAGGAAGGCGAGCTGCCCGCGGATTTGCTGCGGCCCGGTCGTCACGCGCTCAAGCCCCCGAACAGCGTCGGCATGTCAAGCGGCCTAAAACCGTAATGCGACAGCCAGCGCACATCGGCGTCGAAGAAGGCGCGCAGATCCGGCATGCCGTATTTCAACATGGCGATGCGGTCGATGCCCATGCCCCAGGCGAAGCCCTGGTATTCGTCGGGATCGAGGCCACCGTAACGGAGCACATTGGGGTGGACCATGCCGCAGCCGAGGATCTCCATCCAGTCCGAGCCCTCGCCGAAGCGCACCTCGCCGGGCCGCGAACGGTCGCACTGGATGTCGACCTCGAGGCTGGGCTCGGTGAACGGGAAGAAGGACGGCCGGAAGCGCATCTTGACGCTCGGCACTTCGAAGAAGGCCTTGCAGAACTCCTCCAGCACCCATTTCATGTTGGCGACGTTGGCCGATTTGTCGATCACCAGCCCCTCGACCTGATGGAACATCGGCGAGTGGGTGGCATCGGAATCCTGCCGGTAGGTCTTGCCGGGAATGACGATGCGGATCGGCGGCTTCTGCATCTCCATGGTGCGGATCTGCACCGGCGAGGTGTGGGTGCGCAAAAGCTTGCGCTCCCCCTGCTCGTCCGGCTGGAAGAAGAACGTGTCGTGCATCTCGCGCGCCGGGTGGCCTTCCGGGAAGTTCAGCGAGGTGAAATTGTAATAGTCGGTCTCGATGTCCGGACCTTCGGCGATGGCAAAGCCGAGATCGCCGAAAATCGCCGCGATCTCGTCGATAACCTGGCTGATCGGATGGATGCGGCCGCGCTCGGCCGGCGATTGCCTGACCGGCAAGCTGACGTCGACCTTCTCGGCGGCAAGCCGTGCCGTGATCGCCACATCTTTCAGCTCGGCGCGGCGCGCCGAAAGTGCCTCGGTGACGCGGTTCTTGAGGCCGTTGATTGCCGGGCCCTTGACCTGTCGCTCCTCGGCGCTCATCGAGCCGAGCGTCTTCAGCATCTCGGAAACCGAGCCCTTCTTGCCGAGGGCCGAGACACGCACCGCCTCGATCGCCTGCTCGTCGGCGGCCGAGGCGATCTCGGCCATCAGGGAATTTTCGAGAGTTTCCATGTCACTCATGTTCCATATCCGATTGGAAGCAAAGAAAAACCCGCGCCAGCCCTGCCAGCGCGGGTTTCCCAAATCAAGTGTCGAATAGCTTGGGAAGCGCTGGTCTTAAGCGACAGCGCTTTCAAAAGCATTCGGCGTGGTATTCTTCAGGTATTCGAGCGCGACCTTGGCCTTGGCCACGAGTGCGGCGAAGGCCTGCGGCTCGTGGATGGCCATGTCCGACAGGATCTTGCGATCGATCTCGATCCCGGCCTTGTTGAGACCGTCGATGAAACGGCCATAGGTCAGGCCATGCTCATGCGTCGCCGCATTGATGCGCTGGATCCACAGCGCGCGGAACGAACGCTTGCGATTCTTGCGGTCGCGATAGGCGTACTGCAGCGACTTTTCCACCGCCTGCTTGGCGATGCGAATGGTGTTCTTGCGGCGGCCGTAAAAACCCTTGGCGGCTTTCAGGACCTTCTTGTGCTTGGCGTGCGAGGTGACGCCTCTCTTTACGCGTGCCATGTCATGATCTCCTTAAAAGCAATTCCAGGAAAAGTGCCTGGCGGTTTTCCGTTCGGAATTGCGTAAAACAAATGCGTGTCCAGACCGAATGCTCTTATTTTGGCGCATGATGTTTCCAAAAAGTCTGCAACTTTTTGGCATCATGCCCTAGAGGCCGTTCGGCAGAAAATTCTTGATGACCTTCTTGCCATCCGGTTCAGCCAGAACCATCGTGCCGCGGGCATTTCGAATGAACTTGTTGGAACGCTTGATCATGCCGTGACGCTTGCCGGCCGCAGCCGACAGAACTTTACCCGTACCTGTGATCTTGAACCGCTTCTTGGCGGCCGATTTGGTCTTCATCTTGGGCATTTTGCTACTCCGTTTATATGCGCACCAATGCGCTTTTTGTTCGCTTCAGGCCGACCAAAGCCCGAAAAGCAAATGAAACCGCCACGGCATGCCCTGCCGGGCGGTTTTTTGGGAACGGCGGTCCTATACGTCAAAGCGGGAGCGCGTGCAACACCCCGTGCTCAGCAACACTGTACTCAGCAACACTGTACTCAGGGGAAACGGAACAGCACCGGCAATATGCCGGACTGCTGGGCGCCGTCGATCAGTTCGAAAGCCGGCAAGGCAACGAGGAACACCAGCCCGTCCAGCAGCGTGGTTCGCAGCAGGCGCGGCTTGAAGCTGCCGGTGTCGCCTTCCTGATACAGCGACAGTTTCGGGAAGAAGCGCGGCACTTTCGCCAGGTAGGCCTGGTATGGCGCGCCGAGAGCCTGCTTGAGGAATTTCTCCTCGCGCAGGATAACGATGTAAAAGGCACCCGCGCAGAGCGCTCCAAAGCCGATCGTGGCGGTGATGGAGCCGATCTGTGCGCCGACACCGGCGGCAGCTAAAGTAGAGAAGACATAGAGTGGGTTGCGCGTAATCGAATACGGTCCGCCGGTCACCACTTCGGAGGATTTGCGACCGCCGATATAGAGCGTCGACCACAAGCGTCCGACAATGCCGAGAAAGATCAGCACGACGCCAACCATTTCGATTGTTTCATGCACAGGCGTATCGGGCGGAAAAACCGACTGCCCGAACAAAAGCATCGCGAACAGGACGACGACGACGACGGCAAGCACCATCCTGCGCGTGTGCTGGTAGCTGCCCAGCCCATATTTGGCTTCCGAATGCTTGACGTCATTGACCATGTCGGGAATCCGATCGTCGAGGGAACCAGAGCGTCGTTGCTCTCGCCGGCGATCGCAGCGTCTGGTCAAGAAAACAGGCGCCCCGCCGATCGCCGGGACGCCTTGCAACATGATTCAGGCGGATTTTATGCACGTCGCCCAAAAGTGCGCAGCGGTTTTGCGACAACGACATGCACAAAACAGAACTAAAGCGCAACGCGCTTTAGCGGGGCGCCAGCACCATCATCATCTGGCGGCCTTCGAGCTTCGGTTCGGCTTCGACCTTGGCGATGGGCGCCACTTCCTCGCGAACCTTGTTCAGAAGCTGCATGCCGAGTTCCATATGCGCCATCTCGCGACCGCGGAAGCGCAATGTCAGCTTGACCTTGTCGCCTTCCTCGAAAAAGCGCCGGACGGCCTTCATCTTGGTCTCATAGTCGTGGCTGTCGATGTTCGGGCGCATCTTGATCTCCTTGATCTCGATGACCTTCTGGTTCTTGCGCGCCTCGGCCGCCTTCTTCTGGTTGGCGTATTTCAGCTTGCCGAGATCGAGGATTTTTACGACGGGCGGCACTGCATTGGGCGATATCTCGACCAGATCGAGCCCCGCCTCTTCGGCGAGCAGCAATGCGTCGTTGATGGAGACATCGCCGCGGTTCTGGCCTTCGGCGTCGATTAGCTGGACCCGGGGAACCCGGATGTCACGGTTGGAGCGCGGGCCTTCCTTGGTGGGCGCCGCTGCTTTGAAAGGTCTGCGAATGGTCGTGGTCTCCTTGAGCCGTTTCGTTAAGGGGTTCTTCGGTTCAGAATTGCGAACGCGCAATGTGGTGAGCGCGCGGTCGGAGTCAATAGCACAGCATTCTCAGGAAATCACCTGCTCGATGGAATGCTCCTCTGCACCAAGCGAAGAAAGTGGCGGAGCACTTTTCGTTGAATGCCTTGCTGTGCCAAAAGACCGGCGTGAGGGAATACACCATGAGCACCACCCCGATCTTCCTGGACGTCGACGGGACGAGCATCGCCGTCAGGCATGCGGCAGGTGTCGAGCCCGGCATCGTCTGGCTTGGCGGCTACAAATCCGACATGCTGGGCACCAAGGCCGAAACACTGTCGGAATGGGCGCTCGGGGAAGGCCGCGCCTTCCTGCGCCACGATTATTCCGGCCACGGCGAATCGGGCGGCGCCTTTGCCGACGGCACCATCTCGAAATGGCTGGGCGAGAGCCTGGCGGTTTTCCGCCGTTTCACCCAGGGCAGGCAAATCCTGGTCGGTTCGTCGATGGGCGCCTGGATCGCGCTGCGCATGGTGCAGGAGTTGCGCAAGGCGGGCGAGAACAGCGTCGCCGGCCTTGTGTTGCTGGCGCCGGCGCCCGATTTCACATTCGAACTGGTGGAGCCGGTGCTGACCGGAGCGCAGAAGCGCAACCTCAGGAAAAAGGGCTTTTTCGAAGAGCCGTCGGACTATTCCGCCGAGCCGTACATCTACACGCACGCACTGATCGAGGACGGCCGCAACAACCGGGTGATGACCGGGCCGATCGACACGCACTGTCCGGTCCACATCCTGCAAGGGCTGGCCGATCCCGACGTGCCGTCGAGCCATGCGCTGAAGCTGGTCAGCCTGCTGCCGGCCGACGACGTCACGCTGTCGCTCATTCCGGACGGCGACCACCGCCTGTCGCGGCCGCAGGATCTCGACATGCTGGTGCGGGCGGTGGACGCGATGGTGCGGCAGGCGGGATAGATTCAGCCGTTGCGGAACGTATAAGCATATCCGTTGATGGCCGGAGCGCCGCCAAGGTGGGCGTAGAGCACTTTCGATCCCTTGGGAAAATAACCCTTGCTCACGAGATCGATCATGCCCTGCATGGATTTTCCCTCATAGACCGGATCCGTGATCATGCCTTCAAGACGCGCGCAGAGACGGATTGCTTCCTTCGTCTCCTGCGAGGGGACGCCGTAGACCGGATAGGCATAATCTTCGATCAGGACGACATCGTTCTCATCGAGATCCTTGCCGAGTTCGACCAGCGTCGCGGTGCTCTGCGCGATCTTGAGCACTTGCGCCTTGGTCTGCGCCGGGGTGCAGGATGCGTCGATGCCGATCACCTTGCGCTCGCGGCCGTCCTTGGCGAAGCCGACCAGCATGCCGGCGTGAGTCGAACCGGTGACGGTACAAACGACGATGTAGTCGAAGGCGAAGCCGAGCTCCTTCTCCTGCGCGCGGACCTCCTCGGCAAAGCCGACATAGCCCAGGCCGCCATATTTGTGTACCGAAGCCCCGGCCGGAATTGGATAGGGTTTGCCACCCTTGGCCTTCACATCCGCGATTGCCTGTTCCCAGCTTTCCCTAATCCCGATGTCGAAACCCTCATCGACCATCTGGACATCAGCGCCCATGATCCGGCTCAAAAGGATATTGCCGACGCGATCGTAGACGGCGTCCTCGTGGGGCACCCAGCTTTCCTGCACGAGGCGGCATTTCATGCCGATCTTCGCCGCGACGGCCGCCACCATGCGCGTATGGTTGGATTGGACGCCACCGATCGACACCAGCGTGTCGGCGTTTGAGGCGATCGCGTCCGGGACGATGTATTCGAGCTTGCGCAGTTTATTGCCACCGAAGGCAAGGCCGGAATTGCAATCCTCCCGCTTGGCATAGAGATCGACCTTCCCGCCGAGATGACCACCAAGCCGCTCCAGTTTCTCGATATGGGTCGGCCCGAATGTGAGCGGATAACGTTCGAATTTCTCGAGCATGAGAGTGCCCTCGCTTGTTCCATTCATTGCGGTGTGGTGCGATGAACACTATCAGCTCTGCCGTGAAATGTACTCTCAAAGATCGAGCCCAGAATATCCAAAATATCGCTTCATGGCATTGAAATGTCATATATATTCGAGTCTTAATCCGAATAACGGAAGAATCTTTCATGCGCGCAGCGCTCGACCGGATCGACCTGAAAATGTTGCGCCTGCTCCAGGGCAATGGGCGACTGACCAATGCGGAGCTGGCGCAGTCGGTCGCTGTTAGCCCGGCGACGTGCCACCGCCGGACGCAACGCCTGTTCGATGAAGGCTACATCAGCCATGTCAGGGCGATGGTGACCCCGCAGAAGGTCGACAGAGGCGCGTTGGTGATGGTTGGCGTCGTACTCGACCGTTCGACCCCGGAGAGTTTCGCGGAATTCGAAAAGGCCGTCGCCAAGCTGAAATTCATCCTCGACTGCCATCTGGTGGCAGGCGACTTCGACTATTTTCTGAAGATCAGGGTTGGTGACATGGCGGATTTCAACCGAATCCACGGGGACCAATTGATCGCACTGCCTGGCGTTCGCCAGACGAGAACCTTCTTCGTGATGAAAGAGGTCGTCGACAATGCGCCTCTGGATTTTTGAACGGACGGCTTCGAAGCGTCAAACCATTGCACTCAGCCAGCAGACGCGATCGGCGCTGGATTTTCACTGCAGAACCGTCGGCGACATTGCCCCCTTACGGGGTCTGGCTGCTCTTTTCCTCGAAAAGCTCAAAAAGCGATAATCATTTCAGCCGCTTGTCCGGTTTTGGCGGCTGCTGTCTTGAATCGCCGTTTTCTTCATCCCATTTCGATTCCACGCAGCCGGAATTGGCTGTCTCCAACTGAAGGATTGGGAGAAATGAACACATCTGCATTGATCCGTCCGGCCTGGACGCCGGCGACCATCGCGTTGATGGTGATCGGGTTCATGGTGTTCTGGCCGCTCGGCTTAGCCATGCTCGCCTACATCATCTGGGGCGACCGGCTCGAGGGCTTCAAGCGCGACGTCAACCGCGCCACCGACGGCATCTTCGCCGGTTGCCGCCGCGGTTCCGACAGGGCCGCGCGCTGGGGCCATGGCTCCGCACGCACCGGCAACGTCGCTTTCGACGACTGGCGCGAAAAGGAACTCGAGCGGCTTGCCGAGGAACGCCGCAAGCTCGACGAGATGCTGAGCGAGTTCGATGAATATGCCCGCGAATTGCGCCGCGCCAAGGACCAGGAAGAGTTCGATCGCTTCATGGCCAACCGCAACAAGTCGACGTCGCCCACGACGGGTGGGTCAACTGGCTCGACGACGAACAACAAACGCGGCGGCAACTCCACGCCAGGCCTGCTCGACGAGTAAGGTCCCGTGCCCAGATAGATAATCCAACGGCGTCGCGTTAGCGGCGCCGTTTCTTTTTTGTTCTAGTCGTTTCCCTCGAATCACGTATCGTCCCGGAATGTCCTTCGGCTTCTTCCGCACCCCGACGAAACCCAAGCCCACGCCCGTCGTGGAGCGCGAGCATTGCGTTGCCGGCCGCACGCTGCCGCTCAAGATCGTCGAGAACGACCGGGCGCGGCGCCTGACGCTGCGCATCGATTCCGGCGGCCGTGGTCTGCGCATCACCGTGCCGCCGGGGCTGCGCCGCGGCGAGGTGGAAAAATTCCTCGACCGCCATCAGGACTGGCTGGAGCAAAGGCTGGCCAAGGTACCCAACCGGCCGCAAGTGCGGCCCGGCATCAAGGTACCGGTGCGCGGCGTGCCGCATCGCATCGTCCATGAACCGTCGAAACGCGGAACCGTCACGCTGTCGCGCGACGATCGCGGGCCGCTGATGATCGTGCATGGCGAACGCGTGCATCTGCCGCGCCGCATCGCCGATTTCCTGAAGCGCGAAGCCAAGCGCGAGATCGAAGCGCTGGTGACCAAACACAGTGCGGCGGTCGGCAAGCGCGCCAAGGCGATCCGCTTCAAGGATACGTCGAGCCGCTGGGGATCGTGCACGTCGGATGGCAATCTGTCGTTTTCCTGGCGCATCATGATGGCGCCGCGGCCGGTGATAAACTACCTCGTCGCGCATGAGGTGGCGCATCTCAAGGAGATGAACCACGGCCCGAAATTCTGGAAACTATGCGAGCAGCTTTGCCCGGATACCGAGCGCTGCAAGGATTGGCTCAAGCGCAATGGCGGCGCGCTGCAGGCGATCGCGTTCGAGTGATTGATGCCTGCGCGGATCGAATACCGGCTGATTGGAGCGGGCTGGGCGATGTGCGATGTCACGGTTGGGGACCTTCAGGCGACCGTGTCGGCGTCTTATCTGGGCGATGCCCTCAACGAGCTGCTTGGCGCTACGCTGAACGCGCTGAAAGGCACCAGGTATTCGGTCGCACGCTTCTGTGATGAACCCGGTGAGTATCGCTTCGTACTGGTGCCGGAAGGCGCTTTTGTCAGAGTGCAGATACTGGAATTTTCAGAAATTTGGTCTGACGAGCCAGACGACTTCGGCGAGGTGAAACTTGAAGCCACATGCGGGTTGCGAGAGTTCGCAGAAGCAGTTCTCAGTGCCGCGCGTGAGGTTTTGAACACACATGGCCTCGAAGGTTATAAGGAAAACTGGCGCAAACATGACTTTCCGTTGGAGGCCATGAACAACCTAAGTCGCGCGTTGAGAGGAGGAACACTCCATTGACAGAGTGCGCTTTTGATCAGGGCTTAATTGCTCAATCGTCATTCGCCGCGTTCAACTCCTCCGGCCGCAACCCCTCATCGACATGGCGCGGCCAGGGAAGCCATCGTTGCTGAAATAAGCCAGCGCCCGGTGCGCCTCGGCGCCATTGAAGGCTGCCTTGTCCATCAAATGAGCGATGACCTCATGGGCCTGCGCCAGCTTTTGCCTGAGTTCCGCGACGGTCTTTTCCGGCATGATCTTTGTTCTCCCGCCTCTGTGCCTGAGCAAGTAGCGTTGCGCTCTTATATTAGCAAGGCAGCGCGTTGCGCTCTTACTTAGCAAGGTAGCGCGTTCCGCGCTGGCGGCAAACAGGACGCTTTTTCTCGACTCTTTGGCCGTTTCGTGCCAATCCCGCGCCATGGCGCTCGACATCAAGATATGCGGGTTGAAGACCGACAAGGCACTGGCTGCGGCATTGGCCGGCGGCGCCAGCCATGTCGGCTTCATTTTCTTTGCCAAAAGCCCGCGCTATGTCGAGCCGGCGGAAGCCGGCCGCCTGCGCGAAGCAGCGCGCGGCAAGGCCAAGGCGGTTGCCGTGACGGTCGACGCCAGCGATGCGTTCCTGGACGAGATCGTCGAAAAGATGCAGCCCGACATGCTGCAGCTTCACGGCGCCGAGCCCCCCGAGCGGGTGGCCGAGGTGAAGGCCCGCTACGGCTTGCCGGTGATGAAGGCGCTGCCGGTCAGCGAGGCCGCCGATCTCGGGCGGGTCAAACCCTTCATCGGCATTGCCGACCGCTTCCTGTTCGATGCCAAGCCGCCTAAGGGTTCGGAATTGCCGGGCGGCAACGGCCTTGCCTTCGACTGGCGCGTTCTGGCCGGCCTTGACGCCGGCGTCGATTACATGCTTTCCGGAGGGCTCAATGCCGGCAATATCGGCGACGCCCTTCGGCTGGCGAACCCGCCCGGAATAGATGTTTCCTCGGGCGTGGAGAGCGCGCCGGGCATCAAGGAACCGGCGCTGATCGAACAGTTTTTCCGGGCCGTCGGGGCAGCACGCGACAACCGCGCCGCCTGACCGCGCTTCAAACCACAGACCAGGAGATCGGCGATGGACAAGCCGGCGATACCGAATTCCTTCCGCACCGGCCCCGACGAGCAGGGCATGTTCGGCATTTTTGGCGGTCGTTTCGTTGCCGAAACGCTGATGCCGCTGATCCTTGAGCTGGAGCGGCACTGGAACGAGGTCAAGAACGACCCGGATTTCAAGGCCGAACTGACCGATCTCTCGACGCATTACGCCGGGCGGCCGTCGAAGCTCTATTTCGCCGAAGGCCTGACCAGGCATCTTCGTGAGGTGTCCTCGGCGAAGGGCCTCGGCGGCGGCGCAAAGGTCTATTTCAAGCGCGAGGACCTGAACCACACCGGCTCGCACAAGATCAACAACTGCCTCGGCCAGATCCTGCTCGCCAAGCGCATGGGCAAGACGCGGATCATCGCAGAGACCGGCGCCGGCCAGCATGGCGTCGCTTCCGCTACGGTGGCGGCGCGCTTCGGGCTTCCTTGTATCGTCTATATGGGCGCGACCGATGTCGCCCGGCAAAGCCCCAACGTCTTTCGCATGAAGCTTCTGGGCGCCGAGGTGCGGCCGGTGACGGCCGGCCACGGCACGCTGAAGGATGCCATGAACGAGGCCCTGCGCGACTGGGTGACCAATGTCGAGGATACCTATTACCTGATCGGCACCGCCGCCGGCCCGCATCCCTATCCGGAGCTGGTGCGCGACTTCCAGTCGGTGATCGGCACCGAGGCGCGCGCCCAGATCCTCGAGCAGGAAGGCCGGCTGCCGGACACCATCATCGCTTGTGTCGGCGGCGGTTCCAACGCTATCGGCCTGTTCCATCCCTTCCTCGATGACAGGCAGGTCCGCATCATCGGCGTCGAAGCCGGCGGCCGCGGGCTCGACGGCATCGAGCATTGCGCCTCGATGAGTGCCGGCGCGCCCGGCGTGCTGCATGGCAACCGTACCTACCTCCTGCAGAACGCCGACGGCCAGATCATGGACGGCCACTCGATCTCGGCCGGCCTCGACTATCCCGGCGTTGGGCCGGAGCACTCATGGCTGCGCGATTCCGGCCGCGTCGACTATGTGCCGATCCTCGACGACGAGGCGCTGGAGGCGTTCCAGCTGACGACACGCGTCGAGGGCATCATTCCGGCGCTGGAATCGGCCCATGCCATCGCACAGGCGGTGAAGATCGTGCCTGATATGGACAAGGACCAGATCGTCATCGTCAACCTGTCGGGCCGCGGCGACAAGGACGTGCATACGGTGGCCAATATGCTGGGCATGGAGATCTGATCATGGCCACCCGTATCGACCGCCGCATGGCAAAGCTGAAGGCCGAGGGGCGACCGGCACTCGTCACCTATTTCATGGGCGGCGATCCGGACTACGACACGTCCCTGTCGATCATGAAGGCGCTGCCCGGCGCCGGCAGCGACATCATCGAGTTAGGCATGCCGTTTTCCGATCCGATGGCCGACGGCCCGGCGATCCAGGCGGCCGGCCTGCGGGCGCTGAAGGGCGGCCAGACCTTGGTCAAGACGCTGAAGATGGCCTCGGAATTCCGCGCCGGCGACAGTGAAACGCCGATCGTCTTGATGGGCTATTACAATCCGATCTACATCTACGGCGTCGAGCGCTTCCTGAGCGATGCGCTGGCCAGCGGTATAGACGGGCTGATCGTCGTCGACCTGCCGCCTGAGATGGACGAGGAACTTTGTATCCCGGCACTCAAGGCCGGCATCAATTTCATCCGGCTGGCGACGCCGACCACCGACGACAAGCGCCTGCCCAAGGTGCTGCAGAACACCTCCGGCTTCGTCTATTATGTGTCGATGACCGGTATCACCGGTTCGGCGCTGGCCGACACCGGCAAGGTGGCGGCAGCGGTTAAGCGCATCAAGAGCCATACCGACCTGCCGGTCTGCGTCGGCTTCGGCGTCAAGACCGCAGAGCAGGCGCGCACCATCGGCGCGTCGGCCGACGGCGTCGTTGTCGGCACCGCGATTGTCAATGCCGTCGCCAACGTGCTCGGGCCGAAGGGCGAAAAGACCGCCGATCCGGCCGAGGCCGTCGCCACGCTGGTCAGCGGGCTTTCGCAAGGGGTTCGCGCGGCTCGCCTTGCTGCGGCCGAATAATCTTCCTACGTCTTCTTAAGGGACAGGAGCCGAAGCGATGAACTGGATCACCAATTACGTCCGTCCGAAGATCAATTCGATGCTCGGCCGCCGCACCGACATGCCGGAAAACCTGTGGATCAAGGATCCCGAGACCGGCGAAATGGTGTTCCACAAGGATCTGGAGCAGAACCAGTTCGTCATCCCGTCCTCCGGCCACCACATGAAGATCTCGGCCAAGGAACGGCTGAAATTCTTCCTCGACGACGGCAAATACGAGACACTGGAAAACCCCAAGGTGGTGCAGGATCCACTGAAGTTCCGCGACGAGAAGCGCTATGTGGACCGGCTGAAGGATGCCAAGGCCAAGACCGGCCTGGAAGATGCCATCATCAATGCGCTGGGTACGGTCGAAGGCCTGCCGGTGGTGGTGACGGTGCAGGATTTTGCCTTCATGGGCGGCTCGCTCGGCATGGCGGCCGGCGACGCCATCGTGCATGGTTTCGAGGTCGCCTTGCAGCGCAAGCGGCCGCTGATCCTGTTTGCGGCCTCCGGCGGCGCCCGAATGCAGGAAGGCATCCTGTCGCTGATGCAGCTGCCACGGACCACGATCGGCGTTGACAGGCTGAAGGAGGCCAGCCTCCCCTATATCGTCGTCCTGACCAACCCGACAACCGGCGGCGTCACCGCCTCCTACGCCATGCTGGGCGACGTGCATATTGCCGAGCCCGGCGCCCTGATCGGCTTTGCCGGACCGCGCGTCATAGAGCAGACCATCCGCGAAAAGCTGCCCGACGGCTTCCAGCGCGCCGAATATCTGATGGAACACGGCATGGTCGACATGGTGGTGTCGCGGCTGGAGATGCGCCAGACGGTTGCGCGGCTGCTGAGAATGCTGCTCAAGCTGCCGGAAGAGCAAAACCCGCGGGAGCCGGAAATCCTGCCGCCGGTGGCGATACCGGCCGAAGCCCGGCCGCAAGCCTGACGCGACATCACGCGGCGCGAGCGGCTGTTGTGTGCCGTTGTGCGCGCGCGTAGGATTCCTTCATGACCACGCTTGCCGCCGACCGCGAAATCGAAAGCCTGATGGCGCTTCACCCGAAGGGCTTCGACCTTTCGCTCGACCGCATTTCGCGGCTGCTCGAGCGGCTCGGCAATCCGCAGGACCAGCTGCCGCCGGTCATCCACATCGCCGGCACCAACGGCAAGGGCTCCTGTGCTGCTTTTTCACGGGCGCTGCTCGAAGCCGCCGGCTACCGCGTCCACGTCCACACCTCGCCACATCTGGTGAACTGGCACGAGCGCTACCGGCTGGCCGCAGATGCCGGCGGCAGGCTGGTGGACGACAAGGTCTTCGCCGAAGCCATCGCCCGCGTCGCCAAAGCCAATCAAGGCCAGAAGATCACCGTCTTCGAAATCCTCACCGCCGTCACCTTCCTGCTGTTTTCCGAACATCCGGCCGATGCCGTCATCCTCGAGGTTGGCCTTGGCGGCCGCTTCGACGCCACCAATGTCATCGCCGAGCCGGCCGTGTCGGTGATCATGCCGGTGTCGCTCGACCACGAAGCCTATCTCGGCGACCGCGTCGAGCTGATCGCCGCCGAAAAGGCCGGCATCATCAAGCGCGGATGCCCGGTCGTCATCGGCGCGCAGGAAAGCGAGACGGCGCAGCAGGTGCTCATCGAAACCGCCGAGCGGCTCGACTGCCCCGCCTTCGTCTATGGCCAGGATTTCCTTGCCTATGAGGAAAACGGCCGCATGGTCTATCAGGACGAAGACGGATTGATGGACCTGCCGCCGCCGCGCCTGCCGGGGCGCCATCAATTCGCCAATGCGGCGGCGGCGATCGCGGCGGTCAAGGCGGCGGGCTTCGAGATCAGCCACCGCGCTGCCGAGAAGGCGATGGCGAATGTTGCCTGGCCGGGCCGCATGCAAAAGCTGCCGCAAGGACGGCTGAGCGAACTGGCGCCGAAGGGCGCCGACATCTGGCTCGACGGCGGCCACAATCCCGGCGCTGGCGTGGTCGTCGCCGAGGCGCTGGCCGAGCAGGAGGAAAAGAACCCGCGTCCGCTGTTCCTGATCTCGGGCAT
This sequence comes from Mesorhizobium sp. M0701, assembly GCF_040320365.1. Taxonomy (NCBI): domain Bacteria; kingdom Pseudomonadati; phylum Pseudomonadota; class Alphaproteobacteria; order Hyphomicrobiales; family Phyllobacteriaceae; genus Mesorhizobium; species Mesorhizobium sp. M0701. Next base: position 146,904 of record NZ_JAMYPO010000004.1, read on the forward strand.
GATCAACACCAAGGACCAGAGCGGCTATTTCCGCGCCTTCAAAGGGCTGGTCCGGCATGTCTACACCGTGCCGGTGAGCCTGAGCGACGCGGGCGTGCCGAACGACGAGCTGGCGACCCGCGCCATTGAGGCCGGCCTGTCGGCCGAACCGGTCAGTTCCGTCGCCAATGCGCTGATGCTGCTGCGCGACACATGGGACGGACCGCCGCCGCGCATCCTGATTGGCGGGTCACTTTACCTGGCCGGCGCGGTATTGGCCGAAAACGGCACGCCGCCGGTTTGAGGCGTGCTTCAGCCGGGCCACGGTGACGCCACATTTATCAGACCACCGCGAGGAGCCAATCATGATCAAGGTAAAGCAGCTCGCTCACGTTTGCATTTTCGCGAATGACCTGGAGATGACGCGAAGCTTCTATCGGGACGTCCTCGGCATGGACACCCAGTTCAATTTCCTGCGCGACGGGAAGATTTTCGGCTTCTACCTCAATTGCGGCAGCCGTAGCCATGTCGAGGTGTTCCAGAAAGACGGCGCCAGCTATGGCGACTTGAACCAGATCAACCACTTCTGCCTCGAAGTGGAAAACATCGACGCCGCGATCGCCCATCTGAGGTCAAAGGGCGTTGATGTCACTTCAAAGAAACGCGCGTGCGATGACACCTACCAGGCTTGGATCCGCGACCCCAACGGCGTGAAGATCGAACTGTTTGAATATACTGAGAAAAGCGCACAATTCGTCGGTGGCGATCGTATCGCGGATTGGTGATCGCGCCTCGCCGGGACAATTGTAGCGGCGCAGCCGATGGTAGGTGGACTACCTCAGCTCGACCTCGATGAAGGCGAATTCGCCATCGTTTGCGCTGATGACGTCATGTTCGACGCCCTCGTTGCGGAAATACGGCGTGCCCTTCTTCATCTCGGCAAAGGATTCGCCATCCTTGGTCAGGAGCTTCACCTTGCCGTCGGTCAACGGCACGATCACATAGTCGTGGCCATGGCGATGCCAGCCGGTGTTGTCTCCCGGGGCGAAGCGGTATTCGGTGACGATGACGCGCTCATTGTCGATGAAGACGGTGGCCTTGGCGGATCCGGTCATATCGCTTCTCCTTTGAATTCAGAAGAGAAGAATACCGGGCGGCAAGCCGCGAGTGCCAGAGCGGCCCACCAATGACGCCAGCAAAAGAAGGCCCGGCGCGAGGCCGGGCTTTTCTGCAAAATTTTGATCGGATCAGGCGAGGCTGCCGTTGATCCAGTGCGACAATGCCGTTTTCGGCGCAGCACCGACCTTCATGTCGGCGACTTCACCGCCCTTGAAAATCATCAGCGTCGGGATCGAGCGTACGCCGAACTGCGCGGCCAGCTCAGGATTCTCGTCTATGTTGAGCTTGGCGATCTTTATCTTGCTGCCGAGTTCGATGGCGATGTCCTCGAGCGCCGGGGCGATCATCTTGCACGGGCCGCACCATTCCGCCCAGAAATCGACCACGACCGGCTCCTTGGCGTTGAGCACGTCGGCCTGGAAATTGCTCTTGTCGACCTTGACGGTGGCCATGCTGAGATCCTTTCGATTTGTTCGTCGCACCAAATGTGGTGGTGATCGCGTCCGTCTTCAAGCAAGTGTTGTGTCACGCTCCCGTGAGTCTAGCAAGCGCATCGTCCATGGCCGCCGCCGGCAGCTCGATCAGCCGCGGCACCTCGGTGAACAGCAGCGCCGCCGAGACCTCGCGTCCCGGATAGAGCGGCTGAAGCAGCGCGCGATAAAGTGCGAGTTGCAGAACATAGGCTTGCGGCACTTCGGCGAGCGTAGCTGGCGCTGGCCGATTGGTCTTGTAGTCGACGATCGAAACCTTGTCCGGCGTTGCTGCCAACCGGTCGATCTTGCCGGAAATCGAGCGCAGTTTGCCCCATACCTCCAGGCTGCCCATGATGGCGACTTCGGCGCGCGAGTTTGGCGCAAACAGCGGCGCGAAGCGGCTGTCGGCAAGAATTCTGAAAACGCCAGCCACGGCCTTGTCGTGCTCGTCGTCGGGCCATTCCGCACCGGCTCTTGCCAGATAGCGTTCGGCGGCATCCCGGCGTTTTCCCTCGGCGATGCCGGGCAGCATCTGCAGCAATTTGTGCAGCGCCAGCCCGCGCATGACGGCAAAGCCGGGCTCGGCGTCGGCATCCAGTACCGGCGAACGCGTGTCGGCCACCGCTTGCCGCGCCTCATCGATCAGCACCGAGGCGCCGGACGGTGAGAGCGGCCGCGGCAATTCCTCGAAGGGCGGCAGAGGCCGGAACAGGGTTTCAGGCAGTGGTGCAAAGCGTTCCGCCTGTCGTGCCTCATTCACTGCCGCCAGTGGCATGGGCGGCAGTTTCGTCACCTGGAAACGATGCACGGTCTCGCCAGTGGCGGGATGCCGGCGTTCTTCGCTCTCCGCGGCACCGACCAGTGCGCGGCTGACGATCGAATGCCAGGTACCGGTATTCGGCGCCCGTTTGCCATGGTAGCCGCAGACGATCAGCCGATCCTCGGCGCGGGTCATGCCGACATAGAGCAGCCGGCGGTATTCGTCGTCGGCGAGCTCGCGGGCGCGGGCCGATGCGGCGCGTGAAAACCCATTTGCGACATCGCTGGCCGAACGCCAGAGATAGCCCTTGCCCTCCCAGCAGTCGCCCGAGCCTTCGAACGGCATCAATCTCGGCAGATGCTGGTCGCTGAACGGCGCGGAGCCGCCATCAACAAGGAATACCACCGGCGCCTCCAGGCCTTTGGCGGCATGCACGGTCATGACGCGAACCTCGTCGCGGGTCTGGTCCATTTCGCGCTTGATCTCGGGGCCGGCGTTTTCCAACGTCGACAGGAAGGATTCCAGTCCCGGCAGGCCGGTCCGCTCCTCGGCCAGGCAGAAATTCAGGAATTCGTCGAGGACGTCGCCGGCCTCCGGCCCGAGCCGCGCGATCATCTTCTTGCGCAGGCCGTCGCGGGCGAGAGCTGCAGCATAGAATTCGAACACCGGCTTGAATGCGGCCTCGTTCGACCATGTGCCGAGCCGGCTGACGACGGCGGCCAACGCCTCGCTTGCGCCGGCATGCCGGCGCAGCGAGGCGATCAGCGAGACGCCCGATGGCCTCTCCGCAGCAAGCGCGAAAAGCTGCTCTTCCGAGACATCGAAGATCGGGCTGCGCAGCACGGCGGCCAGCGACAGATCGTCCTCGGGCTGGATGAGAAAATGACCGAGTGCGATCAGGTCCTTCACCGCGATATGGCCAGGCAGGCTGAGCCGGTCGGCGCCGGCCACCGGGATGTCGCGGCGCTTCAACGCCCGTGTCAGCGCATGGACGAAGCGGTCGCGCTTGCGCACCAGCACCAGCACGTCGCCGGGCCGGAGTTTCTTGCCACGCCCTTCGATGACCTCGCCGCCGCCGATCCAGCCGGCAATGGTCGCTGCAACGTTTTCGGCAACGCGCACCGCCGGTGCGTGGGCGTGATCCACCGCTTGCGTCCAGTCGTCCGGTTCGTCGACGATGTCGGCGCCGAGTGAGGGCCAGACGTCGACATAGCCCGGCGCATCGTTGCGGATCGCCTTGTGGTCGAGCGGATCGGGATCGTGGCTGATGCCGCGCCGCACGTTCGGGTCAGCAAAGACACGATCCACCGCCGCAAGCACGTCGTCGGTCGAGCGAAACGACCAGGTTAGCTTGAGATCGGCGAAGGCGGCGGCGGCGGATCTGACTTTGCCGGCAAACAAAAGCCGGCTGTCGGCAAAGGAGTCCGGGGCGGCTCCCTGGAAGGAATAGATCGACTGCTTTTCGTCGCCGACCGCAAAGATGGTGCGGTGGACGGCGTCGCGTGCGCCGAGCCCGGCAAAGAACTCCTCCGCCAGCCGCTTGACTACCTCCCACTGGTCGGGACTGGTGTCCTGCGCCTCGTCGAGGAGGATGTGGTCGATGCCCTGGTCGAGCTTGTACTGCACCCATGGGCCGGCGTCGGGCCGCGCCAGTAGATGGACCGTGCGGGTGATCAGGTCGTTGAAGTCGAGGAAGCCGCGCGCGCGCTTCAATTGCTCGTAGCGGGCGATCAGCCAGTCGGCGATGGTCAGCGCCGCACGCGTGCCTTCCAGCATCCTGAACAAGGCCAGCCTGTCGGAGATTTCGAGAATGGCGTCGACCGCCGCCAGATATCGTTCGGCAAGATCGGGCAACCGGTGAAGCAATGCCCTTTTAAACGTCTTTGCCGGATCGTAAGGCTCGCCGTCGGCCCTCAGGAAAGCCTTGGAGAGCAAATTCAGGCGACGTACCGGATCCTCCTCGGCAAAGGCAAGGCGGGCGTATGGCAGCAGATTGTTCAGCACGATGCGCGCATCGGCGGCCTCGGCTGCCCGTGAAAAGGTGACGAGATAATCCGGCAGGAAGCCGGGCAGCGGCCAGACCGAGGCGGCTATACCTTCGGCCGTCTGGCCGGCGCGGAAATGGAACTCGTCGAACAGCGCCTGAAAACCATCGCCGCCGGCCGCGGCGATGAACGCACGCAAACCATCGCGCTTGCGCACGATCTCGGCCAACAGTGCGTCGAGCCCATGCTCGCCGCCGCGCTCCAGCACGGTGGCGAAGGCCTCGGACAATGCCGCATCGCCTGCAACGCCGCCCGAAATCATGTCGCGGCGGGCGGCGGCAAACAGCGAAGCCTCCATTTGCGGATCGAGCATTTCGAAATGCGCAGGGATATTGGCTTCCAGCGGGAACTGATGCAGCACCGATTCGCAGAAGGCGTGGATGGTCTGGATCTTCAGCCCGCCCGGTGTTTCCAGCGCCTCGGCAAACAACCGCCGCGCCCGGCGCATGGTTTCGCGGTCGGGCTGGCGGCCGTCCAGCGCCTCTATCCGTGTCGAGAGCTCGGTATCGCCCAGGGCCGTCCATTGCGACAGCGTCGAAAACACCCGGTTCGACATGTTGGCGGCGGCGGCACGCGTATAGGTCAGGCACAGGATCTTGGACGGATCGGTGCCGCGCAGCAACAGCCGGATAACGCGCTGGGCGAGTACATGGGTCTTGCCCGATCCGGCATTGGCCGACACCCAGGCGGAATTGCGCGGGTCGGATGCGCTTGCCTGGCTCGCGGCAGTGTCGCTTGGAATGGGGTAGGCCTTTTTCATGCCTCCCCTCCCTCGTCATCGGCGTCGCCGCCGGCGGACCATTCGAGCACGCGGGCGAGATGGTCGTAGTCGCCGTCGGTCTCGCCCTCGCGGAACGGCAGCGCCCGCGACAGATAGCCCGTCGCCGGGTCGGCGTAGTGGATCAGCAGTTTTTCCAGCCGCGCCCACGCTTCTTCGGCGAGATCGGCGGCGGTTCGCGGCTTGCGGTTGTATTCGAGGATGGATTCCTCGAACACTTCGCCATTCGGCCTCAGCCGCACGAAGGCCAGTTGCGACGGCTCGCATGCGCCAAGCTCCTTGAAAGCGCCGCGCCTGAGCAGCGCGCCCTCGAGTGCCAGTTGCGGCGCGAGCAGCGTGTGCGCCTGTGCTTTGGATGGCGAGGAGCCGGTCTTGTAATCGAGGATGTCGGCCATGCCGCCGGCCAGCAGATCGATGCGATCGGCATAGCCGGACAGGGTCACACCGGATCGGCCCACACCGGTCTTTTCGGCGCGTTCCTCGGCGTGCCGCCGTGCCACGGCTGCGGCCCGGCCGCGCTCCCATTCGATGATGCCGGCGGCAAGCTTTTCGAAGCGTGGCCACCACACCGCCTCGACATCGGCGGGCAGGGCCGCGCCTGCAAAGCAGGAGCGGCCTGCGGCGATGAGCCCGACCAGCGCCTCCGGCGCGCACGGGTCGGCCACCGTCGCTGAGAAGAGGTGCAGAACGGCGTGAAACAGCGTGCCACGCTCGGCAGCGCCCGGATCGCGAATGACCGGATCGAGCGGCATCAGGCCGAGTATCCTTCTGGCATAGACCGCATAGGGATCGCGACGCAGCGTTTCGATCTCGGTGACCGAGAAGTGGTGCGGCCGTGCGGCGATCGGCGGTTTCGGCTGCGGCCGCGGCGCAAAGTCCTGCTTTTCGCCGGCATCGAGCACACGCGCCCAGGCAAGCAGTTCATCGCCGCGCCGGCGAAGTGCAGCAGCGTGGTCCTCGCCAACGAATGTAAGGATGCGCTGCAGCCAGCGTGAAGGTACCGACGGTGCGTCGCCGGAGCGGCCGGAGCGAGCCAGCACCACTTTTTTGGCGCCCATGGCCATCTGGAAATCATGGGCGGCAAGGCCGATGCGCCGCTCGGGCGGTTCAAGATCGATGCCGGTCTTCATCAGCCGCGACATGAAGCGGTCGCTCTCCGGCTTGCGCGGCCACACGCCTTCGTTGAGCCCGCCGACGACCAGCGTGTCGACATCCTGAAGCCGCGCTTCCAGCACACCCCAGATTGCGATGTTCCTGTCGGTGCCCTGCGCCGGCTTGACCGTCTCGGGCGCGATCAGCGCCTCCATCACGTCAGGCCATTCGTCAGCGGCGAAGGAGAACGACACCGAGGCCGCGACCAGCCCGCGCAAGAGCTCGGCGAGCTTTTCGCCGGCATCGCCCGCATAGAGTTCGCTCAGGCTGCCGTCAGCGGCGCGGCCGAGACTTTCGAGCGCAACGACGCTGGCGCGCACAAGGGTGGCAAGATCGGCATTCTCGTCGCCGCGAAAAGCAACCAGCGGCGCCAGCGCGGCCGTTAGCCGGATCAGCAGGTCGCGCGCCTGTTCGATGCGCCTGACCGAAAGCCGCGGCCACCAGAAGGGTGGGCGGCGATTGCCGCCGCCGTCGAATTCGAGGAGCCGGGTGTCGAAGAGCTGCGGCAGCGACGCCACGTCCGGACGCCCTGTGCCGCCGCGCAGCCCCACGAGTTCGACGATTTCGGCCGCATAGCGCACGCTTGCCCGCTCCAGGCCGAGGCCAAGCAGGGGATGCTTGAGCAGCGACAGCAGGGCGACGGGGTCGCCCGGGCGGAAGGCTGCCTGAAGCGCCAGCCTGAGCAGGCTGGCGGCTGGTGTGTTGATCAGCGGCGTGCCGCCGGAATCGTCGGCGGCAACGCCGAAGCGCAGCAGCTCGACTGAGACGCGCCGCGCCAGACCGCGGTCGCCGGTGACGAGTGCGGCGCGCTGGCCGGGCCGTTCGACGGCCTGTTTGAGCGCGACGGCGATCGCCACGGCTTCGTCGCGTTCGCTGGCGGCTTCGAGAAGCGTCACATCGGCGAAGGCCTCGGCAATATCGCCGGCCCTAAAGCGGGCGCGCGTCTCGGCCCAAAGCTCGGTGGTCTCCGCCGGGCGCAGCGCGTCGCCGACAAGTGCGGCGCGCAGCGCAAGCGGTCGCGGCGCAACAGCAATCTCCTCGACATCGGCGCGCGGCACGCCGATCTTGCCGATCAACTTTGCCAGGCCGTATTGCGGGTGGCCAAGCACGGCTGGGCGCGCGCCCGGTGTGGTGATCGCGGCAAAGGACGGCTCGTCCAACGCCCGGTCGAGCCCGGGCAGCACAACAGCGCCATTGGGCAGACCGGCGATCACGGCAAGCAGCTCGGCCGTGGCGGGAATGGAGCCGGTGGAACCGGCGGCGATCACCGGTCCGGCTGGCGGATTACGCTTCAGCCGCGCCGCCTCCAGCCTTATCAGGGCATTACGATGCGCGGCCGGATTGGAACGATGGCGTTCCTCGAGCAGGTTCGGCCAGTTCTCCGTCACGATGGTCAGGAAGTCGAGTGTCACCTGCCACCAGCCTGCAAGATTGCCGGTTACAAGCTCGGCGAGCCTTGCCCAATCCGTGCCTTCGGTGTCGATCTCATCCATCAGGCGTGCAAGGTCGCGCGCCAGCCAGATGGCGTCGGCGGCGGAGGCCGGTATGACGATCTCCTCGTCGAACAAAGCCGCGACATGTGCCGGCAGGCGGCGTTTCCACGCCCGCACCAGCGGCGCAAGCAGCAGAAGACGCTCGACCGCGGCGATCGGCGGCGCAAGGTCGATGGCGGCCGAAGCTCCTGCCTCGAAGGCGGCTTCATCTTCATCGAACTCACCAAGCGGGCGGATGACCGGCAGGATCGCCGAGCGGCTTCCCGAGCGCGAGAGAGCATCGACGAAGACGCCGCGAAGCGCCCGCGCCGCACGGCGCGTCGGCACATAGATGGTGAGATCGGCCAGCGCCAGCGGATCGCCGTCATAGGCGAAGCCGGGAACCAAGCGCCCCGCAAGCAGCGCCTCGGCCAGCGTCGGCAGGAACGGCGCTCCGGGCGGGATCGAGAAAACGCGGCGGGAGCCGCTCATTTCGACTCGGTAAGAGCGCCGGGTGCCTCAGCAACAGCATTGGGCGTGCCGGCAAGCGCGGCGGCGACCGCTGCTTCCGCCCGCGGGATCGCGTCAGGTGTGCCGACAGTAATCCAGTGACCCTGCATTTTCATGCCGAACAAGCGGCCGGCGGCGATTGCCGCATCGAAATAGGCGTTGAGAGAGTGTGGACCGGCCGGCGCATCCTTGAAGATGCACGGATGGACGATTGCGGCGCCGGCATAGATCAGGCCGGCCGGATCGTTGTTCGCACGCCGCAAGGCGCCGTCCGGCGCCACCAGGAAATCGGTGCCGCCGCTATGTCCGGTTGCCGACTGGAGATCCGCAAGCATCAGCAGAATGTCCATTGTCGCGCCCTCCCATGCAAGGGCAAGACGCCTGAGATTGGAAACGCCGCTGTCGATCCAGAAGGTGTCGGCGTTGAGCACATAGAAGGGCGCCCCTAACCTGGGCAATGCCTTGACGATACCACCGGCGGAGTCAAGCAAGCCCCTACTCTCATCCGAGATGACGATTCTCGGCGCACTGCGGCGGGCTACATGGTCCACGATCTGTTGCGGGAGGTAATGGACGTTGACGACGGCCTTGGCGACGCCGGCTTCGGCTAGGCAGTCCAGCCCCCAGTCGAGCAATGTCTTGCCGGCGACCTTGACCAGCGGCTTCGGCATGGTGTCGGTGATCGGCCGCATGCGCTTGCCGAGCCCGGCGGCGAGCACCATGGCGGTCGTCGGCATCGGCTGCTCATCCGACGCCTTCGGGCCCAAATCCTTAGCCGTCAAATCGAGCGTTCCTCCAGCAAGCCGTGGGCGATGTAGAAATCCTGCAGCCCGGCCAGCGCCGGATGCGCCAGTGCCCGGCGAAGATAGTCGCGGATGCGCGGCAGATGCTTCAGATAATAAGGCTTGCCGTCGCGTTTTTCGAGCCGCACGAAGATGCCGAGGATCTTGGAATTGCGCTGTGCGGCCATGATTGCATAGGTTTCGCGGAATTCGTTCTCATCGAAGGCACCGGCCGCGCGTCGCGCGGCGATGTAGGCGGCGAGCGTGTGCTTTTCGATTTCGGGTGAGATAGTGACGCGCGCGTCCATGGCGAGCGAGGCGACGTCGTAGGCGGACGGCCCGATCAGCGCGTCCTGGACATCGACGACGCCGAGGCGATCGTGACCGGAACGGTCAGCGCGCCAGATCAGGTTGGGTGAATGGAAATCGCGCAGCATCAGCGTGTATTCGCGCCCCTCCAGCCGATCGAGCACCGCACTCCATTCGCTGCGGTAACCGGCGCGCAGCGCCTCTCTAGGCGGAGCGCCTGATATCGCCGGGACATACCAGTCGACCAACAATTCGGCCTCGATCATCATGGCGTCGCGGTCGAAAGGCGGCACCTCGTGGAAGACGCCGGGGCCGGCCTGCATGCGGGTCGGCCATGTTTTGCCGTGCATCATGGCAAGCAGTTCGGCCGCCGCCGCATAACGCGCGGCCACCGGCTGGCCGCGCTTGTCGAGAAACCCTTGGGAACCGAGATGCTCCAGCAGGAGAAAACCCTGCTCGAGATCCTGGGCATGGATTTCCGGGACGCTGACGCCGCCGGCCCGCAATGCCCGGTCGATGGCGACGAACGCCGAAACGGATTGCGCGGTGTGAGCGATCTCGGCATAGGGTTTGCCGTCGCGGATTGGCGGTCCGAGCACCAGCCTTGGCGAGTTCATCAGCACGCGCGGCGGAAATCCGGCGAGCGTGACGATCTCGTAGGAGCGAGCCGAGGCATCACCGATGAAATATCGTCGCTGCGCTTCGCCCCAACCGGCCTGCCCGAGAAAATCGCGCATCGCCAGCGATCGCGCCGCGCGCTCGAAGGCGGCGCCCTCTCCCGATAGTCTCGCCAGTCGGCCGTCGCCCTGCTGGAGAAGTTCGACCAGCACCGAGGTTTTCGGCAGATATGCCTCTGCCCGCTCCGGCCATTCGACCAGCGCGGCGCCTTGCGTCAGCGCCTCGTCGAAGCCCAGCTCGTCCAGCTCGGATGCCGTGCCCAAGCGGTAGAGATCGAAATGATGAACCGGCACACGCGTGTCGTAGCTCTGGACCAGCGTGAAGGTCGGGCTTGGCACGTCGAGTCCGGCATCGTCGGCCAGTGCCCTGATCAGCGCCCGTGCCAAGGTCGATTTGCCGGCGCCGAGATCGCCCTTGAGGGCGAGCACGTCGCCAATGCGCAGCGACATGGCGAGATCCTCGCCGAACCTTGCCGTCGCAGCCTCGTCGGCGAGAAAACGCTCCAGCACCAATACCGCCATCGAACGCGCTACTCGGCCGCCGCGCGGATGCCGGACGGCGTGTCGGGAAAGGCGCAAACAACCGTGGTGCCCTTATCCCTGCCGGTCTCGATGCGGACGCTGCCGCCATGCAGTTCGACAAAGCTCTTGACGATCGACAGGCCGAGCCCGGCGCCACGGCGGCGGCCGCCATTGGTGCGCGGCTCGAAGCGCCGGAACACTGAGTCAAGCAGGTCCGGCGGCATGCCGGGGCCGTCATCGTGAACGGAAAATTCCACGCCGTCGGCAAGTTGGCGGCAGGCGAGCGTTATGGTGCTCGCCTCCGGCGCGTAATTGGCGGCATTGCTGAGCAGATTGTAGAGGATCTGGCGGACGCGGATCTCGTCGCCGTGGAAGGTTTTCGGCGCTGCCGCCGCGTCGATCCTAAGCTTGATCGCATGTTCCTCCAGCCGGTCGGCGACCAGTTCGGCGGCAGCCGTAATGGTTCGATCGATGTGAACTTCGGAAATGTCGAGTTCCATGATGCCGGCATCCACCGTCGCCAGGTCGAGGATGTCGTTGACGATGGTGAGCAGGACCGAGGAGGACGAGCCGACATGCCCGATATATTCGCGTTGCTTCTGGTTCAGCGGACCAGTCGACGCCAGTGAAAGAAGCTCGGTAAAGCCGATGATGTTGGTGAGTGGCGAGCGCAGCTCATAGGAGACGTGCTGCACGAATTCGTTCTTGATCTGGTCGGACTTTTGCAGCGCCTCATTCTTGTCCTTCAGCGCCCGCTCGACATTGACGCTGTCGGTAACGTCGACGAAGGTCATCATCACCTGGCCGTTGGGCAAAGGGATGACGGCGTAGCGCAAAACGGTGCCGTTGTTCAATTCGGTTTGGCCGTGGCGGTCGCGGCGCTCGTCGTCGAAGCCGGTGATGGCGGCAACGAACCCGCCCCACGGACTGTCGACGGCACGGCGGTCGCAAAGGTCGCGGATCGTCGAGACATGGACGTTGGGTTTTGAGGCATCGGCATCCAGCCCCCACAATGCCGCGAACGCGGGGTTCGACAATCTCAGCCTGCCGTCGGGGCCGAACACAGCGACGCCTTCGGCGAGGTTGTCGAGCGTCTCGCCCTGGACCCGGACGGCGGTCTGGTAGCGGCTTTCAAGGTCCATCTTCTCGGTCAGGTTCTCGAACACCCAGGTGACGCCGCCCTTGGGCTGCGGATTGGCGACGACGCGAATGGTCTTGCCGTCCGGCAGATGCCACCAATGCTCCTGCGATTCAACCGCGCGGTAAGCGCCGAGCAGGCTCTCTTTCCAGCGCCGCCATTCGGGCTGCTCGGCGATCTTGCCTTCGCTGCGCAGGCGGTCGAGCAGTAAGGCGTTGTCCGGCGCGCTGTGCAGGAAGCCGCTGTCGAGGCCCCATAGTTTCTGGAACGCCTGATTGAAAAACCGCAATTTCTCGTCGGTGTCGAAAATCGCCACGGCGGTGTTGAGCTGATCGAGCGTGTCGGCGTGGCTCTGCATGGTCCGCTCATATTCGGCGCGAATGGCCTCGATAGCGCTGATGTCGCAGGCAAGACCAGCCGAACCATCCGCTCCGGCAAAATCGGTCACGGCAAACATACGGCGGTCGCCTTCGATGACCGTGGAGAGCGTCTGTTCAAAGACCGCGCGCGACTTGTGCTGCGCAGCGATCGTGTCGCGCGCCTGGCCGCCGAGGAATTCCTTGCCATCGCGGACCGCCGCTTCGGCATTCTCGGCCTCGACCGCTTCGGCATAGGCGCGGTTGACCCATTTCAGCCGCCCGTCGACAGTACGCAGCCATGACGGCATCTTGAGCGCATCCAGAAGACCGATCAGCGTCTCATGGTCGGCGGCTAAGCGCTGGTTCTCGATCTTCAGCCTGGCCTGGCTTCGCTGTGTCTCCGAAAGCGAGACGAAGCGAACCAGCACATGCGCCGCACTCTTGCGGCCGTGAACCTCGAGCGGCTGGCCGGCCTGCGATTCGATGACCAGATCGAACGGCTTTGCCTTGTCCCGCAGTGCCGCGACGGCATGTTCGAGTGCGGCCGCCGAACGCGGCATCAGCCAGCGGCCGAAAGCCAGGAAGGCCGCCCGGTCCTCCGGCGCGCCGCTCTCGATCGGCAATGTCCCGACAAGCTCGGGCTTCTTGTTCTCGGCCGCCCATACCACCACGCGCTGATCGCGGGAATGGAGCAGCGCCTCCGAGCGCTGCAGCGCGGCATTGACGTCGGCGATACGGGTCCTGAGCTCGGCATTTTCCGCCGCGGTGCGCGCCCGTTCGCGGATCAGAAATATGGCCGACAGCAATGCCGCCCCCATGACGCCGACGAACATGGCGAGTTGCATGACCTCGACCGTGCTGACCGACAGCCCGGCCTTTTGCGCCACGCGGGTTTGGGCATGTGCAGTAAAGCCAAGCAGCGGACCAACCAACGCGGAAGAAGCAAGCAGCACCCCGACACGGCTGCCGGCGCGCCAAAGAAGGCTGCCGCCTCTGGCAGCGGAGCCCGTGATCGAATCGTTATGGCCGCCGGAAACGGCCTGTCCCGCGCAAGGCGGGTTATCCCCCGGCATGTCTTGGTCCTCTTCGCCGCCTGAATACAAGACCGCCCTGATGCGTGCGCCCGGGCCTCGTCCCCGGACCGCGAATCAGCACCATAGCGCTTGCGCGAATCGGCGTGAAGAATCAATCAGCGCAAAAATAAAGCCGGGCGAAAAGTCAATCGCCCGGCTTCAATATCTAGTGGCAAGTTTCGCCGTGGTTAATAGCGGTAGTGTTCCGGCTTGAACGGTCCCTGCGGAGTGACGCCGATATAGGCGGCCTGTTCGCCGGACAGTTCGGTCAGGCGGGCACCGAGCTTGTCGAGATGCAGGCGCGCGACCTTTTCGTCGAGATGCTTCGGCAGGACATAGACCTGGTTCTCGTACTGGCCGGGCTTGGTGTACAGCTCGATCTGGGCCAACACCTGGTTGGTGAAGGACGCCGACATGACGAAGCTCGGGTGGCCGGTAGCGTTGCCGAGGTTGAGCAGGCGGCCTTCCGACAAAAGGATCATCCGCTTGCCGTCCGGGAAGGTGATCATATCCACCTGAGGCTTGATGTTGGTCCATTTCAGGTTGCGCAGCGACGCCACCTGGATCTCGTTGTCGAAGTGACCGATGTTGCCGACGATCACCATGTCCTTCATCAGGCGCATGTGGTCGAGGGTAACGACGTCCTTGTTGCCGGTGGTGGTGATGACGATGTCGGCCGTCGGCGCTGCGTCTTCGAGCGTGACCACCTCGAAACCGTCCATCGCCGCCTGCAGCGCGCAGATCGGATCGACCTCGGTGACCTTGACGCGGGCGCCGGCGCCCTTGAGCGAAGCCGACGAGCCTTTGCCGACGTCGCCATAGCCGCAGACAACCGCGACCTTGCCGGCCATCATCGTGTCGGTGCCGCGGCGAATGCCGTCGACAAGCGATTCCTTGCAGCCATATTTGTTGTCGAATTTCGACTTGGTGACGGAATCATTGACGTTGATCGCCGGGAACGGCAGCAGGCCTTTTTTCTGCAACTGATAGAGCCGGTTGACGCCGGTCGTCGTCTCTTCGGTAACGCCGCGGATCGCTTCCTTCTGCTTGGTGAAGAAGCCGGGCGATGCCTGCATGCGCTTCTTGATCTGGGCAAACAGGATCTCTTCCTCTTCGCTGCCCGGATTGGACAGCACATCCTCGCCGGCCTCGGCGCGGGCGCCGATCAGGATGTACATGGTGGCATCGCCACCGTCGTCGAGGATCATGTTGGAGGTGCCGCCATCGGCCCACTGGAAGATCTTGTCGGTGTAGACCCAATAATCCTCCAGCGTCTCGCCCTTGACGGCAAACACCGGAATTCCGGCCTCGGCAATGGCCGCGGCAGCGTGGTCCTGGGTCGAGAAGATATTGCAGGAAGCCCAGCGGATATCGGCGCCGAGCGCCTTAAGCGTTTCGATCAGCACCGCCGTCTGGATGGTCATGTGCAGCGAGCCGGTGATGCGCGCGCCCTTGAGCGGCTTCTTGTCGCCGAATTCTTCGCGGCAGGCCATCAGGCCCGGCATTTCGGTTTCGGCGATCTCGATCTCCTTGCGGCCCCAGCCGGCAAGCGCGATGTCTGCGACCACATAGTCCTTGCTACCCGTCATGGCAGTGCTCCGATGCGAATTGATTGCGGGACGCGCCCGCCCCGAAAGCGTGTCGGAGGGCGCGAGGTGCCGGCCTGACTAGCAGATCGGGAGTCGGACGACAATGGGATATAAAGAAATCTTTATCCGTGCATGTCTTCAGAAGCGATCAGCACGTCAGCATTCCTCGCCAAAACGGGAAGCAACCAGTTGCTCCAGCGCATCGATGACCTCTTCGGCCTCCGGGCCGGTGGCGGTGACGCGGATCGAATAACCGGGGCTCGCCGCCAGCATCATCAGGCCCATGATCGAGGTGCCGCCGACCTTGACGCCGTCCTTCTCGACCTGGACCGTGGCGTTGAAGCCGCTGGCGATTTGAACGAACTTGGCCGAGGCGCGTGCGTGCAGGCCGCGCTGGTTGACGATCGGAAAGTCGCGAACGATCTTGTCCTTTTCCGGCAACAGCGCGCTCATTTGCTGCTCAGGAGTTGACTGGCGACATTGATGTATTTACGGCCGGCAGCCTGCGCCTCATCCAGCGCGGCCGTCATGTTGTCGCCCTTGCGAACGCTGGACAGCTTGATCAGCATCGGCAGGTTCATGCCGGCAATGACCTCGATACGCCCGGATTCCATCACGGAAATGGCGAGGTTAGAGGGCGTGCCGCCGAACATGTCGGTCAAAACGATGACGCCTGATCCCGTATCGACGAGGCCGACTGCCTCGATAATGTCGCGGCGGCGCTGTTCCATATCGTCGTCGGCACCGATCGCCACGGTCTCGAAATTGTCTTGTGGCCCAACGACATGTTCCACGGCATTGCGGAACTCGGCGGCCAGTTGACCGTGCGTTACAAGCACGAGTCCGATCATTCTTTGGTGGCTCCCGTCATCGCCGCTTCACAGGCGCATTTTATGCTCGCCGACCGTTCCAGGTGGCGGGAGCGCTATCTTGTCGACGCAAGGCCCGTTGACAAGCCCAAAATTGCGCCGGCCCAAGCCAATTTGACGCATTGCAGCAAAAAATCGAAATCGGATCACAGGAAAGGCGCAATCGACAGGCGCGACATCACTGCCGGCAAGGCCGCCGCTACATTGCGCCCGGCAAGATCGATGCGCGGCACTGGTACGCCGACAACGAGTTCGCTGCAGTCTTCCTGGAAGCGGGCCATTTTGCCGGCTGGCACCAGCCGGATAATGAGGTCGATCACGCAGCTTGGCTCGAACCGTATCGGTTTGGGGCCGAATCCCGGCACCTCGACGAGGCCGGCTATGCTGGCCGGTGCGCGGCAGACCAGCCGCCCGTCGCAATCTGCAGCATAGAGCTGGTCATCGCCGATCAGCCGGGAAAACAGCCCACGCTGGCTGCAATGATCGATCAAGGCGAGCGCCAGCGTCGTCTTGCCCAAGCCGGACGGTCCGGTGATGAGAATGCCGCGATCCCCTATCAGGATCGCGGTGCCGTGAATGTTTTCAGGCTGCACAATAGGACCAGGCGTGATTGTAATTCATCCGTCAGCCTTCCGCCGGCAGCGTCACCACGAAGCGCGCGCCCTTGATCTCGCCAGGCTTGGTGCCCGGGATGTTCTCGGCGCTCAGCGTGCCGCCATGGGCTTCAACGATCTGCCTGGATATCGACAGGCCAAGGCCCGAGTTCTGACCGAACGCCTCGCCGGCCGGCCGATCGGTATAGAACCGCTCGAAAATGCGGTCGATGTTATCGGCACGGATACCGGGTCCATTGTCGTCGATGGTGACGATGTTGAACTTGCCGGCGCGCGCCAGCGATATGGTGATGTGGCCACGTTCCTCGGGAACGAACGAGCGGGCATTCTCGATCAGGTTGGTGATCACCTGGCCGATCCTCAGGTCATGACCGACGACGAAGTAGCCTTTCACGCCCTGTGGCAGTTTGGCGACCTTGAATTCGATCTCGACCGCCTTCTTGTTGCGCGTGGCCTCGCGCGAGACGGCGACCAGATCGGTGATGAACTTCTTGAGGTCGACGGTTCCCGCATCTTCCCGCGCCAGCTCGGCATCGAGACGGGAGGCATCGGAAATATCGGTGATGAGACGGTCAAGCCGCCTCACATCGTGCTGGATGATATCCATCAGCCGGCTGCGCGAATTGTCGTTCCTGGCCAGCGGCAATGTCTCCACCGCGCTGCGCAGCGAGGTAAGCGGGTTCTTCAACTCGTGCGAGACATCCGCGGCAAAACTTTCGATCGCCTCGATGCGGGCGTAGAGCGCATTGGTCATGTCGCGCACGGCGATCGACAGATTGCCGATCTCGTCCTGGCGGTCGGAGAAGTCGGGGATTTCCTCGCGGTTCTTGACGCCGCGGCGAACCCTGACCGCCGCCGCGGAAAGCCGGCGCAGCGGGTTGGCGATAGTGGAGGCCAGCAGCATCGACAGGATGGCGGTAACCAGGGCGGCAATGCCGAACACGCGCAGGATCGCCTTGCGCTCGGCCGCGACGATCTTGTCGATGTCGCCGCCTTCGGTCGACAGCATCAGCACGCCGAGAACGGCACGGAAGCGCTGGATCGGCACCGCCACGGAAACGATCTGCTCGCCCTGCTCCGATATCCGCACGATCGTCGACGGACTGCCGGTAAGCGCCTTGACCACTTCCGGAAACGCGGCACCGTTGCCGCCCGGCTGCTCGCGATAGACGGGCAGCTGCTTGTTGCGGAAGAAATCGAAGACGAATTTCTGGATGCGCTCCAGAAGGTCCGGCTGCTCCTCTTCGACCGGCGGCAGGTCGTAGCGAAGGATCTGGCCGCGCGAATAGAGATGGCGGGAATCGAGCAGCAGGTTGGCGTCACGGTCGTAAATGCGGGCGCGTGTGCGCGTCGGCGAGATCAAGCGCCTGAGCACCGGCGCCACGCGCTCCGGATTGATCGGGAAATCGAGATTGTCGAGCTGATCGGAGCCCGGGCCGAGGCTTTCGCCGGCCTGCAACTCGAGCAGCTTCTCCGGATCGATGCTGATCGAATCGGTCTCGACCGTCGCCGAGGCGGCGATCGCGCCGGCGATGATCTCGCCTTGAGTCATCAGGCTCTCGACACGGGCGTCGATCAGCCCGTCGCGAAAGGTATTGAGATAGAGAATGCCGGTGACCAGGACGGCAAGGCCGGCAAGGTTGAGAAAGAGGATACGCCGCGTCAGGCTGGAAAAGATGTGATGGCCGAGAAACCGGCGCATCGGCACCGTAATTTTCGACACGAAGGCGGGCAGAATCCGCGGCGGGCGCCTGGCGGCGCCCGACCGTCTCACTCGCTCTACTTGCACTGCCATCGAATAGCAGCTCCCGCTCGACTCAAGCTTCGCGGAACCGATATCCGACTCCGTAAAGGGTTTCGATCATTTCGAAGTCATCATCAACGGCCTTGAACTTTTTGCGCAGCCGCTTGATGTGACTGTCGATGGTGCGGTCATCGACATAGACCTGCTCATCATAAGCCGAATCCATCAGCGCATCACGGCTTTTTACGACCCCCGGACGCTGTGCCAGCGAATGCAGGATGAGGAACTCGGTGACGGTAAGCGTCACCGGCTCGCCCTTCCAGGTGCAGGTGTGGCGCTCCTGGTCCATGACAAGCTGGCCGCGCTCAAGCGACCGGGCCTGCTGGTTGGGCGCCTTGGCCGCCGCCTCGCGGGTGCTGGCGCGGCGCAGCACGGCGCGGACGCGCTCCACCAGAAGACGCTGCGAGAAGGGTTTGCGGATGAAGTCGTCGGCGCCCATCTTGAGGCCGAACAGTTCATCGATCTCATCGTCCTTGGAGGTCAGGAAGATTACCGGCAGGTCGGATTTCTGACGCATCCGGCGCAGCAACTCCATGCCGTCCATGCGCGGCATCTTGATGTCGAGGATGGCGAGGTTCGGCGGGCGCGCCGCCAGTCCCTCCAGCGCCGATGCCCCATCCGTGTAGGTTTCGACCCGATAACCCTCGGATTCGAGGGCGATCGAAACCGAAGTCAGAATGTTGCGATCGTCGTCGACAAGCGCGATTGTTGCCATTTCAAGCGGCTCCCTCATGAGCTGTCCCTTCTTTCGTCGAGAAGGGGCTTTTGCAGGACAAATTAGGTACAAAATGTGGCACAGGCTGTATCCGCTGTCACGCGCGGCATGTCGACGGCCACAATTGTACCTCGATATGGATTGGACGAATGAACATCGCCAATCCTTGGGCAACCATCAGTGTTTTTGCACATATAAACGATTTAAACAACTTTCAAAATATTTAAATCGATTAATGATTTGATATCATTCGCCTTTTCTGGTTTTGACGTTTTTAGCTCCTGCAATGGGGGTTCCGGAATTCGCCGGTAAAGACGCGGTAAATCGAAGAAGGGACACCCATGTCGGAAGCCGGCAAACGCAATCCTGCATGTGCAATCGATCGCATCGGCCTGAGAACCACGGGGGTGGTGCGCTATAATTTCGGCGCGGCCGCGCTCTACGAGGAGGCAATCCGCCGTGGCGAGGCCCGACTCACCGCGCATGGCGCGCTTGCCGCCGAGACCGGGCAGCACACCGGCCGCTCGCCCAGGGACAAATTCGTGGTGCGCGACGAAAGCACCGCGCCGCATATATGGTGGGACAACAACAAAGCGATTTCGCCGATCCAGTTCGATACGCTGCTTGCCGATTTTCGCGCCCACGCGGCCGGAAAGGATCTTTATGTGCAGGACCTGGTCGGCGGCGCCGACGAGGAACTGAAGCTGCCGACCAGGGTGATCACGGAGCTTGCCTGGCACTCCTTGTTCATCCGCAATCTGCTCATCCGACCGGCCGCCGCCGAACTCGAGCATTTCATGCCCGATTTGACGATCATCGACCTGCCGTCGTTCCGCGCCGATCCCGCCCGCCACGGCACGCGCGGCGAAACGGTGATTGCCGTCGATCTTTCGCACATGATCGTGTTGATCGGCGGTACCTCGTATGCCGGTGAGATGAAGAAGTCGGTGTTCACCGTACTCAACTATCTGCTCCCGGCAAAGGGTGTGATGCCGATGCACTGCTCGGCCAATGAAGGGCCCGTCGGCGACGCGGCCGTTTTCTTCGGCCTTTCCGGGACCGGCAAGACGACGTTGTCGGCCGACCCGTCGCGCACGCTGGTCGGCGACGACGAGCATGGCTGGGGACCGCACGGCATCTTCAATTTCGAGGGCGGCTGCTATGCCAAGACGATCAAGCTTTCGGCCGAAGCCGAGCCGGAGATCTTCGCCACCACCCAGCGCTTCGGCACGGTGCTGGAGAATGTGGCGCTCGACGCAGGCCGCGTGCCGGATTTCGACGACGGCGGGCTGACCGAAAACACACGCTGCGCCTATCCGCTCCACTTCATCCCCAACGCCAGCAAGACGGGGCGCGCCAGCCACCCGAAGAACATCATCATGCTGACCGCCGACGCATTCGGTGTGATGCCGCCGATCGCGCGGCTGACCCCGGCGCAGGCCATGTACCATTTCCTCTCCGGCTATACCGCCAAGGTGGCGGGGACCGAGAAGGGCGTTACGGAACCCGAAGCGACATTTTCGACATGCTTCGGCGCACCGTTCATGCCGCGGCATCCGTCGGAATATGGCAATCTGCTGCGCGAGCTCATCGCCCGCCACGGCGTCGATTGCTGGCTGGTCAACACCGGCTGGACCGGCGGCGCCTACGGCACCGGCAAACGAATGCCGATCAAAGCAACACGGGCGCTGCTTGCGGCGGCGCTCGACGGCTCGCTAAAAGCGGCCGACTTCCGCACCGACGCCAATTTCGGTTTCGACGTACCGGTGACGGTTGCCGGCGTCGACCGCGCCATTCTCGACCCTAGATCGACCTGGATCGACAAGCCCGCCTACGACCGGCAGGCGGCAAGGCTGGTCGGCATGTTCGTCGACAATTTCGAGAAATTCGAAGCCCATGTCGACGCCACGGTGCTCGGCGCCGCACCACGCATGCAGGTAGCGGCTGAATAGCCGTCGCCCCTGGTGATGCTTCAAGGCCCGGCTTCGATCGGGCCTTTTCTTTTTTCGCCTGCCGCGCCATGAGTGCGGCATGAACGCCGACGACAAGATCATCATTACCGACGATGCGGTGATTAATCCGGGCGACCTGCACGAGGACTTCATCCGTTCGTCCGGCCCGGGCGGCCAGAACGTCAACAAGGTGGCGACGGCAGTGCAATTGCGCTTCGATGCCGCCAATGCGGCTGGCCTGTCGGAGCGGGTGCGCGAACGGACCATCAAGCTTGCCGGCCAGCGCGCCACCAAGGACGGCGTCATCGTCATTGAAGCCGGACGCTTCCGCACCCAGGAGCAGAACCGGGCGGACGCCCGGGCGCGGCTGACGGCACTGGTCGCCAAGGCCGCCGAACCACCACCACCGCCGCGCAAGAAGACCAGGCCGTCCAAAGGCGCGGTCGAAAGACGGCTCAAGAGCAAGGCCGGGCGCGGCTCGATCAAGAAACTGCGCGGCCGGGTCGGGGATGAGTGACAGCCGAAGCGGCTTCGGATCTCAGATCGTCGGTTAAAGCGCGCAGCCACCGTCGGAGGCGGCTTTCGGGTCGCCGTTTTCATTTGACGGTGGCATTCTGATTTCTCCAGACCAACGGATTAAGCGACGCGATGCTCGTACTGCCCAAAGGCGTCCGCCATATGCCCGGCTACCTGTCGCGCGCCATGCAGGAAGTGCTGGTTGAAGATATCAGGCAGATCGTGCAGAACGCCCCGCTGTTCGTGCCGGCGATGCCGCGTACCGGCAAGGAGATGAGCGTGCGCATGACCAATTGCGGTCCGCTGGGCTGGGTCACCGACAAGGAGCACGGCTATCGCTACCAGCCGACCCATCCGGTGACCGGAAGGCCTTGGCCGCCGATCCCGGAGATGCTGCTCGAACTGTGGCGGGATGTATCTGCCTATGCGCACCTGCCGGAAGCCTGCCTGGTCAATTTCTATTCGCAGGATGCCAAGATGGGTCTTCACCAGGACCGCGACGAGAGCGATTTCTCCGCGCCTGTCGTCTCGGTGTCGCTCGGCGACGATTGCCTGTTCCGGGTCGGCCAGACGACGCGCGACGGCGCCACCAAATCGTTCAGGCTGAGGAGCGGCGACGTCGTCGTGCTTGGCGGCGAAGGGCGGCTCTGCTTTCACGGCGTCGACCGTATCTACCCGTCGACCTCGGCATTGCTTAGGAGTGGCGGCCGCATCAATCTGACGCTGCGACGGGTGACGATGCCGAAATAGGCTGTTCGGGTGGCCGGTGGCCCGGGCGGACATAATCGTCGCGCAGATAGATGCGCTCGGTCTCGTCCTCGATAAGAATGCGGTAGTGCGCCAGGATGGCGTCAAAGCCAAAACGCTCCATCAGTTGGCTTGTCCACATCGTGTTGTTTTTCTTGAAGACGACGATATCCGGGCGCAGACGCACGAACTCTTCGCGTTTGCTTTCGACGTAGCGCGCCATGATGGCTCGGTAACGCATGGCTTCGGCGGTGTCACCCGAGAGAGCTGCCTGCCGGGACAGGGAAAGTGCGAACGCTCCAAGCCAATCGCTGACGTGGGTCGAAACGAACTGCCCATCGATCATACGGTTCAACGGATGTCCCGAGGAAATATCCGAACTGACCAACGCTACGGTCGGCCGATCGGTGGCGGCGCGAATTGCGGCAATCAGCGCCGGCCCTGGTTTCTGGGTGCTCCAGTACGGCAAGAAAGCGATTGCCACCGCCGCCAATGCCCAAGCTCGCGAAGGAGCCGTCACGAACGTCAACAGCTTCGACGGCTGCTGCACGATCCTGGGCAGTGCCAGCAGGCAGAAAATGGCTGCCACAGCGCAAAAGATCGCGGGATAGGCATGATAAGACCAGCCTTTGGCTTGGTAGAACAGGGGAAACATGCCAGCGATCGATGCCGCCAACGCAACCGCCGCCAGCTCTGGAAACCGCCTGGCAGGCCACAGCCACCAGATCAGGAAGACAAGGAAACACCACGAGAAACCGTAGCCGATCACAATCGGCCAAAAGATGCCGATCTTTGCATACACGTCCGCCAAGAGGGGATAGATGTCGCGCACGAATTCCGGATGGATCAGCGTGACCGTGCTGAGATAGACAACGCAGATGCCGCCAATGACCCAGTGTTCCAGGGCGAAGATCGATTTCAGACTGCGCCGGCGCACTGCAACGACCAGCGCCGGCGCCAACACCATGATCGCATAGTAGGGCTTGACCAGCAGCAGAATGCTGCCCGACAGGCCGGCGAGTACAGCGAGCCCGGGGTCTGGTTGGGCAGCTGCATCTCTGCGCGCGCGCCAGGCATGAAGCGCAAGCAGCGGCATGAAAAGTGCCATGCCGATATGCTCCCGCTCACTGAAAGCATTTCCGGGGAAGACCACCAACATTGCGCAAAACGCTGGCCCCAGTGCAAACAATGATGCAGTTTCGGTGAAACCCGCACGCTTGACGATCACGCCCGAGAGCGAAAGTCCGATAAACACGGCAAGGTATGTCCAGGCCTCAACCAGGATTTCCGGGGCGGTGCCCAGCAATCTGGCCGCAGCCACTGGCGGCAGATAGAGCCAGACGCTGAATGGGGGATTGGTCTCGTAGATTTGCGAGTAAAGCCGCTCACCGGACAGCATACGCTCGCAGACCGTGATCAGCCAGCTAGTGTCGGGAACAGTCCCCCAACGTCGCTGCCAGAAGATCGAAAAGACGGTGACTGCGGCAATGGCCAGGACATTGCGGCTAGGAAGCAGCGACGCCGCAATATCCCGGTCGCGCCAGCGGCTCAAGCCGCCAATGTCGTTCGAGACGCTCATGCTGTTGCACCGAGGCTCTCGAGATCGAGCCATCTGTCGTCCAGCGGAGCGATTGGATCCAGCCGTGTCATGGGTTTCCGGGGCTCCTGCTCAATCGGTTTGGAGCGGCGCAGGCGCCGTGTAACGCAGATAGACAGTGATTTCCGGCTCGGCGTGCAGCAGACGATAGTCGGCCAAGGCGACCTGGATCCGCTTGTCCTGCAGCATCAGGGCAGTCCACGCGGGCGAGCCTGACAGCACGATATCGGGCTTCTTCGCTGATATCTCGGCGGCGTTTTCGCCGATCACCCGATCGCGGATGCTTTCAAGTTCCCGTCTCCGTTCGAGATCGCCGGTGACGCGGGCGAGCGTGTCCGCGTTGGAGACCGCCCAGGCGCTCGGATGGCGTGATATGAACCTGCCGCCAACCAGCCTGGCGAGGGGATGGGCAACCTGCATCTGGTCGGCAATCGACATGATGGTCGGGGTTTCGACCGTTGCGCGGATCGCGGCGACAGACCGGTCGATCGGGCCGTTATCCGTCGTCAGCGCCGCGTACTGTGCCCTGACCGCTATTTGCAGCACCAGCACGCAGCCGAAGATCAGGGCGGCCTTGCGAACGAAGCCTGCACTGCCGAATGTGCCGAACCGCACAAGCTGGATGCCAAATGCAAGTGTCGCAACAACGACCATCGGCAGCGCGTGATTGGGCCAACCCTTGCCCATGACGATGAAGGCCGGAATGAACCCCAGGGCGGTCAGGAGCGGAATCCTGACGTCCCAGTTCGTCTTTCTCAGGCCGCCGGCCGCAAGCACGGTGGCGGCGGCCAGAAGCAGCACCACTTTCGGCCAGTTTGCCAGCATATCGGCGGCAGAGGCCCTCAACGGAAGATAGACCTCCCTGACCAGGGGCAGGACGTCGCTGACGTAAGCGCGGTCGAAGAGCGCAATAGACGCGATATAGGCGGCCACGATCGCAGCGCCCACCAGGTTCTCTGCGACGAAGAGCGGTCTCAGCGACCGCCTTTCAAGCGCAAGACAGAGCGACGGCAACATGAAGGCCAGCACAAAATAGGGCGGCTTGACCATGACCACGACCGCCGCGCCAAAGCCCGCGACCATGTGCTCCAGGCGCGAGCCCGCGCTGAAATCCAGGTTCCGCTGACGTGTGCATTGCAACGCCACCCAAGGCAGAATGGCAATCAATGCGAAGTGCTCGCGTTGGCCGAATTGATCCGGCATGAAACACAGGATCAAAAACAGGGCCGCCGCTGCCGCCCACAGCGCATGGGGCTGCCGGTAGACCGGTTCATCGCGCGCGAGAATGCGGACGGAAACGGAAAGACTGGCCAGGCTCAGGCAAACGACGCCAAGCGTCAGCCAGAATTCCGCACGCATGCCAGTGAGCTTTTCCAGGAGCATGAACGGCATGTAGAGCCAGATCGAGAAAGGGGGGTTGGTCTCCACGATGTCGGTGTTGAGCCGCTCTCCGCCAAGCAGGCGGTCGCAGACGACCAGAAGCCACGACACGTCAACATTGGTCGGAATTGCAACGGTCGATAGCCAGACGGCGTATGTGACGACCAGACTGGCCAGCAGCAACGGAGCACCCGCTACGCCCACAAAGGGCGAGAAGCGGTTGGCGCCGGGCAGCAGTTCACTGAGGGATCGCGCGCTAGAGACCACGAAACACCCACCGCCCGAGGACGACATAGTTGATGACCGGCACGGCAATGCAGGTGAGCAGGATCGGGATTGCGGCAGGGACGCCGAGCATCTGGGTCAAAAGCCCCGGCAGGGCGATCGCGACGGCGAGGCCGGAAGCGGTGAGCAGGAGGAAGCGGGGCAATTCCATAGCGTGGCTGCCGCCCGAGGTGAACGTGAAATATTTATGCCCGGTGTAGGAGAACAGCGCGGCGACGGCGTAGGCCGCAAACGATGTGAGCGCCGCCGGCAGGGCCGCCGTTGCCTGTCCACGCGACAGCAGAAAAGCGCAAACGGCGTAGATCAGCGTCGACGCGATGCCAATCAGCGCAAAGCGCGATAGTCGACGATACGAGCCGGTGCCCATGACGCGGTCAAGCTGCCAATTTCTCGTCGAGGCGAGCGGTTTCGACGGCGCTGTCCTCGCGGAATACTGCCAGCAGCGAAACCCCGAAGGGCAAGCTTGCATTTGGTATGATGCGGCTTTCCGCCGAAAACACTGCCTTCATCGCCGCATTCAGTGGTTTTGGCGGCGTAGCATGGCCGGCTGGCAAGGCCGACTTGCGCAACCTGTCCACCAGTCGTGCCAGCGCCGCTACCGGGAAGAGCGCGGCATTTGTGTAGCTCAGCCGGTCGATCGCGAAACCAGCCCTTTCGATTCGTTCACGCAGCAGATTGCGTGAATAGCGCCGCATATGATGCAGCCCCACATCATGCGTGCTCCACAACCATTGGTGTGCGGGCACAGTGAGGACGACGCTGCCGCCCGGTTTCAGCACTTGGCGGATCGCGGCAAGCGACGCCTCGTCTTCGGCGACATGCTCCAGCACGTCGAACAGGCAGACGAGGTCGCAGCTTTGCGGCGCGACAGGAATGTTGTCCGGCAGATGTCCGGCGAGGAACTCGCGGCCGGTCTTTTCCCAGGCAATCCTGCGTGCGAGATCGCTCATCTCGACTGCCGTCACTGCGCCGAACTGCTCCAGCATCCGGATGTTGCCGCCGGTGCCGGCGCCGATCTCGACGATGCGCGCGTTTTCAGGCAGGCCGATGCTGCGAATGACCGCCTCGGCGATGGCGCGACGCCCGCAGAACCACCAATGCTCGTCTTCGGTGGCAGCCATCTGTCGGTAGGCGTCGATCTCCATCAGCTCATTCCCTCATATTTGCGGCGCACGATGTAGATCGGACGCTGCTTGATCTCGGCGTAGACCCTGCCGAGGTATTGTCCGATGATGCCGATGCCGAGTAACTGGATGCCGCCAAGGAAAAGAACACTGACCAGCAGGGAGGCGTAGCCGGGCACATCAACGCCAAAGATCATTGTCTTGGCGACGATCAGCAGGCCGTAGAGGAACGACAGCGCGGAAATCGTCGCGCCGACATAGGTCCAGATTTCAAGCGGAGCGGTGGAGAAGCTGGTGATGCCTTCGAGCGCGAAGTTCCACAGCTTCCAGCCGGAGAATTTCGACTGGCCGGCGATGCGCTGATCGCGGACATATTCGACGCTTGCGGTGCGGAACCCGACCCAGGCGAACAGGCCCTTCATGAAACGACGGCGTTCGGGCAAAGACCGCAGCGCCTGGATGACCTGGCGGTCGATCAAACGGAAGTCGCCGACATCGTGCGGGATCTTCTGCTGCGCGATCCAGTTGTGAACGCGGTAGAACATCGAGGCGGAGCGCTGCTTGAGAAAGCTGTCGCTCGACCGATTGGCTCGCTTAGCCAGAACAACCTCAAAACCCTCGCGCCACTTTTCCACAAGCAGCGGAATGACATGCGGCGGATCCTGCATATCGACATCCATCGGGATCGCTGCATCGGCATCGCAGCTGTCGAGCCCCGCGGTCATCGCGGCTTCCTTGCCGAAATTGCGTGAAAGGTCGATTACGTGGATGCGTGGATCGGTCTGTTGGGCTTCGATCAGCTTTTCGAGCGTCGTATCGCTGCTGCCGTCGTTGACGAAGATGAACTCGAGGGCAACGCCTTTGTCCTTCAGCGGCGCGGTGCTTTCGCATACCGCCTTCAGGAATGGAGCAATTGCGCCTTCCTCATTGTGGACAGGCACGATCAGGGCAATCGTTGCGCCGCCGCTGCCCGGACGTGCGATGCGGTCAGCTGCCGGCCGATCGATGTTTAGGAATGGCGCATTCATTTGTTTGCCGAGCCCGCAGATCAGGCCCGACAATAGAAAGACTGGGTTAAGATGACTTTAAGGAATGCCCCGGGATTTCACAGTTTCCTGAGCGCCACTTCCTCGACCAGATGGTTGGCGCCCTTGCGCAGGATGAGATCGGCACGGGCGCGGGTCGGCAATATATTCTCGCGCAGATTCTTCAGGTTGATGTTGGTCCACAGGCCCTCGGCGATGGCGCGGGCCGCATCCTCGGAAAGTTGCGAATAGCGGTGAAAGAAGGAGGCCGGGTCGCGGAAGGCGGTTTCGCGCAGCCGCATGAAGCGGGCGATATACCAGTGATGGATCAGCGCCTCCTCGGCATCGATGTAGATGGCAAAGTCGAAGAAATCCGACAGGAAAGGCACGATCTTGCCGTCCTTCGGCAGCTTACCCGGCTGCAGGACATTAATGCCTTCGAAGATCAGGATGTCGGGCCGGTCGATGGTCTGGAACTCGCCCGGAATGACGTCATAGGTCAGGTGCGAATAGACCGGCGCGCGGACGTTGCGCTGCGCCGATTTGATGCCGGACAGGAAGCGCAGCAGCGCGCCGACGTCGTAGCTGTCGGGAAAGCCCTTGCGCTCCATCAGGTTGTTGCGGCGCAGGACTTCGTTCGGCAGCAGGAAGCCGTCGGTGGTGACCAGGTCGACCTTGGGACTCGACGGCCAGCGCGCCAGCAGCTCCTTTAGCACGCGCGCCGTGGTCGATTTGCCGACCGCCACGGAACCGGCAATGCCGATGATGAACGGTGTCTTGGCCGCGTCCAGCGCGTTGAAGAAGGCCTGGCGTTGCCTGAACAGGAGTTGACTGGCTTCGACATGAGCCGACAACAGCCGCGACATCGAAAGATAGATGCGCTCGACCTCGTGGAGATCGACCGGATCGTTCAGCGACCGCAGACGACGGACCTCGTCCTCGGTGAGCGTCATCGGCGTATCGGCGCGGAACCGCGACCATTGCTCGGCCGAGAAGAAACGATAGGGTGAATACTTCTCGGTAGGAGCGAGCTGGTCCATCGAGTTCCTCCGCAGCGATCAGCCCCGGTCCAGCCGAGACGCCTTTTCGGCGATACCCGAACGACCGGTGCGGCGTTCAAGCTCGTTGAGCACATCGCTCAGCGGAATGTCCGCTATGCCGAGAACGACAAGCCAATGATAAATGAGATCGGCGCTTTCCGAAACAAGCGCGGCCCTATCGGCGCTGACGGCTGCGATCACCGTTTCGACCGCCTCTTCGCCGAGTTTCTGCGCTGCCTTGCTCATGCCGCGCTGAAAGAGCTTGGCCGTCCACGAATCCGGATCGCCGGAACGTGCGCGTTCGCCAATAATCTTCTCCAGATCGGAGAGCGAGAACTCGGTCATGACGGCGTTTACAGCCTCTTCTTAGCCGGAAAGGCTCTAGGACCGATTACCCGGCGAGTCCAGCCGCATCGGCAGTCCGGCCTGAGCCATGTGCAGCTTGGCTTCGGCGATGCTGTAGGTGCCGAAATGGAAGATCGACGCCGCCAGCACTGCGCCGGCATGGCCATCGCGAATGCCTTCGACAAGGTGGTCGAGCGTGCCGACGCCACCGGAAGCGATGACCGGCACGCGTACGGCATCGGCGACCGCGCGGGTAAGGGCTATGTCGTAGCCGGCCTTGGTGCCGTCGCGGTCCATCGATGTTAGCAGGATCTCGCCGGCGCCGAGATCGACCACTCGCCGAGCGAACTCGACGGCGTCGATGCCGGTCTTCTCGCGGCCGCCATGGGTGAATATCTCCCAGCGATCAGCCTCGCTCGCAGCGGACACTTTCTTGGCATCGATGGCGACGACGATGCACTGGTTGCCGAATTTGTCGGCAGCCTCGGCGACAAAATTTGGGGTCTTCACCGCCGCCGTGTTGATCGACACCTTGTCGGCGCCGGCCAGTAGCAGCTTCCTGATGTCGGCGACCTGACGGACGCCACCGCCAACGGTCAGCGGCATGAAACATTGTTCGGCGGTGCGGGCGATGACATCGAAAATGGTCTCGCGGTTTTCCGACGAGGCGGTGATGTCGAGAAAGCAGAGCTCGTCGGCGCCGGCCGCGTCATAGGCTTTTGCCGCTTCGACGGGATCGCCGGCATCGACCAGGTCGACGAAATTGACGCCCTTGACGACACGGCCGTTCTTGACGTCGAGACAGGGGATGACGCGGGCTTTCAGCATCAGATCCTCTCGATCGCCGCAAGAAAGTCGACAAGCAGCTGGCCGACGACGGGCGGAACTTCGGACTGGGAATCAAAGGCCGGGTCGTAGGCCGAGAGCGTCACGCCGACGATTGGGATTGACCTGGCCAGTCCGCAGGCAAGCTGCCGTAGCTGTTCCGGACTCGGGCCTCCCGGGTGCGCGTAGCGGTTCACCTGCAACACATCCGGATCGAGGACATCCAAGTCGAGATGCAGATGCGCCCGCACAGTCCCTGTCGCCGTGAGCTTTCCGACCATATCGAGTGCACCGGCACATTCGGTGCGCACGATCGGCAAAGTTTCCAGCAGTCGCTTTTCGTCGGGATCGAGGTCGCGGGCATCGACCAGCATGCAGCGCGCCGGGTCTATCGGCCGGAACCCCGGAATTGCTGCCGCCATCGGATGCCAGCAGAGCCCGAGCGTCGCCGCCAGCGCCATGCCGTCGAGAAAGCCGTAGGAGGACGTCTCCGGCGTGTTGAGATCGCCATGCTGGTCGATCCAGATGATCGAATCCGCAACTTCACCGGCGACCGCACCGGCGGCGGTCAGGCAATTTCCAGCAAGGATAATGGGGAAGCGTCGTCCATCGCGGGCGAGGTTAGCCTTGGTCGCGACGGCGTTGCAGACGGCGAAGCCGGTTGCAATTTCGCGCCCCTGCTCGTCTCCGACCTTGCCGATATCTTCGACGGCGACGTCATGGCCAGCCACGGTCAGGGCTTCGACCAGCCCACCGCCGATGATGGCATCCGGCCCCTGGCCGCACCCTTCGTGATAGTGCCCGCTGTCGTAGGGAGCAACGATAATCGAGACCTTCACGTTTCACACCCCTGCCATCGGTTTGCCGCGCAGGATCGCCAATGCCTCGGCTGGGTCGATGCGGCCGTCGTAGAGGGCGCGTCCGGAGATCGCGCCTTCGAGCTTGCGGGCATCGGGCATGGTCATGCGCACGATGTCGGCGATCGAGGCGAGCCCGCCCGAGGCGATAACCGGGATCGACACCGCGTCGGCGAGATCGATGGTGGCGTCCCAGTTGATACCGGTCAACACACCGTCGCGGTCAATATCGGTGTAGATGATGGCGGCGACGCCGGCACCCTCGAATTTCCTCGCCAGTTCAATGACGCCGAGGCTCGAGGCTTCAGCCCAGCCTTCGACCGCGACCTTGCCGCCCTTGGCGTCGATGCCGACGGCGATCTTGCCCGGGAATGCCTTGCAGGCCTGCCTGACCAGATCCGGATCGCGCACCGCCACGGTGCCAAGAATGACGCGGGCCAGCCCACGGTCGAGCCAGTCCTCGATCTGCGCCAGGGTGCGGATGCCGCCGCCGAGCTGCACCGGATTGCTCGTCGCCTTCAGGATGGCGCCGACCGCGGCGCTGTTGACGCTCTGGCCCTTGAAGGCGCCGTTGAGGTCGACGACGTGCAACCATTCGAAGCCCTGCTCTTCGAAGGCGCGCGCCTGAGCGGCGGGATCGTCATTGTAGATGGTGGCGGTGGCCATGTCGCCATGCCTGAGGCGCACGCATTTGCCGTCCTTGAGGTCTATCGCCGGAAACAGAAACACCTTCAGGCGCCTTCGACGATGACAAAGTGGCCGGTCGAGCCGGCTAGCCTGTACTTCAAGGCCTCCTGGTATTCAGGCGAGCCGTAGCATTCCAGCGCCTTTTCATAGGATTCGAATTCCACCAGCACGTGGCGATTGCCTGCCGGTCCTTCCGGGCTGGTGTACCGCCCGGCGCGCACCGGGAACTTCGCGCCGTATTTCGCGAAAGCCGCGGCATTGGCCTCGATGTACTGCTTGTAGATCTCGGGATCGTGGACATCGACCATTGCCATCCAATAGCCCCTCTTGCTCATGGTTCAGGGCCTCCAGCCTAGGAAATTGGTGATCAGCGCCAGGCCCAGCGCCTGGCTCTTCTCGGGGTGGAACTGCGTTCCGGCTAGGTTGTCGCGGGCGACAGCGGCCGTTACCGGGCCGCCATAGTCGGCAACCGCCAGCACCTCATCCTCCTTCCGTGCATCGAGATGGTAGGAGTGGACGAAATAGGCGTGCAGTCCCTTGCCACCCGTCGCAATGCCGGAAAACAGCGGATGCTTGCGCTTCAGGTCAATCGTGTTCCAGCCGATCTGCGGGATCTTCAGTGTCGGATCGGCCGGCGTGATCTCCTTGACGTCGCCGGCGATCCAGCCAAAGCCCTTTGTGACGGTCTTTTCCAGGCCTCGCTCCGACATCAGCTGCATGCCGACGCAGATGCCGAGGAACGGCCGAGCCTTGGCGATCGCCACCTCCTCGACCGCTTCCCACATGCCGGCGACCGCACGCAGTCCAGCGGCGCAATCGGCATAGGCACCGACGCCGGGCAGGACGATGCGGTCGGCGGTCCTGACCCGCTCGGCATCGGCGGTGAGTTCGATCGCGGCGGCAATGCCGGCTTCATGCGCGGCACGCTCGAAGGCCTTGGTGGCCGAGCGCAGATTGCCCGACCCGTAATCGATGATCGCCACCCTCATCTCAGGGCTTTCCCGGAATATGGTTCAGCCCCAGCGCCAGGCCCATCTGCGCCGACCGGGCATGTGCTGCGTCTGGGACGATGCGTTGCACCGTCGGTTGTTCAGCCGACTGAGCATCGGCTTCCAACGCATAGCGGACGTCTGCGTCGTCGAGCCTGTCGGCCTCGACCACGCCCCATTCATGCCAGCCACGACGACGCAGGGCTGCGATCCGCAAGGCCTGCCCTTCCAGTCCGACAAAGAGCATGACAAGCAGGGATAAAAGCGAGCCGGCTGTTTCCAGGTCCAGCCTTTCGCCCAGCATCGAGAGCAGGCCCATGGCGACAAACGCCAATGCCGCCTCGACCCAGAGCCGGTGCCAGGCCAGCCACAGCGGCGGCACCAAGAAGCCGAGCCAGGCAAAGCCGTCACGGATAAAAGTAGTGTCCACGCTTTCGCTGCGGCCTGGCGGCTCCATCACGACAAAGATGGCCATGACGCTATCCTTTCAGGGATCCCTTGGTGGAGGGAACCGCGTCCGGCTGGCGCGGGTCGCGCTCAAGCGCCGAACGCAGCGCACGCGCCACGGCCTTGAAGCAGGTCTCGGCGACGTGGTGGTTGTTGGCGCCGTAATGATTGGTGACATGAAGCGTGATGCCGGCATTCTGCGCCAGCGCGTGGAAGAATTCGCGCACCAGCTCGGTGTCGAACGTACCGATCTTCGGCGACGAGAATGAAACATTCCAGACCAGAAAAGGCCGGCCGGAGACATCGATTGCCGCCCGCGTCAGTGTCTCGTCCATGGCGAGATCGATCGAGGCGTAGCGCATGATGCCGCGCCGCTCGCCCAATGCCTTGGCCAGCGCCTGGCCGAGCGCAATGCCCGTATCCTCGACCGTGTGGTGGTCGTCTATGTGCAGGTCGCCCTTGGCCTTCACGGTCATGTCGATCAGCGAATGGCGCGACAACTGGTCCAGCATATGGTCGAAGAAGCCGACGCCCGTCGAAACGTCGGATTTGCCCGAGCCGTCGACCTGAACCGACACGGCGATGTCGGTTTCCCTGGTCTTGCGGCTTATCTCGGCGGAACGGGGCGCCATGACCTCATCCTTGTCTCAGATTTTGCACGATTCAGGCGTTCACATGCCTGAAAACGAAAGCCTTCTAGCAGCATGATCCGGCGATTGCCAGTTACCGCTGCGGAGCACAGTCCGGCCCGGCGGATGGCCGGTTTGCAATCGTCCGGCCTATGCATACATATGGCCGATCAAGTCACTCGTAACGCGCCGATCGCCTCGATGGGATCGGTGCTTATCGGAGCAGAAAATGTCGAATGAACTGACCATGCATGCCACGACCATCCTGACCGTGCGCAAGGGCGGCAAGGTGGTGATCGCCGGCGACGGCCAGGTCAGCCTCGGCCAGACCATCATGAAGGGCAACGCCAAGAAGGTGCGCCGCATCGGCAAAAGCGGCAACGTCATCGCCGGTTTCGCCGGCGCCACCGCCGATGCTTTCACGCTGCTTGAGCGACTCGAAGCCAAGCTCGAACAATATCCCGACCAGCTGACACGTGCCTGCGTCGAGCTCGCCAAGGACTGGCGCACCGACCGCTATTTGCGGCGGTTGGAAGCGATGATGCTGGTGGCCGACAAGTCGGTGTCGCTGGCGCTGACCGGCACCGGCGACGTGCTGGAGCCCGAATTTGGCATCATGGCCATCGGCTCGGGCGGCAATTACGCGCTGGCAGCGGCACGCGCGCTGGTGGACAGCGACAAGGGCGCAGAGGAGATCGCCCGCAAGGCGATGCAGATCGCGTCAGACATTTGCGTCTACACCAACAACAGCTTCGTCGTCGAAACCCTCGATGCCGCCTGAGCGGAGCCTCCGCTACGGTTTTCGGCCGGTGACCGAGAGGGACCTGCCGATGATCGCCGGCTGGCTTGCCGAGCCGCATGTTGCCGAGTGGTGGGACGATCCCGAGACCGAGATCGCGCAGATCCGCGAGCACATCGACAGCATTTCGGTCGAGCCGCTGATTATCGAGCTCGACGGCAAGCCCATCGGCTATTTGCAGAGCTACGATCCGCATCTGGAGGACGGCCATCCCTATAGCGACCAGCCGTTCGGCACGCTCGGCATCGATCTGTCGATCGGCGTGCCGGAGCTTGTCGGGGTCGGCCACGGCTCGGCGATCGTCCGGCAGTTCGTCGAGCAGCTTTTCGAGGAAGGTACGCCGCGCGTCATCATCGACCCAGACCCCGCCAATGCACGAGCTATCCGTGCCTATGAAAAGGCCGGTTTCACGGCTATCGATCGCAGGAAGTCGGAATATGGCGATGCCGTGCTGATGGCGATTGATGCCCCAGAGGGTGATGCCGGACAGGGTGACGCAAAAGAGGGGCAATAGCAGCATGAGTGTATCCAGCGACAAAACCGTCTCGGCCTACTACGACAGTTGGCGAATGGGGCTTCTGCTGGTTCTCGGCCTGGTCATCTTCCAGGCCGGGGTCCTTTACGGCATGGGGCGGACGCCGATCTGTACCTGCGGCTATGTCAAGCTGTGGCACGGCATCGTGCAGAGCTCGGAGAATTCCCAGCATATTTCCGACTGGTACAGCTTCTCGCACATCATTCACGGTTTCCTGTTCTATGCGCTGGCGTGGTTCCTTTTCCCGCGCTCGCCGATCGGGCTCAGGCTGGCCTTTGCGGTGGTTATAGAGGGCGGCTGGGAGCTGCTCGAGAACAGCCCTTTCATCATCGATCGCTATCGCGCCGGCACGATCTCGCTCGACTATTATGGCGACAGCATCATTAATTCGGTGTCGGACACGCTGGCCATGGTGCTGGGGTTTGTCATGGCGCGAAGGCTTCCTATATGGGTGGTCGTAACCCTCGCCCTCATCTTCGAATTCGGTGTCGGCTATCTCATCCGGGACAATCTGACACTCAACGTGATCATGCTGCTGCATCCGTTCGAGTCCATTCGGCAGTGGCAAAGTGGAATTTAGTGACATGAGCACCTTCTCTCCTCGCGAAATCGTTTCGGAACTCGACCGCTTCATCATCGGCCAGAAAGACGCCAAGCGTGCCGTGGCGATTGCCTTGCGCAACCGCTGGCGCCGCCAGCAGCTCGAGGGCCAGATGCGCGAAGAGGTGATGCCGAAGAATATCCTGATGATCGGCCCGACCGGCGTCGGCAAGACCGAGATTTCGCGCCGCCTGGCACGCCTTGCCGGTGCGCCTTTCGTTAAGGTCGAAGCCACCAAGTTCACCGAGGTCGGTTATGTCGGCCGCGATGTCGAGCAGATCATTCGCGACCTGGTCGAGATCGCCATCGGGCTGGTTCGCGAGAAGATGCGCGAGGACGTCAAGGCGCGTGCCCACATCAACGCCGAGGAACGGGTGCTCGAAGCGCTCGTCGGCAAGACGGCGAGCCCGGCCACCCGTGACAGTTTCCGCAAGAAGCTGCGCGACGGCGAGCTCGACGACAAGGAGATTGAGATCGAAGTGGCCGATACCGGCAATGGCGGCATGCCCGGCTTCGAGATCCCCGGCATGCCGGGCGCCAATATCGGCGTGCTCAACATCAACGATATGCTGTCGAAAGCGATGGGCGGCAAGAAGACCAAGTTGCGCAAGACGACCGTCAAGGAGTCCTACGGGCTATTGATCAGCGACGAGTCCGACAAGCTGCTCGATCAGGACGAAGTGGTGCGCAGGGCACTCGAATCGACCGAGAATGACGGCATTGTCTTCCTTGACGAGATCGACAAGATCGCCTCGCGCGAAGGCGGCATTGGTGCCGGTGTTTCGCGTGAAGGTGTGCAGCGCGACCTGCTGCCGCTGGTCGAAGGCACCACGGTTGCGACCAAATACGGACCGGTGAAGACCGACCACATCCTGTTCATCGCCTCGGGTGCGTTCCACGTCGCCAAGCCCTCCGATCTGCTGCCGGAATTGCAGGGCCGCCTGCCGATCCGCGTCGAGCTGCGGGCGCTGGAGAAGGGCGATTTCGTCCGCATCCTCACCGAGACCGAAGCCAGCCTGATCAAGCAGTATATCGCGCTGATGAAGACCGAAGGCGTCGACCTGGTCTTCACCGACGACGCCATCGATTCGTTGGCCGGCATCGCCGTGGACCTCAACGCCAGCGTCGAGAATATTGGCGCCAGGCGGCTGCAGACGGTGATGGAACGGGTGCTGGACGATATCTCCTATGACGCGCCGGACCGCAACGGCACCTCGGTGACCATCGATGCCGCCTATGTCGAGAAGCATGTCGGCGACCTCTCCAGAAACACGGACTTGTCGCGTTTCATCCTGTAGGAGACGCTTCACTCTCGAAGAGGGTCGGGGAATTGCTCCCGGCCTCCCCAATTTGGCCCAGCATTCCCGATGTGTGGCCAAATGGAAGCATCCGGCAAGCTTTCGTCCCGTCGGGTGCAGGCGTCTCTCGACTCCCGGTGGAGCATTACCTAGTTTGCCGGCGACTATTTGGGCGGCGGCGCATGAAAAAACTGATCCTCGTCATTTTGGGGCTGACGCTGGCGGCAGCCATGTTCGCCGCGCAAGCGGCAACGATGGTGCCGCCGGGCAACCGCAACACCGAGCAGCCCGACATACCGGGCGCTTCGAGCCGGCGCACCCAGGCGACCAACACCACCTTCCAGGCGAAATACCGCAAAGTCTTTGCGCTGCTCCAGAACGATGCCGAGCTGCGCGGTAAGATCAAGCAGGCAGCCGCGGCCTATGACATCGACCCAATCCATATCGTTGGAGCCATCGTCGGCGAGCATACCTATAATGTCGATGCCTATGACCGGCTGCAGACCTATTACGTCAAGGCGATCTCGTATCTGTCGAGCAAGCTCTCCTTTGCCTATGATGGCGAGGACATCACCGATTTCGTGCAACGGCCGCAATTTGCGAAATGCGCAGGGAAGTCCGACAGCTACGATCTGTGGGAGTGCCGCGAACAGGTGTGGAACCGGTCGTTCCGCGGCAAAACCGTCAACGGCGAGAGCTTTCCCAACGACCGCTTCGGCGCCACTTTCTTCCAGCCTTATTATGCCGGCCAGACTTTTGGCCTTGGCCAGCTCAATCCGCTGACGGCACTGCAGATGAGCGACCTCGTGCACAAGGTTTCCGGCCTGCCGGAACTCGACGTCGGCGACCCCAATGCGGTGTACAAGACAATCATGGACCCTGACCTGACACTGCCTTATGTCGCGGCGACGATAAGGAAGTCGATCGACGCCTATAAAAGCATTGCCGGCTTCGACATCTCAGGCAATCCCGGCATCACGTCGACGCTCTACAATGTCGGCAATCCCGAACAGCGCGCCTATGCGCTGAAAGCCGAGAACGACAAGCGCCGCGCTGCGGGCGAGCCGGAAAAGCTGCCCGAGGAAAATTACTATGGCTGGCTGGTCAACGACAAGCTGCCGGAGCTGAAAGCGCTGTTTTAGCCGAACGCGTTCGGTCAACTATCCACGCGGCGGATCAAGCCGCCAGCAGCGATTTTAATTTGACCGCCTGCGAGACTAGCGATTCCGGCGCCGGCCTTGCCTGCTTTGCAATCAGCATCTCGGCCAGCCTTATGTCGCGGGCGACCGCGTTGCCGGGGCCGATGCCGCTTGCCGCAACCAGCCTGCCGTCCTCGGCGAGGTGGAACAGGATGAAGGCGCCGTCGCCGAGGTCGCGGCGCACGATGCTGCGGCCTTCGTCCGACAGGCCGGCGATCTGCAAGGTCAGGCCGTACTGATCCGACCAGAACCACGGCACCGCCGCATGGGCCTCGCCGGCGCCAAGCATATTCCTTGCGGCGAGCGCGCCCTGCTCCTGTGCGTTGCGCCAGGCTTCGAGCCGCACGCGCCGGCCGCCATAGAGGGCGAGCGGAAACGAACAGCAGTCGCCGGCGGCAAAGATATCCGGGTCGCTGGTGCGAAGCTCGGCGTCGACGGCGACACCATTGTCGACGGTCAGCCCCGCCTCCGCGGCAAGTCCGGTCACCGGCACGGCGCCGATGCCGATCACGGCAAGATCGGCGACAATGTCGTGTCCACCGGCGAGCGCGATGCGCACTTCGGCGCCATCATCGGCAATGGCGGCGATGCCCTCGCCGCACAGGATTTTCACGCCTTCCGCTTCATGCGCCTGATGGATGACCTCAGCGATCTCGGCTGGCACGCCGCGCATCAAGATGCGCGGCTGCGCCTCGATGATGGTGACCGCGGCACCCAGTCTGCGTGCCGCCGCGGCAAGCTCAAGCCCGATGAAGCCGCCGCCGACTATGGCGATGCGATTTCCGGCGCTGAGATGGGCGCGAATGGCCAGCGCGTCGTTGAAGGTCCGGAGGTAGACGCAGCGCCCGCCAAGGCCCGGCATAGGCAGCTTGCGCGGCACCGAACCGGTCGCCAGCAGGAGCTTGTCGTAGGCCAGGGCGGAACCGTCCGAGAGGCGCACGACATGCGCCTCTCGGACGATCGCCACCGCCTGGACCGAATGGATATGCCTGATCGATCTTTCGGCCAGAACCGCCTCACTGGCGATCGCCTTGATCAGGGGCGCGTCGGCAACCATCGCGTCTTTCGACAGCGGCGGGCGCTCATAGGGCAGATGCGGCTCGTCGCCGACCAGCGTCACCGGGCCATCATAGCCGAGCTCGCGCAGCGCAAGGGCGGCGCGCCCGCCGCATTCGCCGGCGCCGATGATGACCATTCCCTTCGTCATCATCAACCGATCCGGACAAGGACTTTGCCGGCGTCGACTTTGACCGGATAAGTTCTTAGATCGACGCAGACCGGCGCGCCCCTGGCAGCCCCTGTCTTGTAGTTGAAGCGGCCATTATGCTTCGGGCACTCGATGACGTCGTCCATGACCAGCCCGTCCGCCAGATGCACCTTCTCATGCGTGCAAAGCCCGTCGGTGGCGAAATACCCGTCGTCGGGGCTGCGATAGATGGCAAAGGTGCGGCCGCCATGGTCGAAGCGCATCACGTCTTCTTCGTCGATGTCCTCGGCGTCACAGGCCTCGACCCAGTCGCTCATTTACGGGTCCCTCGATGTTTGGTGCGTTGGCATGGGCTTGTCATTCAGCAGCCACCGCAACAGCAGCGTTATCGCTGTGGAAATCCTCGCGATAGGGCCGCGCCGTCGGCGGCAGTTCGCGCTTTATGAAATAATCCTCATTGCGCAGCTGGCGCAGGAAAGCCGGTATCATCTCGCGGTAGCCGGCCAGGATGGATGGTGTCGGCGCCGGCAGATCGTGCTTGATCAGTTCGTGCAGCCTGGGCAGCGCGTGATAGGGCACCATGGGAAACATGTGATGCTCGACGTGGTAGTTCATGTTCCAGTAGATGAAGCGGCTTATCGGGTTCATGTAGACGGTGCGGCTGTTGAGCCGGTGATCGGTGACGTTTTCAGCCAGGCCGCCATGCTGCAGCAGGCCGACCATGACATGGTGCCACGCGCCGTAAAGCCTGGGCAGCCCGACCAGCATCAGCGGCAGGAACGAGCCCGTGTAGAGCGCCAGCGCAATGGTAGCGGCATAGATTGTCGTCCAGATGCGGGCAATGCGAATTGCCTTCGGCTGCTCCTGGTCGGGAATGAAGGTTCTTTCGGCCGGACTGACGATACCGGCTGCATTGCGCAGCATGTCGCTCATCGCATGCCAGGCGTCGAGAATGCCGACGAAGTTGAGCACCACGCGCAGCAGATCGGGCGGACGCATCACCGAGATCTCCGGATCGCGGCCGACTATGATGGTATCGGTATGATGTCGCGTGTGGCTCCAGCGCCAGGTCACCGGGTTGCGCATGACCATGAAGCAGGCGACCTG
Organism: Mesorhizobium sp. M0701; assembly: GCF_040320365.1. Classification (NCBI taxonomy): domain Bacteria; kingdom Pseudomonadati; phylum Pseudomonadota; class Alphaproteobacteria; order Hyphomicrobiales; family Phyllobacteriaceae; genus Mesorhizobium; species Mesorhizobium sp. M0701. The sequence goes on from NZ_JAMYPO010000004.1 coordinate 186,833, forward strand.
ATAGACCACGTGGTTCATCCACTGCGTCCTGAAAGCGGTGCCGTGGCCGCATTCGTGCCAGCGTGAGTCGGTGGAGGAACCGTAGAGGACGCCGTAGACGAAGAAGAACGGCACGCACCACCAGCTGCCCCAGAACCAGGCGGCGCCGGCGCCGCTGAGGATCATGGTGCCGAGCCAGATGATGGTGTCGCGGATCGCCGGGCCGTCGGAGCGCTGCATCAGCTCCTTCATCTGCTTGCGCGGCACGTCGGTGTGATACCACTCGGCCGCCGCCAGCCCGCTCTCGACGGCAAGCTTCGCGTCGCGGCCGATCAGGCTGTAGTCGCGTCGGGACGCTGCTGCGGAGCTCGTATTCCCGGTTCGGAGTCCAATATCCACCATAGCGGAGGCCTCGATCATATTCGGTCAGCGTTCAAAATAACGCCGAGCCCTGATAGGCTCAATATCACAAAGATAGTTTCTATCATTTCCCATCAGAATGGTGTAAAAGGGCCAAACAGTGGAATGAGGCAGCGATGGCGAAACGGCCGACGATCACCGACCTGGCGCGCATTTCGGGGGTCAGCGTTGCCACCGTCGACCGGGTGCTGAACAACCGCTTGCCGGTGCGCGAGGAAACCGCGCGCCGCGTCTATGAGGCCGCGACCAGCATCGGCTATCACGCAGCCGGATTGATCAAGCAGCGGATGCGCCATGAATTGCCCGAATACCGGCTCGGGTTCCTGCTGTTGAGGCGGGAGGACGTCTTCTACAGCGAATTTGCCCGCGAGCTTGAACTGGCGGTATCGCAGTCGCCGCGCTTTCGCGGCGTGGCCACCATCGACTTCGCCGCTTCGCTGGCGCCGGACGAGATCGTCGAGCGGATGCGCAAGCTGGCCGCCAAATCCAGGGCCGTCGCCCTGGTCGGGCCTGATCACCCGACGCTGACGGTCGCCGTCGAGGCTCTCAAAGCCAATGGCGTACCGGTGTTCTCCCTGCTTTCCGACTTTGCGTCCGGTATTCGCGAGGGCTATGTTGGCCTGGACAATCGCAAGGTCGGCCGCACCGCTGCCTGGATGATCTCGAAGGCCGCGAAGAGACCTGGCAAGGTTGCCCTCTTCGTCGGCAGCCATCGCTTTCATGGCCATGAGCTTCGCGAGATCGGTTTTCGCTCCTTCTTTCGCGAGCAGGCGCCGGAATTCACTCTCCTCGAGACGTTGGTCAATCTGGAAGCGAACCAGATCACGCATGATGCAATGATCGAGCTTCTGGCCCGCCACCCTGATCTCGCCGGTTGCTATGTCGCCGGTGGCGGTATGGAAGGCGCGATCTCGGCGCTGAGGGAGGCAAAGCCGGCTGAGATGCCGGCGGTCGTCTGCAACGAGATCACGCCCGACTCCCGCGCGGCGCTGGCAGATAATTTCCTGACCATGGTGATCTCGACGCCACTGGCGGCGCTTTGCCGCGAGCTTGTCGGGCTGATGGCGCATGCCATCGAGACCGGCGCTGCGAATGCGCCGGGCCAGACCTTTCTGCCCTTCGACATTTATCTGCCAGAAAACATCTGACGTCGCGGTCATCGGCGGCAGACATGATGTAATCTATCAGAACGCTTTCAGGCCTCGCTTGCCTGAGCGTCCGTCCAAAAGCGCTCGAAATGCCGAAAATCCATTCCTCATGGCGAAATCTCGCTTGACGCCCACGCGAAATGGAATAAATATTTCACCATCTGAGCATTTTGGTTCTTTCGTTCCGGAAGATCTGTTTCAGGCAAATGCCTCTGGAACCAAAAATGGCAATCGGGAGAGAATTCCCTGCGAGATCGGGGATTCCGGGTAGATCGGTGCAGCCGGACACCAATGTGGAGGAGAAATAAAATGAAAAAACTGCTTTTGGGCGTCGCGTTCGCGGCGCTGATGAGTTCGTCCGCCTTTGCCGCCAAGATCGGCGTGTCGATGGCGTTGTTCGACGACAATTTTCTCACCGTGCTGCGCAACGGCATGATTGAACAGGCCAAGGGCATGGACGGCGTCGAGCTGCAGGTGGAGGATGCGCAGAACGACGTCGCCAAGCAACTCGACCAGATCAAGAACTTCGCCGCCTCAGGCGTCGACGCCATCATCGTCAACCCGGTCGACACCTCGGCGACCCAAGCAATGTCGGACGCAGCCGCCGCTGCCAAGATTCCACTGGTCTATGTCAATCGCGAGCCGGTCAACGTCGACACGCTGCCCGAAAACCAGGCCTTCGTCGCCTCGAACGAAGCCGATTCCGGCACGCTCGAGACCAAGGAGGTCTGCCGCCTCTTCAAGGAGGCCGGCAAGACTGAAGCCAATGTCTATGTGATCATGGGCGAGCTGTCGAACCAGGCAGCGGTGCAGCGCACCAAGGACATTGATGACGTGATCGCCACACCGGAGTGCAGCTTCATCAAGATCATCGACAAGCAGACGTCGAACTGGAAGCGCGAAGAAGCGCAGAACCTGATGACCAACTGGCTGTCGACCGGCAAGCCGTTCGACGGCGTCATCGCCAATAATGACGAAAGCGCCATCGGCGCCATCCAGGCGATGAAGGCCGCCAACATCGACATGAAGTCGGTTGTCGTCGGCGGGGTCGACGCTACCCAGGATGCGCTTGCCGCGATGCAGGCGGGCGACCTCGATGCGACGGTGTTCCAGGACGCGGCCGGCCAGGGTGCCGGCGCGCTTGACGCAGCGCTCAAGCTGGCGAAGGGCGAGAAGGTCGAGCACAAGGTCTACATCCCGTTCCAGCTGGTCACGCCGGCGAATATCGACAAGTTCCTGAAGAAGAACTGAGGCGGACCTGTCCGATACGGAGCGGCGCGCCAAAGTAAGACAGCGCCGCTCCGCTTTTTCCCTCTCGGCCTGAACAGCGCCGAGTGGAGACCGTGGCTGACGGAGGAAGCACGATTGGCACAGACATCTCACGGCGTCGGCGGGCTCAGCTATGATGCGAAGCGGCGCGCATGGCCGGCCGAATTCAACGTCTTCCTGGCGCTCGTCATCCTGGTCGGCGCTTTCGAGCTGATCGGCCGGGTCTTCCTGGGCGACAGCTTCCTTTTCAATACCCGCGACAATATCGATGCGATCTTCAACGAAGCGCGCCTGCAGATCATCATCCTGCAGGTGTCGATCGTCGGCATTATTGCCATCGGCGTGACGCAGGTGATCATTACCGGCGGCATCGACCTGTCCTCAGGTTCGATCGTCGGCGCCACGGCGATGATAGCCATGAGCTTCGCCCAGGTAGCGACGGTCAACGGCAACCCGAACCCCAAGGCGATGTTCATCGCCCAGGGCTGGACCGACCTGCCGGTGATCGTGCCCGTGCTGGTCGCGATCGGCTGCGGCCTGCTGGCCGGCCTGGTCAACGGCGCTTTGATCGCCTACACGCGCATCCCGCCGTTCATCGCCACGCTCGGCATGATGGTCACCGCGCGCGGCATCGCCAAATGGTGGTCAAAGGGGCAGCCGATCTCGTTTCCGACCGAGAGTTTCGCCGCCATCGGCAAGGGGCTGATGCCGGTCATCATTTTCATATCGCTCGCAGTGCTGTTCCAGCTGATCCTGAGTTACACCAAATTTGGCAAGCACTGCTATGCGATCGGCTCCAATGAGGACGCCGCGCGCATGTCCGGCATCAACATCGCCAACCACAAGATCCTCGTCTACGTCATTGCCGGCGTCCTCGCCGCGCTCGCCGCCGTGGTGCTGAGCTCCAAGAATCTCACCGCCCAAGCCGGCATGGGTGTAATGTACGAGCTCGATGCGATCGCCATGGCGGTTATCGGCGGTGTCTCGCTGTCGGGCGGCCGCGGTTCGATTATTGGGACGGTGATAGGCTCGCTGATCTTCGGCGTGATCATCTCCGGTTTCACCTTTCTGCGCCTCGATGCCTATTACCAGGAGATGGTCAAAGGCGTGATCATCGTCGGCGCAGTCGTTCTCGACCAGTGGCGCCAACGCCTGCGGGCAATGAGGGCTTGATCATGTCGGACATCGTCCTGAGGACCGAAAACCTGACCAAGTATTATGGCGGCGTCCATGCGCTGGAGGGTGCCAACTTCGAGCTGCGCAAGGGCGAGCATGTCGCCATCATGGGCGACAACGGCGCGGGGAAATCGACCTTCGTACGCCAGATCACCGGCGTCGAGCAGCGCACCAGCGGCAGGATGTGGTTCGACGGCAAGGAAGTGAATTTTGCCGGCCCCATCGAAGCCCGCGAGGCGGGCATCGAGACGGTGTTCCAGAACCTCGCGCTCGCCGACGACCTCGACGTGCCGTCGAACCTGTTCCTCGGCCGCGAGCGGGTGCTGTTCAATCTAGGGCCCTTCTCGATCCTCGATCGCAAGTTCATGCGCAAGGCGACCGAGGCAGCCTTGGTCCGCACGGCGGTCAAGATCCCCAATCTTTCCAATACTATCCGCCATATGTCGGGCGGCCAGCGCCAGTGCGTGGCAATTGCCAGAACAGCAACCTTTGCTTCCAAGCTCATCATCATGGATGAGCCGACGGCGGCACTCGGCGTGCAGGAGACGATGCAGGTCGAAAACATCGTCCGCACGCTGAAGGAAAATGGCGAACCGCTGATCCTGATCTCTCACAACATGCGCCAGGTGTTCGACCTGGTCGACCGCATCGTCGTTTTCCGGCGCGGCCGCATCGTCGCCAATTTGCGCAAGCAGGACACCGACGGCAACGATATCGTCTCCTACATCACCGGTGCCAAGACCGGGCAGGCGGAACTTGCGGCGTAACGGCCAACGCCGAGCCACAGGCGCTGACACGCCCTCCCTTCCGAACCATCCTCAAAGGAAAATTCTTCATGCCTCTTCGCTTTGCTCTTCTCGGTGCCGGCCGTATCGGCAAGGTTCATGCTCGCGCCGTTGGTTCCAATCCGCAGGCCAGGCTGGTTGCGGTTGCCGACGCCTTCGAGAAGGCGGCGACCGATCTGGCCTCTGCCTATGACGCCGAAGTGCGCAGCATCGATGCCATCGAGAAGGCCGGCGATATCGACGCGGTCGTCATCTGCACGCCGACCGACACTCATGCCGACCTGATCGAACGCTTCGCCAAAGCGGGTAAAGCGATTTTCTGCGAAAAGCCGATCGACCTCGACGCCGCCAGGGTGGAACGCTGCCTGGCCGTCGTCGACAAGGCCGACGCCACCTTGATGGTCGGCTTCAACCGCCGCTTCGATCCGCATTTTGCCGCCGTGCGCAAGGCGATCGACGACGGCGCCATCGGCACTGTCGAAATGGTGACAATCACCTCGCGCGATCCCGGCCCGCCGCCGCTCGACTATATCGGCCGCTCGGGCGGCATCTTCCGCGACATGACCATTCATGATTTCGACATGGCGCGCTTCCTGCTCGGCGAGGAGCCGGTGGCGGTCAGCGCGCATGCTTCGGTGCTGGTCGACAAGAAGATCGGCGAGGCCGGCGACTTCGACAGCGTCAGCGTCATCCTCGAAACTGCTTCCGGCAAGCAATGCGTTATCTCCAACTCACGCCGCGCCACCTACGGTTACGACCAGCGCATCGAGGTGCATGGCTCGAAAGGCATGATTGCGGCCGAGAACCAGCGGCCGGTGTCGATCGAACTGGCCAATGAGAAGGGCTATACGCGGCCGCCGCTGCACGATTTCTTCATGACCCGTTATCTCGACGCTTATGCCAACGAGATCGCTGCCTTCATCGCGGCAGCGACGTCAGGCAAGAAGGCGGCGCCGAGCGGCAAGGACGGGCTGGTGGCGCTCAGGCTGGCGGATGCGGCGCTGAAATCGGCCAAGGAAGGCAAGACCGTCCGCCTCGACAAAACAATCTGACTATCAAGCACAGGAGCAAGGCGATGAACGGTTCAGCCGGTCGCAATTCCGAAACACGCGCCATCGTCACCGGCGGCGCACAAGGCATCGGCTTTGCCGTCGCCGAAGCGCTGGCCGATGAGGGTTGCCGGGTGCTGGCGCTGATCGGCCGCTCGCAGGAGAAGGGCGACAAGGCTGTCGCCATCCTCAAGGGGGCAGGCGTCGATGCCATCTTCATCAGCGCCGACGTCTCAAAAGTGGCCGACTGCAAGCGTGCGGTCGAAACGGCGATTGGCCATTTTGGTACCGTCAACGCGCTGGTCAACGCCGCTGCCACCTCGGCTCGCGGCTCGCTGGTCGAGACCTCCGAGGATCTGTTCGACCAGATATTCCAGACCAATGTGCGCGGCCCGTTTTTCCTGATGCAGGGCGTGGTGGCGCATTTGCTGGCGCGCCAGGTACCGGGCTCGATCGTCAACGTGCTGTCGATGTCGGCGCATTGCGGCCAGTCGTTCCTGGCGCCCTATTCGTCGAGCAAGGGAGCGCTGGCGACACTCACCAAGAATGTCGCCAACGCCTATCGCGGCAATCGCATCCGCTGCAATGCGGTGCTGCCCGGCTGGATGGACACCGAGGGCGAGGCGATCGTGCAGAAGAAATGGCACGACGCGCCGGAGGACTGGTTGGAGAAGGCCGAAGCCGCGCAGCCGATGGGCCAATTGGTGAAGCCGGCGCAGCTTGCCCGGTTGATCAGCTATATAATCAGCCCGCAGTCCGGCGTCATGACCGGGTCGCTGGTCGACTACGATCAGAGCATCGCCGGGGCGTCACCGGAATAACGCCGGCAAGTCTAGCGGAACGCCGCCCATCACTTCGTCATCCACGGGCGAAGCAAGGAGCGCAGCGACGCGGCGCAGACCCGAGGATGACGAAGTTCGGGGGGCTTCAGCCAATCGCGAATGGGCTGGAGTAAACCTCCTCCTCACCAGGCACGTGACAAGCGCCTCCGCATCGACTATATCAGCCCTCATGATCCACCTGACCGCCACCTATTGGTACTTTAGCTACTCGCTGGCGGCGGGAGGATTGCGCTCGATCTGAAGATTGCAGCAACAATATCCGAACAGCCGCCAGACCTGGCGGCTTTTTTGTTTCAGCCGGCAGGTCTCCCAATCAGGAGCATAAGCCGTGTTGACGACCACAGACGATCTTCGGGTCAAGGAAATCAGAGAACTGAGCACACCCGACGAGGTGATGCGGGAAATACCGCGCACGCTGACGGCGACGCGCACCGTTGCCGCATCACGCAATGCCATCCACGCCGTGCTGACCGGCGCCGACGATCGGCTGGTGGTCGTCGTCGGCCCCTGTTCGATCCACGACCCGACCGCCGCCGTAGACTATGCCAGCCGTTTGGCATCGCTGCGTGAAAGCCTGTCGGACCGGCTGGAGATCGTGATGCGGGTTTATTTCGAGAAACCGCGCACGACGGTCGGCTGGAAGGGCCTGATCAACGATCCCGACCTCGACGGCAGCTTCAACATCGACAAGGGGTTGCGGATGGCCCGCAACGTGCTCTCCGCCGTCAACAATCTCGGCCTTCCGGCGGCCACCGAATTCCTCGACATGGCCACCCCGCAATATATTGCCGACCTCGTCGCCTGGGGCGCGATCGGCGCACGCACGACAGAGAGCCAGATCCATCGCGAGCTGGCGTCAGGCCTGTCCTGCCCGGTCGGCTTCAAGAACGGCACCGACGGCAATCTGCGGATTGCCGCCGAAGCCGTGAAGTCCGCCGCCCAGCCGCATCATTTCATGGCGGTGACAAAGGGCGGGCGCAGCGCCATCGCGACGACCACCGGCAACGAGGACTGCCACGTCATCCTGCGCGGCGGTATTGTGCCGAATTATGACGCGGCAAGCATTGCTGCTGCCTGCGCTGAGCTCGGCCGGATCGGCGTGGCGCCGCGGCTGATGATCGATGTCAGCCACGCCAACAGCAGCAAGAAGCCGGAAAACCAGCCGCTGGTGGCGGCTGACATGGCGGGCCAGATCGCGGCGGGCGACGAACGCATCGTCGGCATCATGATCGAGAGCAACCTCGTCGCCGGCCGGCAGGACGTCGTGCCCGGCAAGCCGCTCGTCTATGGCCAGAGCATCACCGATGGCTGCATCGACTGGGCAACCACCGAGACGGTGCTCTACGGCCTTGCCGACGCCGTCGAGCGGCGCCGGTCGGCGAGACGTGCCATGATCGCCGGCCGGCCAGGAGCCGCCTGAGGCGGCCAATGCCGGCCCTGACCCTTCTCCCCTTGTGGGAGAAGGTGGATCGGCGCGCAGCGCCGAGCCGGATGAGGAGTGCTGGAAGAAACTCGGCGTAAAATATTGAGGGATTTTAAGCGGTTATTTCTTCGCTGTAGCGATCCGTCCAACACCCCTCATCCGACCGAGCTTCGCTCGGCCACCTTCTCCCACAAGGGGAGAAGGGGAGACCAGCGCGGACTTACTACCGCACCTCCATCCAGCGCTGTTCTGCGAACGAGCGCGCCATCGCGTGTACCGTGCGCTCGATCTCCAGGCCTTCGTCGAAATCGATGATCCGCGCCGGCTTGCCGGCAAGCCGCGTCAACAGCTCCCGGCATTCGATGATCTTGAGATCATTAAAGCCAAGGCCGTGACCGGGCGCCGGCAGGAAGGCGTCATAAGGCTTATGATGCGGCGCCACCAGGATGGTGCGGTAGCCTTGCTCGGTCGGCCGGTCGGCCGTCAGATAGAGCTGGAACTCATTCATCCGCTCCTGGTCGTACAGGATCGAGCCCTTCGAGCCAAAAATCTGGATGGCGATCCGGCCTTTGCGGCCCCAGGCCGAACGGTTGACCAGCAGCGTGCCGGCGATGCCGTTTTCGAGATGCATCAGGATGCTGGCGATGTCGTAGGTCTCGACCGCGCGGCGCCCGCCCGAGGCGACGCGGCGGTCGGCATAGGGTTTGGCCATGTCGCACATGACACGGGCAACGCGGCCGAACAGTACGGCGATGAGCGACAGCGGATGCACGGCGAAATCGTCGAGCGCGCCGTAACCGGACGCCGCCTCGTGCTTCCAGAAGAACAGCGCCTCCGGATCGGCCATGAAGTCCTCGTCCATCTCGATACGCAGATGGTTGACCTCGCCGATGATCTTCTCGTCGAGCAGCGCGCCGATATGGCGGATCGCTGGGTTCTGAATATAGTTATAGCCGAGCGCGGCGACCTTGCCGGACTTTTGGGCCGCCGCGGCCATTGCTTGCGCCTCGGCGAAGCTCGGCGCCATCGGTTTTTCACACCACAGATGCTTGCCGGCTTCGAGGATGGCGATGGCCATTTCCGGGTGGAACTGGTTCGGCGTGGTCAGCGAAACGACATCGACTTCCGGGTCGTCGACGACGGCGCGCCAATCGCCGGAGGCCTTGGCGAAGCCGAATTCGCTGGCACGGCGTTTGGCAAGATCCTCGTTGACCTCGCCCAGATGGACCAGCCTTGGCTTGGCCACATCGGGAAAGACGGTGCCGACCGCGTTCCAGGCAATGGCGTGGCACTTGCCCATGAAACCCGTGCCGATAAGACCTACCCCGACCATCCGCTTGCCTCCCTGTGTGCAAAATTTGTGTGGATGAATTAGTCCATTTTGTCTGGAGATGGAACGCTTGTCTCATTTTTTATGGTGTTCTTGCACAGGCCCGCTATGATGGGGCACAGAGGGAACCAGACGATGAGCCTGGGCGGAGCGACGATGGACGAACGGGTGCCGCGCGATTTCGAGACGCTGCGGGCGACGATCCTGGAGCGGCGCCACAGCTTGCCGAAACGTATCGCCCAGATCGCCGCCTATGCGCTCGATAACCCAGACGATATCGCCTTCGGCACCGCTGCCAGCATCGCCGCTTCCGCCGGTGTCCAGCCTTCGACCCTGATTCGCTTTGCCCAGCAGCTTGGTTTTGATGGTTTCACCAGCCTGCAGTTGGTGTTTCGCGAGCGCCTGCGCGAGCGCAACTCATCCTATGATGAAAGGCTGGCGGCATTGCGCGCCAAGGCCGAGGAAGGCGCCGGCCACCGCGCGATTTTCGACGGTTTTGTTGCCGCAGCCAGTACCTCGCTCAACGACATTTCGCGCACGCTGAATGAAGACCATTTCGAAGATGCAATCACCGTGTTGGCCAAGGCCGAAACCATTTACGTGCTGGCCAAGCGGCGCTCCTACCCGGTCGCCTCCTATATCGCCTATGCATTGGGCAAGCTCAAGATCCGCAACCAGCTGATCGAATCGGCCGCCGGCCTCAATGCAGAGATGATCGGCTTTGCCTCTCCAAGGGACGCCGTGATCGCCATCAGCTTTTCGCCCTATGCCCCGGCCACCATCGAGGAGGCGCGCGTCATTTCGGAGCAAGGCGTGCCGATCGTGGCGATTACCGACAGCTCCTTTTCGCCACTCGCCCAATTCGCCAGGGTCTGGTTCGAGGTCGCCGAGGCCGATTTCGCCGGCTTCCGCTCGCTGTCGGCGACGATGGCTTTGGCTATGGCGCTGACCGTCGCGGTCGGCGAGAAGCGGCGCGATACTGGCAAGAAGCGCAAGCCTTAGATCACCTCTATTGCCGTTTCGCCTTCTGCCGAAAGCCGCGCTGCGTCGCGGGCAGGCGGCGACCCGAACTGGCGGGCATACTCCCGGCTGAACTGGGAAGCACTCTCATAGCCGACGGCGAAGGCGACACGTGCGACGTTGCCCGGCTGGGCAATCAGCAGATGGCGGGCTTCCAGCAAGCGGATTTGCTTTTGATACTGGATTGGGCTCATGGCCGTCGCCGCCTTGAAGTGACGATAAAACGCAGCACTGCTCATACGGGCAATCTCGGCCAGATCGCCGACCCGGACCGGCTGATGGGGATGCGAACGGATCCAGGCGATCGCCCGGCCAATCCGGGACAGATGGCCATCGGCGCGCGCAAGCTCACGAAGCTTTCCGCCTTGGGGGCCTTGCAGGAGCCGAAACAGCATCTCTCGCTCGATCATGGTCGCGAGCACGGGAATCTCCGCTGGCCGGTCAAGCAGCCGCATCATTCGACGCAACGCGTCGAGCAGATCGTCATCAGCGGGAGAGGTGGAGAAACTGTCGCCACTGAGGGCCGGCGCGTGCTCGACGAGGAGCCCGGCGACGGCCTGCAGGTCAAGGGTCAAGCCAATGGCCAGGTAAGGACGCGCCGCGCTCGCTTCGATTATCTGGCTGATGGTGGGCGTCTCGACAGTATAGATGAAATAGCTGGCCGGATTGTAACGAAGAGCCCGGTCGCCGATCAGAACCGTCTTCGCGCCCTGCAGTACGAATAAGATCCCCGACCCCCACACCCTTGGCATTGGCGCCGTGGCGACTTCGCTACGGCCTATCGAAATGCGGGGAACCGCCGTTCTTGTTCGTCGCCCGCGCGCATGGCGGCTGGCGATCTCGATCAACTCCTGCAGCGCTTCGCTCATTGCGCCAGCATCGCGCATTCGCACCGGCGGCGCAACAGCGCGAGAGGATTAGGCAAGAGCCGGAGAATTTCCGGCGCGCAACCCCCGCTGCCTCGCACCATTTGTGGGTCTTCCACAAGAAAAATGGAGACACCGATTATGAGAACATCGAAAAGCGCGCTGGTGACCGGCGCCAACAAGGGTATAGGCCGTGAAATCGCCCGGCGACTGGCGACCATGGGCTTCAAGGTCTGGCTCGGCGCCAGGAGCGCCGAACGCGGCATGGCGGCGGCGCAGGCATTGCGCGCCGAAGGCCTCGACGTGGAGTGGCTTGAGCTGGACGTCACGCGGGATGACAGTGTGAAGGCGGCAGCCGAGGCATTCAGGCAGGCCAGCCCCTGCCTCGACGTGCTGGTGAACAACGCCGGCGTCGCCATCAATTACGACCTGCCGCCGAGCCAGCAGCGGATCGCCGACATCCAGGCCACCTACGACGTCAATGTCTTCGGCCCGATCCGCGTGACCCAGGCATTCCTGCCGCTGCTGCTAGCAGCACCTGCTGCCCGGATCGTGATGGTGAGCAGCTCCACCGGGTCCATCGGCCGGGCGCTCGATCCCGCCACTGCGAACCACGCCGTTAACATGATGGGCTACGGCAGCTCCAAGACGGCCTTGAACGCCATCACCGTGGCCTTCGCCAGGGAGCTCGCGCCGCAAGACATCAAGGTCAACGCCGCGGCGCCCGGCTATACCGCCACCGATCTCAACGAGTATAGAGGTCACCGCACGGTGCAGCAGGCGGCCGAGATCGTCATTCACCTGGCGACCCTGGACGCCGATGGCCCGACCGCCGGGTTCTTCAACGATGATGGCCCGCTTCCTTGGTAAATCAGCTGGTTTCAGTGGTAGACACTTGACGTTCGTCTGACTTCAAAGTTTCTGAACGCGCGAGCCTTGCACAGCACTTTTCAGCCTTGGGAATGCTCGTTCCATATTGACTATGGATTGGAATTATTATTTCATATTGCCGGCGCCACGCTGCCGCTCGCGCGTGTTACCCAAGACAACAAAGCCGATGGGAGGTTCGAATGGGCGAAGCCGTGGAAGCGAGACATGCGCCGCTCGACATCATCACAATCGGCCGCGCTTCCGTCGATCTCTATGGTCAGCAGATCGGCTCGCGCCTCGAGGACATTACTTCCTTTGCCAAGTCGGTCGGCGGCTGTCCGGCCAATATCGCGGTCGGTACTGCCAGGCTCGGCCTGCGCTCGGCGCTGCTCACCCGCGTCGGCAATGAGCAGATGGGCCGCTTCATCCGCGAGCAGCTGACCCGCGAGGGCGTTTCGGTCCAAGGCCTCAAGACCGATCCGGAGCGGCTGACCGCCCTGGTGCTGCTGTCGGTCGAGGATGAAGGCGTCTCGCCGATGATCTTCTATCGCAGCGATTGCGCCGACATGGCGCTTTCGAAAGACGATATCGATGAGGCGTTTATCGCTTCGGCACGCGCGGTCGTCGTCACCGGCACGCATTTTTCACGGCCCAACAGCGACGCCGCCCAGCGCAAGGCGATCCGTGTCATGAAAGCCAAGGGCGGCAAGGTGGTGTTCGACATCGACTACCGCCCCAACCTCTGGGGTCTCGCCGGCCACGCCGAAGGCTTCGAGCGCTATGTGAAATCCGACCGCGTCTCGGCGCAGTTGAAGACGGTGCTGCCCGATTGCGATCTCATCGTCGGCACCGAAGAGGAAATCATGATCGCCTCGGGCGCAGACGATTGCCTGAGCGCGCTGAAAACCATCCGCTCGCTGTCGGCGGCAACCATCGTGCTGAAACGCGGCGCCATGGGCTGCATCGTCTATGACGGGCCGATCAGCGACGACCTCGAGGACGCTATCGTCGGCAAGGGATTTCCAATCGAGGTCTACAATGTGCTCGGCGCCGGCGACGCCTTCATGTCGGGCTTCCTGCGCGGCTGGCTCGGCGAGGAAGGCTTGGCGACGGCGGCGACCTGGGCCAATGCCTGCGGCGCCTTTGCCGTGTCGCGGCTGCTCTGCGCACCGGAATACCCGACTTTCGAGGAATTGCAGTTCTTCCTGAAAAACGGCAGCAAGCATCTGGCGCTGCGCAAGGACGAGGCGATCAATCACATCCATTGGGCGACCACGCGCCGGCGCGACATCCCCTCGCTGATGGCGTTCGCCTGCGACCACCGCGTCCAGCTGGAGGATGTCGCGGCAAAAGCCGGCGCCGATCCGTCGCGAATCCCAGCTTTCAAGGTGCTGACGGTCAAGGCTGCGGCCAAGGTTGCGGCTGGCCGCGCCGGCTACGGCATGCTGCTCGACGAAAAATACGGACGCGAGGCGATGTTCGAATTCGCCCACCATTCCTTCGCCTGGCTCGGCCGGCCGGTCGAGTTGCCGGGTTCGCGGCCGCTTCGCTTCGAGTTCTCGCAAGACATAGGTTCGCAACTGACCGAATGGCCGGTCGACCACTGCATCAAGTGCCTGTGCTTCTATCATCCCGACGATCCCGCGGCGCTGAAGAGCGAACAGCAGCAGAAACTGCGCGCTTTGTTCGAGGCCGCGCGGAAAGTGGGTAGAGAACTTCTCATCGAGATCATCGCCGGCAAGCACGGCAAGCTCGACGACATGACGATCCCGCGGGCGCTGGAGGAACTCTATGCGCTGGGCATCAAGCCCGACTGGTGGAAGCTCGAGCCGCAGGCTTCGGCCGGCGCATGGGCAAAGATCGAAGCGGTGATCCTGAAGCACGATCCGTGGTGCCGTGGAATTGTGCTGCTTGGCCTGGAAGCGCCGCAGGACGAGCTGGAAGCGGCCTTCGCCGCCACCGCCAAGGCGCCTATCGTCAAAGGCTTCGCTGTCGGCCGCACCATCTTCATTAACGCGGCCGAACAATGGCTTGCCGGCAAGATGTCGGACGAGGAGGCGGTGGCCGACATGGCATCGCGTTTCGAAAAACTGACCGAGGCATGGCTTGCCGCGCGCGGTCGCAAAGCGGCATAAGAAGGCGCGACATAAGCACTGCGGAGGAACCGACATGACCAAGACAATCCGCCTGACGATGGCGCAGGCGCTGACCCGCTTTCTTGCCCGACAGATGACCGAGATGCACGGCAAGAAAGTGCCGATCTTCGGCGGAGTCTGGGCGATCTTCGGCCACGGCAATGTCGCCGGCGTCGGCGAGGCGCTCTACCAGGTTCGCGACGAACTGCCGACCTTCCGTGCCCATAACGAGCAGGCAATGGCGCATGCGGCGATCGCCTACGCCAAGGCCAATTTCCGCCGTCGCTTCATGGCCGCGACCAGTTCGATCGGCCCCGGCGCGCTCAACATGGTGACCGCTGCGGCACTTGCGCATGTAAACAGGTTGCCTGTCCTGTTTCTGCCCGGCGACGTCTTCGCCAATCGCATTCCCGATCCCGTCCTGCAGCAGGCCGAGGATTTTTCCGACGGCACGGCGACGGTCAATGACTGCCTCCGCCCGGTGTCGCGCTATTTCGACCGCATCACGCGGCCGGAGCAGATCATGCCGGCGCTCAATCGCGCCATGCAGGTGCTGACCGATCCCGCCGAATGCGGCCCGGTGACGCTGGCGCTGTGCCAGGACGTGCAGGCCGAGGCTTATGATTATCCGGAGAGCTTCTTTGCCGAACGGGTCTGGACGCCGCGACGGCAGCGGCCGGACCGCAACGAACTGGCGGCCGCAGTCGCGGTACTCAAAGCGGCGAAAAAGCCGCTGGTGATCGCGGGCGGCGGCGTACTCTATTCGCAGGCGTCCGAGGATCTGGCAAAACTGGTGCAAGGCGCCGGCATTCCAGTTTGTGAGACGCAAGGCGGCAAATCCTCGCTCCCGGACGATCATCCGTTGAACATGGGCGCGGTCGGCGTTACCGGCACTTCGGCGGCCAACAGGCTGGCCGAAGAGGCCGACGTCGTGCTTGCCGTCGGCACCAGACTGCAGGATTTCACCACCGGCTCCTGGGCATTGTTCAAGCATGCCGGCAGGACCATCATCGGGCTCAACGTGCAGCCTTTTGACGCCGGAAAGCACCAGGCGCTGCCGCTGGTCGCCGATGCGGCGGAAGGGCTCGCCGAACTCGCTGCGGCGCTGAAAGGCTGGAAAGCCCCTTCAGGCTGGACCGACAATGCGATCGCGGGCAAGAAGAACTGGCAAGCGGATGCCGACAAGGTGACGGCGTCGACCAATGCCGCCTATCCGTCCGACGCGCAAGTGATCGGCGCAGTACAGCGCGCCATGGGCTCCGGCGTGGTACTGCTTCATGCGGCCGGCGGCTTGCCCGGCGAATTGCACAAGCTATGGCAGGCGGGCGCGCCCGGCTCCTACCACGCAGAATACGGCTTCTCGACAATGGGCTATGAAATCGCCGGCGGGCTTGGCGTCAAGATGGCCAAGCCGGACGAAGACGTCGTGGTCATGATCGGCGACGGTTCTTACCTGATGCTCAATTCCGAGATCGCGACCTCGGTGATGCTCGGCCTCAAGCTGACCATCGTGCTGCTCGACAACCGCGGCTATGGCTGCATCAACCGGTTGCAGATGGCGACCGGCGGCGCCAACTTCAACAATCTGCTGAAGGACACCCGTCACGAAACCTTGCCCGAGATCGACTTCGCCGCGCATGCTGCGAGCATGGGTGCGATTGCCGAAAAAGTGCCATCGATCGCCGGGCTGGAAACGGCGCTGGCGCAAGCGAGGAAGAACACGCGAACGACGGTACTGGTTATCGACACCGACCCGCTGGTTTCGACCGAGGCTGGTGGAAGCTG
Organism: Mesorhizobium sp. M0701; assembly: GCF_040320365.1. Taxonomy (NCBI): domain Bacteria; kingdom Pseudomonadati; phylum Pseudomonadota; class Alphaproteobacteria; order Hyphomicrobiales; family Phyllobacteriaceae; genus Mesorhizobium; species Mesorhizobium sp. M0701. The sequence continues at coordinate 202,930 of NZ_JAMYPO010000004.1, forward strand.
GTGGGATGTCGCAGTGCCGGAAGTCTCGGCACGGCCGCAAGTGAATGCGGCGCGCAAGAAATATGAGGAAGCGCTGAGCGGGCGGGTTCTTTAGCCATCCGCGAACGCGCCTCGAATGTCTGAAACTGGAGTGACGACTTGAAAGCCAAACTGGGCATGTCCCCCATTGCATGGTGGAACGACGATCTTGCCGAACTCAGCGATGATGTGTCGCTGGAGGAGTGCCTGCGCCAGTCGCGCTCGGCTGGCTTTACCGGAATGGAAATGGGCCGCCGCTTTCCCAACGATCCGCAAATCATGCTGCCGATCCTGAAAGAGGCCGACGTGACGCTTTGCGGCGGCTGGTTCTCGGGGACGCTGGTCGACGAAGACATGGCGAAGAACAAGGATCGTATCCAGCCGATGATCGACCTGTTCAAGGCGGTGAACGCGCCATGCATCGTCTATGGTGAAGTCGGCCGCTCCATCCAGGGCGACCGCTCGAAGCCGCTCGCCAGCAAGCCCAGGCTTTCGGACGAGGAAATGAAAGCCTACGCCCGGCGGCTCACGCAGTTCGGCGAATGGTGTGCAGAGCAAGGCATGCCGCTCTCCTACCATCATCATATGGCGGCAGTAGTTGAGACCGAGCCAGAGCTAGATGCCTTCATGCGCTATTCGGGAGAAGGCATTCCATTGCTGCTCGACGCGGGTCACCTGGCCTTTGCCGGCGGCGATGTGCTGCGCGCTATTGATAACCACCACCCGCGCATCAACCACGTGCATGTGAAGGACGTACGCATGGAGGTGATCCAAAAGCTGGATCGCAACACGCAATCCTTCCTCGACGCGGTGGCACTTGGCGCCTTCACCGTGCCGGGAGATGGCTCGCTGGATTTTGGCGCCATCGTCCAGAGGCTCGCCGACCATGGCTATGAAGGCTGGTTCGTGGTCGAGGCCGAGCAGGATCCGAAGAAGAACCCGCCGCTCAAGATGGCGCAGGTCGGCTACAAGGAATTGATGCGGGTGATGACAGCGGCCGGCTATACGGTGGAGACACAGGGCTTTCCCAATGCTTGAGGCTCGCGAGGAAGGGCTGATCCGATGCCGGGGGTGATCCGATGAAAGACTCCGAGCACCCGTTTTTCCGGCCGCTGTGGCGGCGCGTTGCCGTTGTCGCGGTCTGCCTGGTCTGGTCGGTGATCGAATTCGCCACCGGCACGCCGTTCTGGGGCGTGATCGCGCTCGGCTTCGCCGGCTATGCCGTCTGGCAATTCTTCTATCTCTACAAGCCGGCTGACGAGGACAAGTCATCGGCGGACGCCGAACCGAAGGAATGACCATGTCGAAGCTGCTCGTCAAAGCCAATAAGGGCCACGGCCGCGTCGCTCATGTGACGCCGCAAAACGCCGGCTGGACCTATGTCGGCTTCGATCTGCATCGGCTCAGGCCCGGCGAGAGCGCTTCCGGGCAAACCGCGGATCGTGAGGTCTGCCTGGTGTTCGTCACCGGCAAGGGCAAGGCCAAGGCCGGCGGCAAGGATCTCGGCTTGCTGGGCGAACGCATGTCGCCGTTCGAAGGCAAGCCTTGGTCGGTCTATGTGCCGCAGGGGTCGGAGTGGTCGGTGAGCGCCGATACCGATCTCGAACTTGCCGTCTGTTCGGCGCCAGGACTGGGCGGCGGTCTGCCGGTCCGTGTCATCGCGCCCGACGATCTCGGCCAGGAGGTTCGCGGCAAAGGCACCAACACGCGCTATGTCACCAACATCCTGCCGGAGGGCAAGCCGGCCGATTCCTTGCTGGTGGTGGAGGTCATCACACCCGGCGGCCACACATCGAGCTATCCGCCGCACAAGCACGACCAGGACAATCTGCCGGCTGAATCTTATCTCGAGGAGACCTATTACCACCGTCTCAACCCGCCACAGGGCTTTGCTTTCCAGCGCGTCTACACCGATGCCGACGAGAACGGTGCTCGTTCGCTCGACGAGGCGATGGCGATCGAGGACGGCGACGTCGTGCTGGTCCCCAAGGGTTATCACCCCTGCGCAGCCTGCCACGGCTATGATCTCTATTATCTCAACGTCATGGCCGGACCGAAGCGGACGTGGAAATTCCACAACGCGCCCGAGCACGAATGGCTGATGAAGGCCTAACCACTTCCCCTTCGCCCCAACCGCTGGTCCAAGCGAAAAATCGTCGGCTAACGACCCGGCTGTGTGGTTTTGTTACCGAAAACGCCGCAAAGCTTCGTCAATTCGTCATGGAAATCACCTATGGCAGCGGGGCTGACGAGGACTTTCGATGCGCTACGCGATCTATTTCACCCCCCGACAGGACGAACCGCTGGCACGGATCGCCGCCGACTGGCTCGGCCGCGACCCATTCGGTGCCGCCACAAAGCCGGTCGAGGCTGCGGGCGAGTTGTCGGCGGCAGAAGTTGCCTTCCATACCGCCTCGGCGCGCCGCTATGGCTTTCATGCGACACTGAAGGCGCCCTTCAGACTGGCCTCCAACGAGACGGAAACGTCGCTTCGTGCAGCACTCGACGATTTTGCCGAGGCGACGCCGGTGGTTACGATCCCGCGCCTCGTCGTCAGCCAGATCGACGGCTTCTTCGCGCTGTTGCCGGAAGCACCGCTGCCGGCGCTCAACCGCTTCGCCGACGACGTGGTGCGCGACTTCGACCGCTTTCGCGCGCCGTTGACGGAAGCCGAGATCGAACGGCGCAGCCCCGATTCGCTGAAGCCCGACGAGTTCCGCAATCTCTGCCAGTGGGGCTATCCCTATGTCTTCGAGACGTTTCGCTTCCATATGACGCTGTCCGGCCGGGTGTCGTCACAGGAAAGCCCTCGTCTTCGCCTAGCAATCGACAGCCTGTTTGCGGACGTGCTGCAACGGCCGGTGGCGGTGGACGCGCTGACGCTGTTTGTGGAAACTGAACCGGGCGCACCGTTCATGGTGCTGTCCCATCACGCGCTCGGGCGCCGCCCGGCCAGAAGAACTGCCTAAATGGCTATTTGCTTTAACCGCATGGTGCGAAGCCAATTCATTTTCAATTGGCTGCAAAATGCTGCAAGGACTGCCTGAAATGACTGCCGAGACCGTTCTTGACAATGCCCGTATTGTGCTGGCCGACCAGATCGTCGAAGGGTCGATCGTGCTGCGCGACGGCATGATCGCCGCCATCGATGCCGGACCCGGCCGCAGCGGCGAGGACATGGGCGGCGACTTCATCATCCCTGGCCTGGTCGAGCTCCACACCGATCATCTCGAAGGCCATTACGCGCCACGGCCGAAAGTGCGCTGGAACCCGATCGCCGCGGTGCTCGCCCATGACGCGCAGGTGGCGACCGCCGGCATCACCACCGTGCTCGACGCCTTGCGTGTCGGCATGGACGAGGATGCCGACCTGACGGCCGCCGACATACGCAAGCTGGCCGACGCGATCGAGGACAGCGTGCAGCAGGACCGGCTCAGGGCCGACCATTTCCTCCATCTGCGTTGCGAGGTTTCGGCGCCGGACTGCCTCACAGCCTTCGCCAATTTCGACGGCGACGAGCGGGTCAGGCTGGCGTCGCTGATGGACCATGCGCCCGGACAGCGCCAGTTCGTCAATTTGGAAACCTACGCCTATTACTACCAGCGCAAGCTGAAGCTGACCGATCGCGATTTCCAGAAATTCTGCGAAAAGCGGATGGCGGAATCGGCGAGGAATTCGAGCCCGAACCGCAGCTTCATCGCCGCTGCCTGCCAAGAGCGCGGCATCGTGCTCGCCAGCCATGACGACGCAACCGTCGGCCATGTCGACGAAGCGATCGAGCAAGGTGTGCGCGTCGCCGAGTTCCCGACCACCGAGGAGGCGGCGCGGGCTTCAAAAGAGGCAGGGCTCGGCGTATTGATGGGCGCGCCGAACGTCATGCGCGGCGCGTCGCATTCGGGCAATGTCTCGGCCCGCACGCTGGCCGGCGATGGCCTGCTCGATATCCTGTCGTCGGACTACATTCCCTTCAGTCTGATCCAGTCAGCCTTCTTCCTCGGCGACGTGGTCGAGGGCATTTCCTTGCCACAGGCGGTGGCGATGGTCTCGAAGAACCCGGCCGAGGCGGTCGGCCTCACCGATCGCGGTGTCATCGAGCCCGGCCGGCGCGCCGATCTGGTTCGCGTGCGCGTCGACGACCATGTCCCGGTCGTCCGCACGGTCTGGCGGCAGGGACGCCGAGTCGCATGATGGTGTCGGCATCGGTCGAGCGTGAATTGTCCGCTACGGGATTTCCGATCCGCGACGGTGTCTTCGTCGCCGTCGTCGGGCCGAGCGGTGCCGGCAAGGACACGGTGATCGGCTATGCGCGCGCCGTGTTTGCCGACGAGAGCCGGCTGGAGTTCGTGCGCCGGGTGATCACCCGGCCGAGCGATGCGGCCACCGAGGATCACGACACGCTCGCCGACGTTGCCTTCGTCGAGGCCGAAGCGGATGGCGCCTTCGCGATTTCCTGGGAGGCGCATGGCCTGCGCTATGGCATCCCGGCCGAAGTCGATTGGTCGGTCTCAAACGGCCGTGTCGCGATCGCCAACGTCTCGCGCGCGATCATCCCGGCGCTGCGGGAGCGCTACGCCAATCTGGCTGTCGTCGAGATCACGGCTACACCGGATATCCTGGCCGAGCGGCTGGCATTGCGCGGTCGCGAATCGCGCGGCGAAGTGCTGGCACGGCTGGCGCGCAGTGCCAATGTCGCGCTGTCCGGACCGGGTGTCACCTCGATCGACAATAGCGGCCCTCGTGAAGCCGCCGGCGAGCGCTTCGCCGAGGTGCTGCGCAAGGCCATGGCCTTCTCCGACATGTCGGGCCTTATCTAAAGTAGCGCCCATCCGATGCATTCGGTATGGGCGCTACTTGTCTAACCGATATCTTTTTGGAAACCGGTATCCACTTTTCGGGATTATGGCCTCATGCGGCGTGCCGGTCCCGACCAGCGTGACGAGTATCCGTGGCAGTGGTTGTCGAAGGCTTCGCTGGCGCATCCGCTGGTGTGTCCAGAACTGCAACGTGGTGCCGATACACCATCTCCCAGCCCTTCCAGCCGGTGAACAGCAGTATGCAGACCACTATGAACGACAAGAGCACACCCCATGGGCGGACCGCGGCTTCGGCGCCTTGCGCATAGCGAAGGTAGAAATTGATCAGTGCCACAACGACCGCGGTCAAGTTGCCTAGCATGTGGTACCAGGCGTCGGACAAGGCGCGAATGCGCGGCTCGTTGAGGAAGTCGATAAATCCGGCTGTCGCAGCGAGAAGGGCCATTACTATGGCTGCCCCGATCAGCCACATCGATGCCCGTGCCCAGAAGGCATCGGCAGTCCCCCAGAAAACCAGGTCGGTGACAAACGCACCGACAAGAAACGCGACAGGAAAAGGTATCAGCATCGGGTGGAGGGGGTGAGTTCCTACTTTGGCGGTACTAACTGGATTCGTGGGCATGGAACGCCTCCGCGTAGCAAAGCTTAAATAAACGCTCAGATACGGGTTTCGTTCCAAATAGAGACCGACCTGAACTGCTGTCGCGAAGCTCCGGCTGACTCTTTCACGCCACCTGCTATGGCCGTCGGCGTATTTCATCCAGCTATTTTTGCGTCACTCGGCGGCAGCACCCGCCACGCCCTTGCGTGTGGCTTCCAGCATCCGCCGCCGCGCCCTGAACACGCCCCATTGCTGGTCGACCAGCACGCCGATGAGGATCACCCCGCCCATGACGGCGAAGTTGAGCGAGGACGGGATGCCGAGCAGGTTGACGAGGTTCTGCAGCTCCTGCAGCAGCACGGTGCCGAGCAGGACGCCGATCAGCGAGCCTTCGCCGCCACGCAGCGAGAAGCCGCCGAGCACCGCGGCCGCGATGGCATAGAGCTCGTAGAACTGACCGTGGCTCGCCGGCGAGATCGAGCGTGTGTACATGGCGAAATAGATAGCTGACAGCGCCGTCAGCACGCCGCAGATAACATAGGCGGCCATGACGATGCGGCCGGTGCGGATGCCGGAATATTTCGCCGCTTCCTCGTTCTTGCCGATGGCATAGAGATAGCGCCCGAACACCGACCGGTGCAGCACCACCCACATGACGACGGCGATGACGATCAGCGCGATGAAGCTGTTCGGCACGCCCCAGGACCGCCCCGCCGTCAGGAACTCGAGTTCCGGGAAGTTCTGTCCGAAGGCAAAGCCGGCGGTGCCGTCGGCGGTGTAGAAGCGCGCCACGCCGCGATAGATCAACAGGCCGCACAAAGTCACCACGAAAGGCTGCAATTTGAGCCGGGTGATCAGCCAGCCATGCGCCAGCCCGATGATGCCGCCGAGCACCAGGATCAGCGGCAGGGCGACCGGCCAGGCCATGCCGCGCGTGGCGATGAAGTCGATGAACAGCACGCCGAGCAGCGCAACCACCGAGCCGACCGACAATTCGATGCCACCGGTGATGATGACGAAGGCTTGGCCAATCGACAGGATGCCGAACAACCCGATCAGGTTCGAGGTGTTGGCGAGATTGATCGGCAGCAGGAAGCGTGGGTTGATGATTGCCACCACCGCGCCGACCACCAGGATCAGGATCAGCAGGCCGAGATCTTTCTTGCTCATCGTCTTCTCCCAATGCCTGCGAACTACTTCGGCTGCTTGCCGACCGCCAGCAGCAGCACGTTTTCCTGGCTGAACCGGTCCTTGTCGAGAATGCCGGAGATCTGGCCTTCATGCATGACGGCAATGCGGTCGGAAACGCCGATCACCTCCTCCATGTCGCTGGAGATCATCAGCACGGCGACGCCGGCATCGGCCAACGCCCGCATCAGCCCGTAGATCTCGGCCTTGGCGCCGATGTCGATGCCGCGGGTCGGCTCGTCGAGGATCATCACCTTCGGCTTCATCGCCAGCCATTTGGCCAGCACGACCTTTTGCTGGTTGCCGCCCGACAGCGTGCCGGTGCGCGTCTGGACGGAGGGCGCCCTGATGCCGAGATTGGTCTTCTGCTTCTCGGCGGTGGCGGATTCCGCGCCGGCCGAGACCAGCGAGCGCCGCGAATGCGCCGGCAGATTGGGCAGCGAGATGTTCTGGGCGATCGAAAGGTCGAGCAGGATGCCGGTCAGCTTGCGATCCTCGGGGACGAGGAAAATACCGTTGGCCACTGCGTCCGCGGCCGAACCAAGAACCAGATCTTTTCCGTCAAGCTGGAACGAGCCGCCAAAGCTCTTGTCGATGCCGAACAGGACGCGCGCCAGCTCCGTCCGGCCGGAGCCGACGAGTCCGGCGAGGCCGAGGATCTCGCCATGCCTGACATCGAGGTCGACGGGCCGGTCGGGATAGGCAGCGGTGCGAATGGCCTTGACCGACAGCGCGACAGAGCCCGGGGGGCGCGCCGATTCCGCGGCCTTCTCGCGCTCCTTCAGCATGCGGCCGATCATCAGCTTGACCATCTGGTCGTGATTGATGGCGCTCTTCGGCAAGGTTCCGGCGAGCATGCCGTCCCTGAGCACGACGACGCGGTCGGCGACGCGCTCGACCTCGTGCAGGCGGTGCGAGATGAAAATGACGCTGATGCCGTCTGCCTTCAGCGCCTTGATGACACCGAGCAGCTTGTCGGTTTCGGCGATCGGCAGGCTCGAGGTCGGTTCGTCTAGGATAACCAGCCTTGCCTCGATCGACAGCGCCTTGGCGATCTCGACCATTTGCTGCTGCGCCAGCGACAGCGCCGACACCGGCGTATCGGCCGAGAAATTGGCGCCCACGCGTTTGAGCAGCGGCGCCGCCAGCGCTCGCAGCCTGGCGCGGTCGACCAGCCTGAACGGGCCGGCGCGCAGCGGTTCGCGGCCGAAGAAGATATTGGCGGCGACGTCGAGGTTCTCGAACAGGTTGAGTTCCTGGTGGACGAAGGCGATGCCCGAACCGATGCTGGCCTCGACGGTCAGACTGTCATGGGCGACGCCATCGACGGTGATGGTGCCGGTGTCCGGCCGGGTCACGCCGCCGAGGATCTTCATCAGCGTGGATTTGCCGGCGCCGTTTTCGCCGACCAGGCCGATGACCTCGCCGGGCCTTACGTCCATCGAGAATCCGTCCAGCGCGACGACGCCGGGATAGGTCTTGCGCACACCGTCGAGGCTCAGGAACGGAGCGTCCGTGGATGCAACGATGGATGGATCGGAATAATTCATCACGCCTGACAGCAGCCGGTGAGCCGTTTTGGCCTCAGACTGACGGGCCTTGCGAGGCGCGTCAATAGAATCGCCGGCTCAGGGCGAACCCTTGAGCCGGCGCAACCTATTCGCTCAGTTTCCCGACATCGCCTTGAGGTTGGCGGCGTAGGCGTCGACATCGTCCTTGCCGATGATCTTGGTCGGCACGATGATCAGGCCATCGGCGGGAACGCCCGACTTGTCGCCCTCGAGATAGGCGGCCATCAGCTTCATGCCCTGATAGGCCCATTCGAAAGGCTGCTGTACGACGGTAGCGGCGACGGTGCCTTCCTTGACGCCGCCCAGCGTGATCGGATCGTCGTCGAAGCCGACGACGGTGATCTGGCCGAGCTTGCCGGCATCGCGCAGCGCTTCATAGATGCGCGGCGTGTTGTAGGAGTAGAAGCCGACCATGCAGGTGACGTCGGGGCTGGCGACCAGCGCGTCCTCGACGTTCTTCTTGGCGCGGGCCTGGTCGATGTCGTCGCCACGCACGTCGACCAATTCGATCTTGGTGCCGGCGAGGCCGTCCTTCATGCCCTGGATGCGTTCCTTGGCATTGTCGGCGCCGAGCAGGCCAACGAAGCCGAGGCACTTGCCGCCGTCGGGCATTGCTTTCTTGGCGATCTCTGCCGCCTGCTTGCCGGCATCGACATTGGAAGAGCCGATATAGGCGACACGCTTAGTCTGCGGTGCGTCGCTGTCGGTGGTGAACAACGCCGTTTCCGAGGCGATCTTGTTCAGCCCGTCGGTCGACGTCTTGGGATCGACGGCCGAGACCATGATCGCCTTAACACCGGCCGTCACCAGATCGTCCATAAGGCGCTGCTGGATGGCGACCGAGGACTGCTCCGGATATTTGAGTTCGAGATTGTAATTGGGCAATTCGCCTTGAGCCTTCTTGACGCCGGCTTCGGCAGCCTTCCAGAAATCGGAAGCGCCGTTGACGACGAAGGCCAGTGTCGGCTTGTCGTCGGCCCGCGCAATTGCGCTGGCGGAAAGGCCGAGCAGCAGGGCCGCAGCGGCGACGGACGCATTTCGTATCACAGATTTCATATTCAACCTCCCATTTTGACTCAGTAATTTTCGCTGATGATGAACGTGCCGGCGCGGCTTGGACGCCCTCCTCCTCAAGGGTTTCCGGCAGCGAAGAACGACGCCATTCCAGCCGCTATCGTCGACTTTAGAGACTCATTCGCCGTTCGTAAATAGTCCGATTTGTCTGACATTTCCCGGAGCGGCAGGCAAGCTTCGACTGACGGGAACCGTCCGATACCAGGCTGACTTGCGTTCCGAACATGCGCGGTCCGACGTCGTCCGGGCATGATGGATTGACGTTATAGGGATGCCAGATATTAGTAAAGAGTATTAGTTTGGGTCGGGATTCTCGCCACAAACGAGAGAGGCCTCCCCAGTCGCAACCGTTTTGGATCGGGGACTAAATCGCCTAAGAAGGTCGATTATATCTATTAGTATCGCTTCGCCCTATAAATGCGAGATTCGAGGGACCAATGACATGAACGAACCACTGCGTGATCCGGTCCTTGAGGGTACCAGGCGGCGCAAGCTGTCCGGGAAAAACCCCAAGGGCCGCGTTACCATGATCGACATCGCCAGGGCCGCGGGCTGTTCGCAGGCGACGGTTTCGTTCGTGCTCAACAACACGCCGGGCATCAGGCTGTCGCAGCAAACCCGCGAGCGGGTGATCGAGACGGCGCGAACGCTGGGCTATTCGCCGCCCGTGTTTTCTGCCTTGCGAGCCCCGGTTGCCGCATTCGACGGGCTGGATGGCGTGATCGGCTTCGCCGTCGACCAGTTGGCGACCAGCCCGGAGGCGGTCGTCGCCATTGAAGGGGCGCGGCAAGCCTCGTGGAACGCCGGCAATGTGCTTTTGGTGGCGCAGACCATGGGCGACGAGGTGATGGAGCCCCGCGCCATCGCGGCACTGACCAAGCGGGGCATTTCGGCGCTGATCTACATGACCATTTTCACCCGCGAGATCGTCGCGCCGGACTATCTCTACGGCCTCGACATTCCGGTCATCCTGCTCAACTGCTACACCGCCGACTATGCCTTCCCCGCCGTGGTGCCGAGCGAGATCGCCGGCGGCCAGAGCTCCACCCGCCACTTGATCGGCCATGGCCACCGGCGCATCGCCACCATCACCGGCGAGCCCTGGATGCAAGCGGCGCAGGACAGGCTGAAGGGCTACCGCCGGGCGCTGGCGACGGCCGACATTCCGTTCGACCCGGCGCTGGTCGTCGAAGGCGACTGGTCGGCGAGCGCCGGCTATGCCGCGACCGTCAAGCTCTTGGCGCTGAAGGACCGGCCGACCGCCATCTTCTGCCAGAACGACCGCACCGCGATCGGCTGCTACGAGGCGCTAAAGGAGGCCGGGCTGCACATCCCCCGGGATATTTCGGTGATCGGTTATGACGACGAGGAGATCGCGCGGCATCTGTTCCCGCCGCTGACGACGTCGATCCTGCCGCATATGGCGATGGGACAATGGGCGATCGAGCAGCTCGAAGTCCCCGCTGCTCCCGGTCGTGGCCGCTATCCCATCACCAAGCTCGAATGCCCGCTGGTGGAGCGGGAGTCGGTTGGCGCTCTGGCGGGCTGAGGCGAGAGCGCCGGCGACCGACAATGGCACAGGCTTGACATCGGGCCCGGCATATACCCGATTGATTTCATGAGATTGCAAAGCTGCTACAATTTTCAGGACTTCCGCCGGCTGGCAAAACAGCGCCTGCCAGGTCCGATCTTCAATTATATCGATGGCGGCGCGGACGACGAGACGACGCTGCGGCGCAACACGGCGGCGTTCGAGGACTGCGATCTCGTCCCCAACGTCCTTGCCGGCGTCGGACAGGTCGACATGTCGGTCACCGTCATGGGCCAGAAGCTGGCGATGCCGGTCTATTGTTCGCCGACGGCTCTCCAGCGACTGTTTCACCATAGCGGCGAGCGCGCCGTCGCCGCGGCGGCGGAGAAGTTCGGCACGATGTTCGGCGTCTCGTCGCTCGGCACGGTCAGCCTGGAGGAAGTCCGCAAGCACAGGACGCCGCAGGTCTATCAGTTCTATTTCCACAGGGATCGCGGCCTGAACCGCGCCCTGATGGAGCGCGCCAAGGCGTCCGGCGTCGAGGTGATGATGCTGACTGTCGACAGCGTCACCGGCGGAAACCGCGAGCGTGACCTGCGGACCGGCTTTTCCATCCCCTTTCGGCTTACGCTCAGCGGCATGATGCAGTTCACGATCAAGCTGAGATGGGCTATCGACTATTTGACGCACGAAAAGTTCAGCCTGCCGCAGTTGGACGGCCATATCGATCTCGGCGGCGGAGCGCTTTCCATCAGCCGCTATTTCACCGAGATCCTCGACCCGTCGCTGGACTGGAAGGACGTCGAAGACATGGTCCGCTTCTGGAACGGCCAGTTTTGCCTGAAGGGGATCATGAGCGTCGCCGATGCCAGAAAGGCGGTCGACATCGGCTGCACCGGTATCGTTCTGTCAAATCATGGCGGCAGACAGCTGGACGGCTCGCGCAGCCCCTTCGACCAGCTGGCGGAGATCGTCGACGCGGTGGGCGACAAGATAGACGTGATCATCGACAGCGGCGTCCAGCGCGGCACGCATGTGCTGAAGGCCCTGTCGTTGGGCGCCAAGGCCGTCGGCCTCGGGCGCTACTATCTCTTCCCGCTGGCCGCCGCCGGACAGGCCGGCGTCGAACGGGCGCTCGGCCTGATGCGAACCGAGATCGAACGCGACATGCGGCTGATGGGATGCCGGTCGGTGGCAGAGCTTTCCAGGGGGAATGTGCGGTTTAGGTGATAGAGCCGGGAAGTGGCGCACGGCATAAGCTTTTCGAAGTGCGAAGCTATACCGACCTGCCGCTGCTCCTGCCGTCCGTCTCGAAGACAGCCTCGCCGGAAACAGCATCCGTATATCCGCCCTCAAGCTGCTGCAACGCATGCCGGAACCGATCAAGATTGCCCAGCATTTTGGGCCGGGCATCGACCATGTGCTGAAAAGTGTCCCACTCTCCAATCGAGAAGAAGGCGCCATCTCCCGATTTGATGAGAGCCATTTTTCGCAATCCCTCGAAATTGCGCGGAGCGCTGCTGAACAGTTCGACGAATTCGTCTTCACTACCCGGCTTGACCCGGAAGCGGACGCTGTTGAATGCCGTCATGTACGTTCCCCCGTGAAAGAACTGAAAACCTCGAGTATGCGAGGCCCTAACGCACCTCGAACCCTTCGAACAGGTGTACAGGAAAATCGGAAGGTTGGCTTCAGTCACCTCTGGCCGAAAGCCCCGTTTCTGGCGCTATTTTGCAAGGAAGAGGACGACGCTCGATCGCAATCGGTACGCCCTTCCAACCGGCAATGAAACGCGCTGTTAACGCCGTTCGCGGGGTGACAGGATGTTGGCCGCAGTTCGAAGGTATAATCTGCGTCTCGCTGTCAGTTGCGGAGGCGAAAATGAATTTGGTTCGGATTGCGCTCTTGTGCACGGCCATGATCGACCTTGGAATGCCGGCCGTTCGCGCTGAGGATCGGCCTGTGCCGCAGAACAATAAAGCCGCAACAACGCAGCCGCCCGTTCATTGTGAAGGCCAAAATTGTCTCCCGCCGGCGAAAGATCCCGTGCAGGAATGCACTGGCCAGGATTGCACGCCAGGCCCGCCGACTGAACCGGGCCCGGAGATTAAGCAGGCCGACTGAGCAGCATTAGCTGACGATCCCCGTTTTGGCATGGATGGCGCTCAGCCCTCGCGACTTTCCGGCCACCGGTGGTAGATTCTGTTACCTATGTTCCCGGGTTGGACAAATGAGTTTAATGGCGCGCCCGAAGAGATTCGAACTCCTGACCCCCAGATTCGTAGTCTGGTGCTCTATCCAGCTGAGCTACGGGCGCGCAACAGGCCATGCTTTGCATAGCCCCGCGATCCGATCCTGGCGACCGGCCGCGAATGTGAGCTGTTCCCTAGCGACTGAATTTGCGAAAAGCAAGCCGATCCTGGCCAAAAGTTTTGCCGTCATGTTTTGCCGTCATGCGCCGGCCGGCGAAGGCAAGATCGCGTCACGCGGCGGCCGAGCCGATAGGTCGTCAGTCATTTGCCAATCGGAACGGCCCGTAACGAAACACGCCGTTGCACGGCGGCCGAGCCGATGGCTCGTAGTCTCGGACCAACCATTTGCGAATTGAAACGGTCCGTAACGAAACGGTTCGTTACGCCGGGCGGCGCAGACCGTTGCGGGCTTGGTCGAGCCGGACCGGCTGGTCGGGAATGGTGACGGCGAATGTGGTGCGGCCGCCGATCGATTCGACCAGCTCCACCGTGCCGCCATGGGCGCGGATCAATTCATGGGCGATCGCCAGGCCAAGGCCGGTGCCGCCGCTGCGGGCCGAGCCGCGAAATGCCGCGAACAGGTTTTCTCGCGCCTTTGGCGGCAGGCCGGGGCCGGTGTCGGTGACGACGATGCGGCTGACGCTGCCGATGCGCTCGGCCGATATGGTCAAGCGGCGCACCACGGCGCTCTCGGTGTCGGCCGCCATCGCCTGCACGGCGTTGCGGCTAAGATTGGTGAGCACGCGGAACAGCTGGTCGGAATCGGCGTCGACCTCGAGCACCGGATCGACGGCGTTGACGAATTCGATGCCGCATTCGATGTCGAGCAGGCCCTGGACGTCCTCGACCAGCTGGCGCAGCCGCAGCCTGCGGCGCGACGGCGGCGGCTCCTGGGTGCGGCCATAGGCCAGCACGCCCTCCGAGTAGGACACCGCACGGTCGAGCGCGCGCAGCAGTTTTGGTGCGAAGGCCTGCACGGTCGGGTCCTTGACCTGGCGCAGGCGGTCCGACATCAGCTGCGCCGAGGCGAGGATGTTGCGCATGTCGTGGTTGATCTTCGAAACCGCGAGGCCGAGATCGGCCAGGTGCTTCTGCTCGGTCAGCATCTTCTGCAGCCGCTCCTGCATCTGCGACAGCTCGCGTTCGGCGACGCCGATCTCGTCGGCCCGGGCGGCGGGGTGAATGATGCGGCCGGGATCGTCGGGCGCCTCGGAAAAGGACAGCATCGAGCGTGTCATCGTCCTGATCGGGCCGATCATGATCAGGTCTATCGCGGCGTAGACCAGCATGGCGGTGAACAGCGAGATCAGCAGCGAGACGAAGGCGACGTTGCGCGAATAGATCAGCATGGCATTGCGCAGGCGGTGGTCGGGCATGATCAGCTCGAATTCCTTGTCGCTGTCGCCGACCGGCCCGAAAACGCGCAGCATCCGCTTGCCGCCGAAAAACAGCGTGTCCAGCGCGCCGGTCATACCCTTGATCATGCCGACATTGGCGATATCGATATGCTCGTCGACCTGCGGCGGCATTTCGGCCACGACCAGAAGCCGCGAGACGCCGCCGTCGCGCACGGCGATCGCCTTGGCGCCGATCGCCATCAGTACGTCGTTCTGGGCGGCACGCGACAGCGAGGCAGGTTCGCCCTGCACCAGGACGATGGAAACCGCGGCGGCGGTGCTCAGCCTCTCCTTCAGCCAACTCAGCCTGTAGCTGGCGATCCAGGGCACGAAGATGAGGATTTCGGCCAAGAGCACGAAGACGATGGTGAGCAGCAGCAACTTGGTCGACAGGCCGCGCGCCAGCGGCACCCTGCGGGTGGCCGCCTTCGCCTGGGCGATGCTTTCGTCGGTTGCTGGGACTTCACTCATGCTCGTCGTCACGGCTGCCTGTCATCACGGCTGCTTGTCTTAGGGACTGCTCGTCTTCACGATCGCTTGATCGGGTGAGATTAGGCGATTGCGGCTTTTTTGCCAAATTCATCCTTGGTCGAAGCCGGACAAAGGGCCGCAAGACTTCGATGCCGGTCCGACAATGCCGGCCCGACACGCTGGATTGACTTCCAAAACCCTTCTTTCTATAAGCCCGCTCACGCTCGGGCCATTCGTCCCGGCGCGGTTTCGATCGCGCCAAAACCGGCCCGGCAAAGCTCCTGTTACAAAGTGACAGAATCAAGAAGGGCCGCACCCCGCGGTATTTAAACAAATGAAGCGTACTTACCAGCCGTCCAAACTCGTCCGCAAACGCAGGCACGGTTTCCGCGCCCGCATGGCCACCAAAGGTGGCCGCGGCGTCGTCGCAGCCCGCCGCAACCGCGGCCGCAAGCGTCTCAGCGCCTGAGCACCAAGCGAGAGACAAGATCGTTGCCCGCAACCGGCAAGCCAACGGGTGCCCATCCCAAGCGGCTTCTGAAGCGCGCGGAATTCCTGGCTGTCCGCCGCGGCGAAAAGCGCCGCGGGCGGCTTTTCCTCGTCGAGGTCCTGGGCCGCGGCGACAGCGAGGCGCCGCGCGTCGGCTACACCGTCACCAGGAAGGTCGGCAACGCCGTCGTTCGCAACCGCATCCGGCGGCGGCTCAGAGAGGCCGTGCGCACACATGCCGCGGATGACATGGCGCCAGGCAATGATTATGTCATTGTCGGGCGCGAAGACGTGCTTACCACTCCGTTCGGCCAGTTGAAGGCCGAACTCTCCCGCAGATTGCGTGGAACACGATAGGCCAAGGGCTTCGATGGAAAACAACCGCAACTTCTTCATCACCATCGCACTGTCGGTGCTGATCCTGGCGCTTTGGCAATATTTGTATGTGATGCCGCGCAGCGAGATGCAGCGCGAAGCCGCCCGCATCGAAGAGCAGCGCGTGGCGGAGCAGAAGAAGGCCGCCCAAGGCACCAGCCCGGGCGCCAGCGAAACACCGGTGCAGCCGGGCACCATTCCGAACGCGCCTGGCGGCAACGCGGTGACGCCGGCCGGCCGGGAGCAGGCGATTGCCTCGACCAGCCGCGTCAAGATCGACACGCCGAGCCTCGAAGGCTCGATCAACCTCACCGGCGCGCGTCTCGATGATCTCAAGCTCAAGCACTACACGGAGACGGTCGACAAAAACTCACCCAAGATCGCGCTGCTCAATCCTGAGTCGCTGCCGAACGGATATTTCGCCGAGATCGGCTTTGTTGGCGAAGACAAGGCGGGAACGCTGCCGGGACCCAAGACCGTTTGGAACGTCGACGGCAATCCGACGCTAACGCCGGCTACACCAGTGACGCTCACCTTCACCAACGACAAGGGCCTGACTTTCAAACGCACATTCTCGGTCGACAACGACTACATGTTCACCGTTTCCGACACCGTGCAGAATTCCGGTAGCAGCCCTGTCTCGCTGTTCAATTACGGCCGCATCACCCGCTTCGACAAGCCGGCGGTCGCCAGCATCTATGTGTTGCACGAAGGCCTGATCGGCGTCACCGGCAGCGAAGGCCTGCAGGAACACAAATACGCCGATCTCGAGAAAAACAAGCAGTACACACCGAGCAAGTCCAAGGACGGTTGGCTGGGCATCACCGACAAATACTGGGCGGCGACGCTGGTGCCGACAGAGGCGCAGGAGTTTCAGCCAAACTTCGCTTATTACGAGGACGGCCGTCATCGCTATCAAGCCGACTTCCGCACGGACGCGATTGCGCTGCAGCCCGGCGAATCCAAGACCATTGAATCGGAGATCTTTGCCGGCGCAAAGGAAGTCAACAAGATCAATGCTTACGAGAAAGATCGCAAGATAAGGCTTTTCGAAAAGCTGATCGATTGGGGCTGGTTCTGGTTCATAACTCAGCCGATGTTCTCGCTGATCGACACGCTTTACAAATTCTTCGGCAATTTCGGTCTGGCGATCCTCGCCACCACCGTCATTGTCAAGGCGCTGTTCTTCCCGCTCGCCAACAAGTCCTATGCGTCGATGGCGAACATGAAGAAGGTGCAGCCCAAGATGCTCGAGATCCGCGAGAAATACGCGGACGACAAGATGAAGCAGCAGCAGGCGATGATGGAGCTCTACAAGACCGAGAAGATCAATCCGCTCGCCGGCTGCTGGCCGGTGGCATTGCAGATCCCGGTGTTCTTTTCGCTCTACAAGGTGCTCTACATCACCATCGAGATGCGGCACGCGCCGTTCTTCGGCTGGATCCAGGATCTGGCGGCGCCGGACCCGACGTCGATTTTCAACCTGTTCGGGCTGATCCCCGTTACCTTGCCGCACATGCTGATGATCGGCGTCTGGCCGCTGATCATGGGCGTGACGATGTTCCTGCAGATGCGCATGAACCCGACGCCGCCGGACCCGACGCAGGCGGCGATCTTCACCTGGATGCCCGTGATCTTCACCTTCATGATGGCGGGTTTTCCGGCCGGCCTCGTCATCTACTGGGCCTGGAACAACACGCTGTCGATCCTGCAGCAGGGCGTGATCATGAAGCGGCAGGGCGCCAAGATCGAATTGTGGGACAATCTGGTCGCGCTGTTCCGCAAGAAACCGTCGCCGGCGGAATAGCCGGCGCTCCGATAGTGCGAAACCAGAAAGCCCCGGTTCGTCCGGGGCTTTTTGCACAGGCTGCCGGTCTGGATTAAGCGATTGGTACTGCCGGACGGATCGCGCTATTTTGACCTGGCTGGCAGTTGCTCGACGGAGCTCGATATGACCGGACCCAATCCATCGATCAAGCATCCGATCCCGTTGCACACACGCGTCGGCTTTCTGAAACCGCTGGTGACGGCGCCGAATATCGAGATCGGCGACTTCACCTATTATGACGACCCTGACGGACCCGACAAATTCGCCGAAAAATGCGTGCTGCATCATTATCCGTTCATCGGCGACAGGCTAGTCATCGGCAAGTTCTGCGCCATTGCCGAGGGTGCGCGCTTTATCATGAACGGCGCCAATCACGCCATGTCCGGCTTTTCGACCTATCCGTTCAACATCTTTGGTCACGGCTGGGAGGAAGGTTTCGACCCGGCGACATGGTCGAAGGAGGTGCGTGGCGACACAATCGTCGGCAACGACGTCTGGATCGGCATGGAAGCGGTGATGCTGCCGGGCGTGAAAATCGGCGACGGCGCTATCGTCGCGGCAAAGTCGGTGGTGACGCACGATGTGCCAGCCTATGCAATTGTCGCCGGTAATCCGGCCAAAGTGGTGAAGATGCGCTTCGATGACAGGACCATCCGGCGGCTGCTGGCGCTAGCGTGGTGGCACTGGCCGGTGGAAAAGATCAGCCGCAATCTCGATGCCATTCGTGGCAGCAACATTTTTCTTCTGGAGGCAGCGGTTTGAACGCGTTGAACAAGACCACGATCGGTATCGAATTGTTCACGCGAGCCTGGATCTTCATCCGCGGCGTGCCGGCGATGAAATTCCTGCCGCCGGAGGGACCGCCCGAGATCGCCTTTGCCGGCCGCTCCAATGTCGGCAAATCGTCGCTGATCAACGCGCTGGTCAACCAAAAGGGGCTGGCGCGCACCTCCAACACGCCGGGCCGCACGCAAGAGCTCAACTATTTCGTGCCTGGCGGATTTTCGGGAGAAGGCGCCGATCTGCCGCCGATGGCGCTGGTCGACATGCCAGGCTATGGCTACGCCACGGCACCGAAGGAAAAGGTCGACGAGTGGACGAAGCTCGTGTTCGACTATCTCAAGGGCCGGGTGACGCTGAAGCGCGTCTACGTGCTGGTCGATGCCCGCCATGGCATCAAGGCCAAGGACGACGAGGTGCTGTCGCTGCTCGACAAGGCGGCGGTGTCGTATCAGATCGTGCTGACCAAGACCGACAAGATCAAAGCGGCGGGGGTACCGCGGCTGATCGAGGAAACGCTCCAGAAGATCAAGAAACGCCCGGCGGCATTTCCCTTCGTGCTCGCCACGTCGTCGGAAAAGAGCGAGGGCCTCGAGGAATTGCGTGCGGCGATCGTGCTCGCCGCCAATGGCGGATAGGCCACCGACCCTGGCAGCCTGTCAGGCGGGGCTGGAGGCCCGTTCCTGCTCTGCCAGCTGTTCGGTGCCGTAGGCCTTCAGGAACACGTCGACGCCCGACCTGACGATGTGTTCGATCTCGGCCGCACTTGGCGCCTTGGTGCGATAGGCGAATATGCACTGGCGGAAAAGACCGGCCAGACACAGCTCGGTGAACTGATAGGCGGCAAGTTCGACGTCGTCGATCTTCAGCAGGCCGCGTTCGATAGCCATGTTGAGGAAAACGACGACCCTGTCATGGCCACGCTTCGGGCCGCGTTCGTAGAACCGGGCACCAAGCTCCGGAATGCGTTCCGACGCGCCGATCACCGTCCGCTGCGCCAGGATGACCCTCGCCGAAGTGATCTTCATGGACAGCACGACGCCGAACTTCACCAGCGTCTGGCGAAGGTCGCCAATCTGGTCGAGCACTTCATACATGTTCTTGAAAATCGTGCCGCGCTCTTCCTCGATCAGCGCTTCGAACAGCTCTTCCTTATTGGCGAAGTAGACATAGATGGTGCCCTTGGACACGCCGGCCTCGCGCGTAATGTCGTTCATCGACGCGGCTTCGAAGCCCTTGTCGATGAAGACACGGCGCGCACCCTCGATGATCTGGCTGCGCTTGACCGGGTCTTGCCCCGCGGCCGGGCGGCCGCGCGGCAGACTGTCCAGCAGATCGCACTGGTCCTTGCCGGCGCTGGGCAATGGGCCTGAATCAGGCAAAGGAGCGGCCTTGGGGGCTTCGGCCATAATGTCACACCTCGTAAAATAATTCGAACCATCCGGTTCGATTGCTCTTGATATGGGCCTCTTTAAGCGCTAAGTCAACGTCGAGATCGAACCGAACGGTTCAGTCTGACGAAATTCAGCGCCAGTTAATTTAGAGAGATATCATGTCCTCGAACGCGCCCACCAGTGCCGAAGTCCGCCCGTTCCCCAGTGCCAAGGTCCAGCCTGCGATCGAAGCGCCGGAAGCCCCTCTCAAGCCCGCCGACGTCACCCCGCTGGCTCCCGCCAAGAAGAAGCGCTCGATGCGCTCGATGTTGCTGCCCATCATCGGCCTGGCCCTGCTGGGCGCCGGCGCCTGGTATGGCTATGATTACTGGACCGACGGGCGCTTCATGATCACGACCGACGACGCCTATGTCCAGGCCGACACGGCGTTCATCTCGCCAAAAATCTCGGGTTATGTCGATCAGGTCAAAGTGACCGAGAACCAGCAGGTGAAGGCCGGCGACCCGCTGCTGATTGTCGATGACGGCGACTACAAGATAGCCGTTGCCCAGGCCGAGGCGCAGATCGCCACGTTGAGCAAGACGCTCGACCGCATCGATGCCCAGACCGAGGCGGCGCGCGCCTCGCTCAAGCAGGCGCAGGCGCAGAAGACCGCCGACCAGGCCGCGGCCGATAATGCGAAGCGAGCTCAGGTTCGTGCCGCCCAGTTGCTCAAGACCCGCGTCGGTACTCAGGCCCAGTTGGACGATGCCCAGACGGCGGTCGAGCAAGCCAATGCCGCACTAGCCGGCGCCGACGCGCAGATCGCGGCGGCTCAGGCGAATATCGGCGTGCTCCAGGCGCAGCGGGCGGAATCGGCAAGCACGCTGGCCTCGCTGCAGCTTGCCCACGACAAGGCGGTGCGGGATCTGTCCTTCACCGTGCTGCGCGCACCCTATGACGGCGTGGTCGGCAACCGCTCGGTCGAGCAGGGCGACCTGATCAGCCCCGGACAGAAGCTCGCCGTCATCGTGCCAATGGACAAGCTCTACATCGTCGCCAACTTCAAGGAGACCCAGCTTGCCCGGCTGGTGCCTGGTGAAAAGGTCAGAGTGTCGGTCGACGCGATCGACGGTCAGGACATCGAGGGTATCGTGTCGTCGCTGGCCCCGGCTTCGGGAGCAGTGTTCTCGCTGCTGCCGCCGGAGAACGCCACAGGCAATTTCACCAAGGTGGTGCAGCGTGTTCCGGTTCGCATCGACGTGCCCGCGGATGTGCTGAAGACGGGCAAGCTGCGCGCCGGCCTGAGCGTCGTCGTCGCCGTCGACAGCCGCACGGCGCCTGCGGCATCGAAGTAAAGCGGAACCGGGAGCAAAGGTCATGGCGACCGCAACCCTAACTGCAGGATCGGCGCCGACGCCAGCCATGCCGGCGCCGGTTGACCACATCTCGACACGCCGCGTCATCGCCTTCCTGGCAATGGTGTTCGGCATGTTCATGGCCATCCTGGACATCCAGATCGTCTCGGCCTCGCTGGCCGAGATCCAGGCGGGGCTGAGCGCCAGTTCGGACGAGATTCCGTGGGTGCAGACGGCGTATCTGATTGCCGAGGTGGTGATGATCCCGCTGTCGGGCTTCCTCAGCCGGATGCTGTCGACGCGGGTGCTGTTCACAATCTCGGCGGCAGGTTTCACCGCGGCCAGCGCGCTGGCGGCGACCGCAACCAATATCGACCAGATGATCGTCTACCGCGCCGTGCAGGGCTTCATCGGCGGCGGCATGATCCCGAGCGTCTTTGCAGCCGCCTTCACCATCTTCCCGCCGTCGCGTCGCGCCATCGTCTCGCCGATGATCGGCCTGGTAGCGACGCTGGCGCCAACCATCGGCCCGACCGTCGGCGGCTATATCAGCCATGCCATGTCCTGGCACTGGCTGTTCCTGGTCAACGTCGTGCCCGGCATTCTGGTGACGACGGCCGCCTGGTCGCTGATCGACTTCGACAAACCCAATCTCAAGCTGTTCAGCAAGTTCGACTGGTGGGGGCTTGCCGGCATGGCCGCCTTCCTGGGCTGCATGGAATATGTGCTGGAGGAAGGTCCCAACAACGACTGGCTGCAGGATCAGGCGGTGTTCATCTGCGCCGTCATCATGACCTTCGGCGCGGTGCTGTTCTTCTGGCGCGTGTTCACCGCCGAGGAGCCGATTGTCGATCTGAGGGCTTTCAGCAATATCAATTTTGCCTTCGGCTCGCTGTTCTCCTTCGTCGTCGGCATCGGCCTCTACGGTCTGACCTATCTTTATCCGGTGTTCCTGGGGCGGATCCGCGGCTACGATTCGATGATGATCGGCGAGGCGCTGTTCGTCAGCGGCCTAGCCATGTTCTTCACTGCGCCGATCTCCGGCATCCTGTCGAACAAGATGGACCCGCGCATCATGATGATGATCGGCTTCTTCGGCTTCGCCACGGGGACCTGGTGGATGACGCATCTCACCGCCGACTGGGATTTCTATGAACTGCTGATCCCGCAGATCCTGCGCGGCTGCTCGATGATGCTTTGCATGGTGCCGATCAACAACATTGCGCTCGGAACCTTGCCGCCGGAGCGGCTGAAGAATGCGTCTGGCCTGTTCAACCTGACCCGCAATCTCGGCGGCGCCGTCGGCCTGGCAGTCATCAACACCGTGCTGATCGACCGCAATGCCTTCCACTACGCCAGGCTCTCCGAGCACGTGCAATGGGGAAGTGCCGCTGCACAGCAGAAGCTGCAGAACATGACGCTCAACTTCGAGCAGACCGCCGGGCTCGACGCCTCCAAGGCGGCCATCTCCAAACTGTCAGGCATGGTCCAGCAGCAGGCGTCGCTGCTGTCGTTCATGGACGTATTCTTCATGCTGACGGTTTTGTTCGCGACGCTTGGGCTCTTCACCCTGGTGATCCGCAAGCCAGCCGCTCAGGGCGGCGGTGGCGTAGGCCATTGAGGCGCGCTGGATCCCCCGCCTGGCGCCCTCGCGCATGACCCCGAAAAGCGATTTTCGGGGTCATGCGCAAAATCAACCATTACGAAGTCCTCTCGCGCTCCGACAAAGTCAGGGTCGCAGCCGTCCTCACGCCGTCGCCGGCTTGAAGGTCAAGGCAACGCCATTGATGCAGTGTCGCAACCCGGTCGGCGGCGGACCGTCGTCGAATACGTGGCCGAGATGGCCGCCGCAGCGGCGACAATGGACCTCCGTGCGGGTCATGCCCAAAGACCTGTCCACGGTCTTGCCGACGGACTTCGGGATTTCCTGCCAGAAGCTCGGCCAGCCTGTGCCGGAATCGAACTTGGTCTCTGACGAATAGACCGGCAGGCCGCAGCCGGCGCAAGCGAAGATGCCTTTGCGGTGCTCGTTGAGCAGCGGACTGGTGCCCGGGTATTCCGTGCCCTCCTTGCGCAGCACATTGAAGGCCGCGTCGGACAGGATGGCGCGCCACTCGGCTTCGGTCTTGGTAACCTCGAAAGTCTCAGCCGCGCGTGCATCCTGGGCTCCGCCCATGCGCAGCGCGGTGGCGCCTGCGACAACGCCAATGGCTGCCGCACCATTCAAAAGAAGCTCGCGACGGTTCATGGCCATTCCTCCTGTCATTGCTTGTGCCAAATTCGACCGCCACACGGAAATCAAAAGCCGGTGACGATCGCTGTCCTCAAAGCGGGACTCCGCGCCTATCCACATCTTGCGTGAACGGCGCGGAGTGTGCGCAGGGAGGCCCTTAGCGATATCTTCGCCGGCAGCGTGCGTTTGTTACATCTTCGGCAGGAGAACCTTGTCGACGACGTGGATGACGCCGTTGGACTGCTCGACATCGGCGATCGTCACATTGGCGACGTTGCCGTTCTCGTCGGTCACGGTGACCTTGCCGCCGTCGGCCTTGAGCGACAGTTCGCAACCACCGACCGTCTTGACCCTGTGGGTGCCGCCGTCGTTCTTGACCATCTTGGCGACGTCGGCGGCCATCGCTTTGGCGCCGATGACATGGCAAGTCAGGATCTTGACGAGCTTGTCCTTGTTTTCAGGCCTGAGCAGCGTCTCCACCGTGCCGGCTGGAAGTGCCGCAAAGGCCTCGTTGGTCGGCGCGAACACAGTGAAGGGGCCAGCGCTTTGCAGCGTATCGACCAGGCCGCCTGCCTTGACGGCAGCGACCAGCGTCGTGTGGTCCTTCGAGTTGACAGCATTTTCGACGATGTTTTTCTGGGCATACATGGCGGCGCCGCCGACCATCGGATTTTGAGCATAGGCAATGGTGGCGAGCGCGGAAATGGCGACCGTGCCGGCAAGCAAAAGGGTGGCGAATTTACGCATGATTTCAATCTCCTCTGGTTATCGTTCCCCTCATTTGGGAACGCAAGGAGATACGCGATAGAAATGCTGGAGTTTCGCCCTCTCCGCAAAAAAATATTTGTCGCTGCAATTTGCCCGGCGCGGATCGACAGCCGCTAACAAGCTTTGCAGGCGTTTAAATCGCGGGAGATAGATTTCAGGTCTGCTTCCGGAGATGAGAAGCGGTCAGATGCTCTTCAGATCGCCCGCTGCGACCACCGGTCCAGTCGGCTGGCCGGTCGGTGAACCGCCGGCAGGCTCAACGCTGACCGCAAGCACGGCGCCTTGCGCCAATTTCTCCTGGACGGCGGGCGGGATGGGCAAATGCGCGGTCGCACCGGCCGGGATGACGCCCATCGACACCGGCGCCTTCTTGCCTTCGATCATCCACAGCTCGAAGTCCTTGCCGGCGGCCCGCTCGCCGGAAACGTGGGAAAGACCGACCTCGTGACGGGCGGCATCGTAGACGACGAGATATTTGACGTCGCTGCCTTCGGCCGCCAGCGAGGCGACAAGCCGCGCCTGCGGCGGTTCGGTGGACGGGCGGAAGTAAGGCACGGCGATGTAGATCGCCAGCGCCGCAATGGCGGCGGCGGCAAGACCGCGCCAGAAGCCAAGGCTCGACCACAGGCCGGCGCGCGGCTCTGCAGCGAACAGCCGGCGGTCCAATGCTTCCTTGACCCTGATCGGAGGCTCTGTCTCCGGATAGGCGGCGGCCATCGGCGAAAGATGCGCCTCCCACGCATCGATAAGGCGCGCGAAGGCGGCGTCCGCATCGATGCGGCGCGACGCGATCTCGCGTTCATCGGCGGCCAGAACGCCAAGAACGTATTCGGCGGCGAACAGGTCGTCGCCCCCACGTTCCGGTCCATTGTCGTCAGCCAGCGTCATCTTTCCAGGCATTCTCTCAGTTTCAACAGGCTGCGCCGCAGCCAGGTCCGCATCGTGTTCAGCGGTACGCCATAGCGCTCCGCCAGTTCGGCATAGCTTTTGCCATCCAGATAGGCGCCCCGGACGGCCGCCGCCCGGTCCTTCTCCAATTCCTTGAGACAATGGTAGATGCGTTCGGACTCACCGCCCGCCACGGCCATGGCCTCCGGCCCCGGCGCCGGATCGGCCACGTCGAGCGCGGCATCGATATAGGCGGCAGGCTCTCGCCGCGCCCTGATCCGATCGATCGCATGATTGCGCGCAATGGCCACCAGCCAGGAGATCGGGCTCAGATCCGAAACGGCGAAACGGTCCGCCTTCGTCCATATCTTGACGAAGACCTCTTGAAGCGCCTCTTCTGCATCTCCCCGATCCTTCAATACACGAAGGCAGACGCCGAAAAGTTTCGCGCTGGTCTGCCGGTAGAGCAGATCGAACGCAGCCCGGTCCTTCATCGAAGTCCGGACAATCAGGTTGCTGATGTCCTGCGGCGTCATCCGCCGCCAAATTAGGCAATTGCAATGTATTTGCAACGACTGAAATGGTCTTGCGCACCGGCAGCGCCAGCGTCGATTGCCAATGAAATCGCAGCCCGCTAGCTTGCAATGAGCGGGAGGGCGACCATGTCGATCGAGCGGGTTCTGTGGGAGCATGACGCAACCGGCCAGGCCGCACTCGTGCACAAGGGAGAGATCACACCGCAAGATCTCGTCGATGCGGCGATCGCCCGGGCCGAGGCCACCCTGCCGGAGATCAACGCAATCGCCGAACCGCTTTTTGAGGCGGCGCGGGCGCGAGCGAAAACCGTTGACCGCAAGCTGCCGCTTGCCGGAGTGCCCTTTGCGCTGAAGGATCTTGGCATCGCTATGAAGGGCGTGCCGACGCATGGCGGCAGCCGCATCCCGGCCTTCACCCCCGATTTCAGCTCGGTGATGACGGAACGCTATCTGGCCGCCGGCCTGATCCCGATCGCCACCAGCACCGCACCCGAACACGGGCTGAGGCTGGTGACGGAGTCGGTGGCTTACGGCGTCACCCGCAATCCATGGAATACCGCGCACACGACCGGCGGTTCCTCGGGCGGTGCGGCGGCGCTGGTCGCGGCCGGCGTCGTGCCGGTGGCACATGCCTCGGATGGCGGCGGCTCGATCAGGGTGCCTGCCGCTTGTACCGGGCTGGTCGGGCTGAAAACCTCGCGCGGCCGCGTACCCTTGACGCCGCTCGTCACCGAAAGCTGGTATGGCTTCGTCGTCGACCATGCGTTGGCCCGCTCGGTGCGCGATACGGCCCTGCTGCTCGACCTGACCCACGGGCCCGACCCGCTGTCGCCCTACGCGGCACCGTTGCCGAACGGCAGTTTCGCTGCGGCCGCCGGGCGCGATCCGGGCAAGCTCAAGCTCGCCTTCTATCGAAAATCGCCGCTCGGCTTGCCGATATCGGAAGAGACGTTGAAAGCTCTGGATGCGGCGATTGCGCTGGCGCGCGAAGGCGGGCACAGCGTCGAGGAGATCGACCTGCCCTATATCGATCGCGATTTCATCGCCGATTTCGCCAGAACCGTCGCCGCGGCGGTGGCCGGCACGATGCGCGGCGAAACGTTGCGCGTCGGCCGCTCCATTTCAGGCGACATCGAACGCGCCACGCGCGTGATGAGCCGGTTCGGTGAAATTCTCTCGGCCGGCGAAATCTATGCCGGCCTGCAGCGGCTGCACGCAACCTCGCGCCGGCTTATCACCGAAACCGCGCACTATGATGCGGTGCTGATGCCTGTCATCGCGCACCCGCCGCTCGCCTGCGGCACCATGGACCCGAAAGGCGCCGACGAATTCATCGAGAATGTCCTGGACAGACTGCGCCTCGCCGGTCTGCTGAAGTTCAAGCCGCTATTCGGCCAGCTGATGGACAAGAGCCTGTGGTTCACCCACTGGCCGGCGATCCAGAACGTCAGCGGGCAACCGTCGATCACGCTTCCGGTTTACGTCACCGATGCCGGCCTGCCGCTCGGCGTCCAGGCCGCCGGCCGCCCCGGCGACGAGGAAACGCTTTTGTCGTTCGCCGCGCAGATGGAAAGGATCTCGGGCTGGCTGGGCCGACGGGCGCCGCTGCTGCGGCCGGCATAGGCGGTGATTTGATCGATCGTGACAGCAAAGCCGTTTGCCCCCTCGTCCAATTCCCGCTAAGACGCCGCCGTTCATGCCAAGCTGGGAACCACGCCGATGACGGATGTCGCCGCCACCGCCGAAATGCAGGCCGCGCTGCTTTCAAGGGCGCTGCCCTATATGCAGCGCTACGAGAACAAGACGGTCGTGGTGAAATATGGCGGCCACGCGATGGGCGACATCGCGCTCGGCAAGGCTTTCGCCCGCGACATCGCACTTTTGAAACAATCCGGCGTCAACCCGATTGTCGTGCATGGCGGCGGGCCGCAGATCGGCGCCATGCTCAGCAAGATGGGCATCGAATCCAAATTCGAGGGCGGCTTGCGCGTCACCGACCAGAAGACCGTCGAGATTGTCGAGATGGTGCTGGCCGGGTCGATCAACAAGGAGATCGTCGCGCTGATCAATGCCGAGGGCGAGTGGGCGATCGGGCTGTGCGGCAAGGACGGCAACATGGTGTTTGCCGAAAAGGCGCGCAAGACCATGATCGATCCGGATTCCAACATCGAGCGGGTGCTCGACCTGGGCTTCGTTGGTGAGCCTGTCGAGGTCGACCGCACATTGCTCGACCTCCTGGCACGATCCGAAATGATCCCGGTGCTGGCGCCGGTGGCGCCCGGCCGCGACGGCCATACCTACAACATCAACGCCGACACTTTTGCCGGCGCCATCGCCGGCGCCTGCCAGGCGACGCGCCTGCTGTTCCTTACCGACGTGCCCGGCGTGCTCGATAAAGACAAGAAGCTGATCGACGAGTTGACCGTGGCCGAGGCCAAGGCCCTGATCAAGGACGGCACTGTCTCGGGCGGCATGATCCCCAAAGTCGAGACCTGCATCGAGGCAATCGAGCGCGGCGTCGCAGGCGTCGTCATCCTCAACGGCAAGACGCCGCATGCGGTGCTGCTCGAGCTGTTCACCGAACACGGCGCCGGCACGCTGATCGTGCCGTGAGGCCGGGTGTCTGAGGGGCTCAAGCGTTTGGCGAAATAGCGGTCACGGACTGACGCGACAGGCGTTCGACAACCATCGATTCTTCTTCCTCGTCTTGCGGCGCGCCCCAGAATTCGGCGAACGCTGTGCCATTTTTCAGGCGGCGGTCGCGGACCAGAAAGCCCCCGACTTCGCGGAACCAGACGCGGCGGCCCATTTTGGTGTACCAGCGCATCGAATGCCGTTGCTCCGGATCCTTGTGGAACAGGATGCGCGCCAGCGCCTTGGGCCGCGACTGCACGGCCAGTTCGATCAGCTTGACGGCGAAGAACAACATCCACGGCTTGAGGCGCGTCATCCGCAGCACCTGGTGCTTGTAGTCCCACAGGCGGGCGTCCAGTTGGATCACCTTGCGGTCCCTGGCAATCCTGAAGAACGGCGTCCAGCGGTGGGGCGTTACATAGAGCGCCTGGATCTGGTCGGGGTCATAAGCGATCAGCTGGCGGAAGCCGCGCCAGAGGTCGCGCAAACTTTCGTCCTCGAAACCGGCCACCCAGGTCGCCATCGACAAGATGCCGTTGAGG
Organism: Mesorhizobium sp. M0701; assembly: GCF_040320365.1. Taxonomy (NCBI): domain Bacteria; kingdom Pseudomonadati; phylum Pseudomonadota; class Alphaproteobacteria; order Hyphomicrobiales; family Phyllobacteriaceae; genus Mesorhizobium; species Mesorhizobium sp. M0701. The sequence goes on from NZ_JAMYPO010000004.1 coordinate 231,651, forward strand.
CGCAGCAGCCGTATCGCCTCGCGGTCGGACGAGGTGCTGCCGCCCTTGCGGATCAATGCAAGCGTCTGCTCGTCGGTATTTTCCATGCCAAGCAGCCAGCGGATGACGCCGGCCTGGCGATAGAGATGCAGGCTGTCGGCGTCGCGGACGATGTCGTCGGCGCGGGTGGAGCCGACGATCAGCACCGGCACATTCTCGGCGATCATCGCATCGAGAAAGGCGCGCCAGGCTTTTTTGGACGACGTCGGGTTCTCGTCGGCAAGGTTGATCAGCTCGACGCCATGCTCGCGGTATAGCCAGGCAATCTCCCGCGCGAACTTCCCGGGGTCGCGGTGCCGCCAGCGCGTCCAGAAGCCGCGCTGGCCGCAATAGTTGCACAGATGCGGACAGCCTCGCGAGAACTGCATGACTACTGCGCGCTTGCCGCCCCAATAGCTGTAGCGACTGAAGTCGATCAGTTCCCAGCCGATGCGGTAATCGTCGAAATTGGCGATCGTCCTTGCCGGCCGGGTGGCAAAAGGACGGCGCACATCGTCAGCAAAAGCGATCCCCGCCACAGCCGAGAGCGGCTTGCGTTTCTCCAGCGCTTCGGCCAGCGCGACGATGGTCGCCTCGCCCTCGCCACGAACGATGACGTCGAAGGCATCCGTTTCGGCCAGTATGTCGCGCCAGTGATAGGTCGGAAACACGCCGCCATAAATCAGGATTGTCGCCGGATCGATGTGCTTGACCATGCCGGCGATCAGCAGGGCTGTCGGATGCGCAGAGGTCGAGCCGGAATGGCCGATCAGAATGCAGTCGGGATGATCGCTCAAGGCGTCCCGGACCAGCGTGGCAAGCGGCATCGGCCCGAATTCGGCATCGACGAGCCGCACCTCGTGTCCCGCGTCGATCAGCGGACCGCCCAGTGCCAGCAAACCGAGCGGCGGCAGATGGTCGTCCGGCACACGGCTGCCGATGGCGGTATGCGGCGGGTTGATCAGGACGATTTTCATGGCGGGCCTTATGCAATGGCGGTCCGCATGTCGTAGTCGGCGATCTAGTTCCGGAGATTGGCTCGCTTCAGCAGTTTGTGTGCAGCTTTTCCGCAGAAATGCCTATCGTCTGAGATGTGCAAGCGGGACATGGCCGGGCCCCTTGATGTTCTGCAGCACAAGCTGTGTGTGTACGTCGCGCACGCCTTCGAGCCGCATCAGCCGGTGCATGACGAAGGCATTGAGCTCGTCGACCGACGGCACCATGACATGCAGCAGGAAATCGTAGTCTCCAGTCATCGTCCAGCACGACGACACCTCGTCCATGCGCTGCACGGCGGCGATAAAGGTTTCGGGTGAGCCGTCGCTGTGGGTTACGAGGCGCACCTGGATGAACACTTCGACCATCAGCCCGACGGCGCGGCGGCTGAGCACCGCAGCAAAGCCCTTTATGATGCCCGCCTGCTGAAGGGCCTCGAAGCGCCGCGCGCAAGGTGTCGTCGACAGCCCAATCTCCTGCGCCAATTCGGAGACCGGCTTGCGCCCGTCGCGCTGCAGGATGTCGAGCATCTTGATCTCGAATTCATCAAACTGAGGCATTTTCACTCTCCCAAAGCTCGATCGTGGAGTCTTTTACCTCCAACCCCGCATTTGAGCCACCATCAAAGCTGATTTGCCTCGCGCCATCCCGCTAGAATTTCCGGCAATCCGCTGATCATGATTTCCAGGGAGAGCAAGCCATGACAATGAACGTTGCCGACTATGCCCGCGAATGCGCGGCGCGAGGCCTTCGCGGCGATTATTCGGTCTGCCGTGCCGATTTCACCGTGGCGCAAGGCTACAATTATAGCGACGAAGAACAGGCGGTGTGGCGTACGCTGTGCGACCGCCAGACGAAGCTGACCAGGAAGCTCGCCCACCACTCCTACCTCGACGGCGTCGCGGCACTCGGTCTTCTCGATAAGATCCCGGATTTCGGTGCGGTCAGCGAGAAGCTGCGCAAGTTCACAGGCTGGGAGATCGTCGCCGTGCCGGGGCTCATTCCCGCCGCGCCGTTCTTCGACCACCTCGCCAACCGCCGGTTCCCAGTCACCAACTGGCTGCGAACCCAAAAGGAGCTCGACTACATTGTCGAGCCCGACATGTTCCACGATTTCTTCGGTCACGTGCCGATCCTGACGCAGCCGGTCTTTGCCGATTTCATGCAGATGTATGGCAAGAAGGCCGACAGCGTGATTGCGCTCGGCGGCGACGAGATGATCACCAGGCTTTACTGGTACACCGTCGAATACGGGCTGATACGCGAGCCGGGCCAGCCGCTGAAGGCTTTCGGCGCCGGGCTTATGTCATCCTTCACGGAGCTTCAGTTCGCGGTCGAAGGCGGTGAGGCGCACCATGTCCCCTTCGACCTGGAAACCGTGATGCGCACCGGCTACGAGATCGACAAGTTCCAGCGTGCCTATTTCGTGCTGCCGTCGTTCGCCGCCCTGCGTGATGCTTTCGAGACCGCCGATCTTGCGGCGATCGTGGCGCGCCGCAAAGGCGAGCCAGCGCTCGACCCGGCGAGCCTATAGGCTGTCGGCTGTTTCCAAAGCCTCGGCCTTCAGCCGGGCCAGCTGGTCGCGCTGAAGGTCGAGTGACGCCGTGACGAAGCGCAGGATCGTGGCGAGTTCAGTGTCGCTGAATGTGGCGATCACCTTTTCCCCCTCCTGCGCGATCGCGCCATAATAGCGCGCCGATAGTTCTCGCGTGAGTTCCGTCGCCTCTATGACCACCTTGCGCCTGTCCTCGAGGCTGCGCGTTCGTGTCAGCAGGCCGCGTGCCTCCAGCCGGTCGATCAGCGCGGTGACCGCGGCCGGCGTCAACCCTGTTGCGGCAGCGACCTCGCCAGCCGATCGCGGGCCGCCATAGAGCAGCGCCAGGCAATGGCGTTCCGCCATACTCAGCCCAAGCCTATCGCCCACTGCCTCGTCATAAGCCTGCGTCGCGTCCTGCCAGCCCATAATGGCAAGGCTGATGGCGGTCTTCATGTCGGCCCGATTCATGCTTGACGAATTTATTTCGACCATCTAACTATCAATCTGCCTAACATTACGGCCATTATAGTAATATGCTGCATCAGGCGCAAGGCAAGGTCTATCGCAGCCTGCAAGGAGTGAAACATGAATCAGACCCCAACGCGCGGCCTACTCACACCGGCCGAGGAGTTCAAATATGCCAAGCTGGCGATGGAGTGGTATGGCTGGGGCTCTCCCATTGGCCTTGGCATCGCTCAGGTCGCGCTGGCGGCGGCCGCCCTGCTGTTCCGCATCGCCATCTTCGGATTTTGACAGTCTGGCAGCGGCGCGGTTGAATGCAGCAGAAGGCTTAAGGCCGAGCTCAGGCGGCTTCGGAAATATCGCGGTCGATGATCGACAGATTGCGGCCGCGATGCTTGGCCTCGTAGAGCCGCTGGTCGGCGGCGCGCATTAGCTCCGACACTGCGGCGTCTCTGCCGCAGGTGATGCCGCCAATACTGACTGTCAGCGGAACCGTTCGTTCGTCGACGGGCCGGAAACGGATACGCTCGACTTCACGCCGGATGCGCTCGGCGACGCGCCTGGCCTCGTGTTCGGTGGCACCAATCAGAAGGGCGCAGAATTCCTCGCCGCCGATGCGGCCAAGCACGTCGCCGCTGCGCACGCCACGCTCTATCGCATTTGCGATCAGGAGCAGGGCATCGTCGCCGATCAGATGGCCGTAGCTGTCGTTGATGGTCTTGAAATGGTCGGCATCGACAATCAGCAATGCCCCGCGATCGGATTTGCGCCGGGAGCCGTCGAGAGCGGCAAAGAAACTTTCGCGGTTGAGCATGCCGGTCATGTCGTCGCGGCTCGCCTTTTCCGCCAAGCGCCTGTGCGCGGCGGCGAGTTGGGCATGGGCGCGGGCGAGCTCGCGATGCGCGGTCTGCAACCTTTCGCCCTGCCAGAACGTATAGGCGCCGACGCTCCAGGCAAGCGCGAGCGGGCACACGGTGGATGTCAGCCAGATGGTGCGGTTGATCGGAAACCCCATTGCCGGCACGACGATCAGCGTCAGCAAAAGCGAGACCGCGACGGAGGCGAAAGCGATGGCGGCAGACTTTAGAAATATGCGATTCATCGCTTGCTCCCACTGGTCCGTCTTGGTTCCAGCAAAGCGCTGAATGTCACCTTTCGGCGATGCTTAAGATTTTAATCATGGCGCCATTTTTACCACCCAGGGCGCGCATAGGTTGTGGATAAACCTCCTGTTAGAAAGATCGTTTCGTGCCATAAGGACGTATGACCACGCTTCCCGACCCCGCCCGCTTTGCCCATGTCACCGACTGGGTGTTCGATCTCGACAACACGCTTTATCCGCATCATTCGAATCTGTTCTCGCAGATCGATGTGAAGATGACCGCCTACGTCGGAGAATTGCTGACGCTGCCGCGCGAGGAAGCACGCAAGCTGCAAAAGGAGCTCTACCGCGAATATGGCACGACGCTGAACGGATTGATGACGCGCCACGGCATCGACCCCGATGATTTTCTCGAGAAGGTCCACGACATCGATTATTCCTGGCTGGTTCCAGATCCCGTCCTAGGCACCGCCATTCGCCAGCTTCCCGGCCGTAAATTCATCTTCACCAACGGCGATCGCCGGCATGCCGAACGCACCGCGCGGCAGTTGGGCATTCTCGAGCATTTCGATGATATTTTCGATATCGTCGCAGCCGGACTGAACCCCAAGCCGGCGCGGCAATCCTATGAGAAATTTGCCGAACTCCACGCCGTTACCGGGCAAAATGCGGTGATGTTCGAAGATCTTGCCCGCAACCTGTCGGTGCCGAAATCGCTGGGCATGACCACAGTGTTGGTGGTGCCGCGCAATTTCGAGCCGACCTTCTCGGAAATCTGGGAACGCGACCCGGCCAACGAGGACGATGTGGACTTCGTCACCGACGACCTCGCCGGCTTTCTCACGGCGATCGTGGAAGTCCCTGCTTGAGGCAGCCGGCGCGCTTCAAGTCCTTGCTTGCATGTCAAAGTTTATAGAAGCGGCTGACGATCCCCCAGGCCTCGTCGGCAGTGTCGACGAAATCGATGATATCCTGGTCGCCGGGCGTGATCGTGCCTTGCTCGGCGAGGAAATCGAGGTCGATCGCCCTTGCCCAGAAAGCCTTGCCGAACAGGATGACCGGCACGCGTTCCATGCGGCCGGTCTGGATCAGGGTCAGCGTTTCGAAGAACTCGTCCATCGTGCCGAAGCCGCCGGGAAACACCGCAACGGCCTTGGCACGCATGACGAAATGCATCTTGCGGACCGCGAAATAGTGGAAGTTGAAGCAGAGTTCCGGCGTCACGTAGGCGTTTGGCGCCTGCTCGTGCGGCAGCACGATGTTGAGACCGATCGATGGCGCGCCGACATCGTCGGCGCCACGATTGCCGGCCTCCATGACGCCCGGCCCGCCGCCGGTCACCACGACGAATTCGCGATAGTACGAGGTGGCCGACTGCTGTGAGCAGAGGCGGGCGAATTTGCGCGCCTCCTCGTAATATTTGCTGTTTTGCTCGAGGTTCTTCTTCTGCGTCTCGTTCTTGGCCGCCCAGGCTTCGCCGCCGGGCTCGGGAATGCGCGCGCCGCCGAACAGGATGACGGTCGATTGGATGCCGCGCTCGGCCAGGATCATCTCCGGCTTCAGCAGTTCGAGTTGCAGCCTGACCGCGCGCAACTCGCGCCGCGTCATGAAATCGGGGTCGTTCCAGGCCAGCCGATATGTCTCCGCGCGCGTTTGCGGCGTGTCCGGCACGCTTTTCGACCGCTCCAGATCCTCGTCCGAATGCGGCAGCGGCGTCCATCCCGCCTTTTCCATGGGAGTCATATTTGCTTTACCCGTCCAATCATTCACTTGCGCCGTCCCGTGACGCTGCCGCGATTGACCCTCCCCAAGCCTTCACATAGGGTCCGCGCGACTTTCAAACAGGTTAAGGCGCCGGCCCTTAACAGCTTGGTAATGGAGCGAATTCATGTCGAAGCCCGATCTCGCGAGCCTCGAGGAGATTATCGAGAACGCCTTCGAGGAACGCGACACGATTTCGACCGCAACCCGCGGCGAGACGCGCGAGGCCATCCAATCGGCGCTCGACCTGCTCGACCGGGGCGTCGCCCGCGTCGCCGAGCGGCAGGCCGACGGCAAATGGCACGTCAACCAGTGGCTGAAGAAAGCGGTGCTGCTGTCGTTCCGGCTCACCCCGATGGAGATCATAAAGGGTGGTCCCGGTCAGGCGGTATGGTGGGACAAGGTGCCCTCGAAATTCGACGGCTGGAGCGCCGTCGATTTCGAGAAGGCGGGCTTCCGCGCCGTGCCGTCGTCGATCGTGCGCCGCTCCGCCTATGTCGCGCCCAGCGCCGTGCTGATGCCGTCCTTCGTCAATGTCGGCGCCTATGTCGACAGCGGCACCATGGTCGACACCTGGGCTTCGGTCGGCTCCTGTGCCCAGATCGGCAAGAATGTGCATCTGTCGGGCGGTGTCGGCATCGGCGGTGTGCTGGAGCCGATGCAGGCCGGCCCAACCATCATCGAGGACAACTGTTTCATCGGCGCCCGTTCCGAAGTGGTCGAAGGCTGCATCGTTCGCGAAGGCTCGGTGCTCGGCATGGGCGTCTTCATCGGCCAGTCGACCAAGATCGTCGACCGCGCCACCGGCGAGATCTTCTACGGCGAGGTGCCGCCTAATTCCGTCGTCGTCGCCGGCTCGCTGCCGGGCAAGCCTTTTCCAAACAACGAGCCCGGCCCCAGCCTCTACTGCGCCGTCATCGTCAAGCGGGTCGACGCCAGAACCCGTTCCAAGACATCGATCAACGAATTGCTGCGCGATTGATCTTTCCAAGAACGGATGCACCGGGTTGACTGACAAACCTCAATTCCTGTGGCTTTTCTTCAGCCTTTCCGGGCGAGTGAATCCGAGCGCCTATGTTTTGGCTGGCCTCTTGCCGGTCATCGTTCAACACTTCTTGCTCTACCAGTTCGCGCGAACGCCGTTAGGCACTGCCGCGAGCCAGTACTGGGCGCTCGCCTTATGGATCGCAGTGTTCGTCTCGACATGGTCGACCTTTGCGCTAACGGCTAAGCGGTTCCATGATTTCGGCAAGCCTACCTATTACGCATTGGTCTCTCTCATTATCGGCATCGTCCTGCTTTTTATCCTGGCTTTTTTCAAAAGTGACCCCGGCCCCAACCGCTACGGCAAGCGCACCAACGCACCGGCCGAACCCTGAGCGCCGATCGGACATTTCGTCATGCGCTACCGCTCGCTTGATCCGAAACTGATCCTCGAAACCGCCGAACGGCTGGAAGGGCGCGTCGCCGAGCGCTTTCCCGATGCAGGCTTGCGCGGCGTCGCCGCCGAGCTCGTGTCGCTGTCGCGCGATCTGGCAAAGGCAGCCAAGGCGCTGGAGGCGCCGATCTGGTGGCTGCGCGGCCTCATCATCGCCGCCTTCGTCGTCGGAGCGCTGATGTTCCTGTTCGTCGGCACAATCCTGCCGCTCGGCCGCATCTCGGGAAACCACGATGCCTTCCAGTCGGTGCAAGGCATCGAAGCCTCCCTCAACATGATCATCCTCGCGGTGCTGGGCTTCCTGGCCCTGATTCGCTCCGAGGAGCGGATCAAGCGCAAGCGGGTGTTTCGCCAGCTCCACGGGCTGCGGTCGCTGATCCACGTCATCGACATGCACCAGCTGACCAAGGATCCGGCAACGCTTTCAGCCAGTTTCAAGCCGACTGCGCATTCGCCAGCCCGCATCACCAACGCCGCCGACCTTGCCCGCTATCTCGACTACTGCTCCGAAATGCTGTCGATCACCGGCAAGATCGCCGCGCTGTTCGCGCAATCGGTGAATGACGCCGTGGTCATCGACGGCGTCAATGACATCGAGAACCTGGCTTCGAACCTCTCGCGAAAGATCTGGCAGAAGATCACGCTGATCGAAACCCCTCATGGGCAGCCGGCACGTGCGGCGAAGACCGATCCCGAGCCGGGTCCGCCGCGTCGGCCTGCAGTCCGCAGACGACCGGGGCCGGCAAGCTAAAACCGGCGACCCGGCGGCAGATCCGCTAGAACGGCTCATCGTTTCGCAGAAACGCCGAACCGCTCTATCTTTTTGTTTTGACGCAATTCCGTGCGGAAAACCGTTTCACACTTTTCCTGGAATTGCTTGTCTTATGACTTTCGCTGCCGAAAGGGTCAGAAAGGAACGCTGAGAGAGGGTAGCCGCCCTCCCTCAGCGGCGAGGGTCGGATCGGTGGAATTGCTGACCGTTTGACGGGTCGAGCTAGAGTCGGATCGCCCTCGTCTTTCCCTTGAGGCCTGAACGGATACCCGGAGTTCGGCTCCGAACGACAAGCACAGGACAAGTGAAAGATGACCAACGATACCATCGGGATCGACATATCGAAGACCATCTCGACGCCCACAGGCTGAGCGACGGCGCGAGCCGGCGTTTTGCCAACGACAGCCGCGGCCACAAGGCGTTCATGAGCTGGTTGAGCCCGAGCC
>NZ_JAMYPO010000005.1:0-237811 GCF_040320365.1 Mesorhizobium sp. M0701
CCTATGTCGAGCAGCAGCTCATCACCGTGCTGAAACCCGGCGACATCGTCGTCATGGATAATCTGGGAAGTCATAAGTCGGCGGCCATCAGGCAGATGATCAAGGCGGCCGGCGCCAGGCTTTGGTACCTACCGCCCTACTCCCCAGACCTCAATCCGATCGAGCAGGCCTTTGCCAAAATCAAACACTGGATGCGCCAAGCTCAGAAACGTACCGTCGAGGACACTTGGCGCCACATCGGCCACCTCGTTGAAACGATCGAGGCAACCGAATGCAACAACTACTTCGCAAACGCCGGCTACGCTTCCATCAAAACGTGAAAGGCTCTAGTGCAGACGGCCGCTGGCATGGGCAAGCATGGTGTAGACCTTGCCGGTGTCCGACGTCAGGTAGGTCTGCGCCATGATGTTGTCGCGGTCGTTGCGCGACACGTCCTTGAGCAGCTTTTCGAAATCGTCGCAGTAACGATCGACAGCAGCGCGGAACTCCGCCTCTGACTGATATTTGCGGCGGATCTCGTCGAACGTCTGCTGGCCCTTCAGCGTGTAAAGTCGGCGCGTGAAGACGTCGCGCTCGCCGCGCCGGTAGCGGTTCCACAGCTCGATCGAGGCATCGTGATCGATGGCGCGTGCGATATCGACCGAGAGCGAGTTCAGCGATTCCACGACATGAAGCGGCGACCGCGCAGCGGGAGCCGGGCGCGGCGCTTCGGCAGGCGCTGCCGGCTTGGCGTCGTCTTCGCGTGATGCACCGGTCAGGAGATCACGCACCCAACCGCCCTGCGGCGTACGGCCGTTGGGATCGCGCTGGCGCGGCGCTTGGTCTGCGGGACGTTCGAGGTCGAGCGTGCCGCGCAGCGCCGTCTCGCCCGAAGGCGCCTGCGGTGCACGGCGCTGTTCGGGAGCCGGAGCCGGGCGACGTGGCGGTTCGGCGGGGCGTGCGGCAGGCGCTTGCGGCGCCGGACGCAGGTTGCGCTGTTCCGAACTGTCGGCGCTGCGGCCAGATTTCGCAACGATTTCAGAAAGTTCCTTCAGCGCGTTGATCTGCTCTGAAACGGCACGGCGGATAGCCGTGGTTGATTCCTTTGCCTCTTCCGGCATCTCGATGACGCCTTTCTTAAGCTCGGCCCGGGTGAGGTCGAGCTCGCTCTTGATCGAGCCGGCGGTACGCCGCATCTCCTCGGTCGCATCGGCAAAGCGCTTGGTTGCCGAATCGACCACTTCGGAAATCGCGGTGCGGATCTTGTCGGCGGATTCCAGCGTCTTGCCTTCGGCGTTCTGCAGCGTCTGGCCGACCAGATTCTCGAACGAGCGCATGACCCTTTCGAGATCTTCCGATTTCTTGACAAGGCCGACGGCAAGGTCCTCCAGCGACGATTGCCTTTCGAGCGTGTGCTCGAGATTGCTCTGGGCCGAGCTCAACAGGTCCGAGGCACTGGAAAGCAACCGGCTGTGCTCGTCGAACTTGGTGGCGATTGAAGCAACCTCGCGCAAGGTCGACGACGACAGCTCGGTGAGCCGCGTCGTGTTCGAATCGACCAGACGCGCCGAACTGGCGAAGGTCTGCGCGGTCTTTTCCGTGGTCGCCGCGAAGCTTTGCGTGCTCCCGGTAAGGCGTTCGTCGACCTGGCCGAGATTGGTCGCCGCCTGCTCGATCAACTGACCGAGCTGCGAGCTGGAGGTGGTCATGCGGCCGATGAGGTCGGCAACGCTGTCGGCAAGCGTCGAGCGCGCGCCTTCGACGGCCGACAGGGTTTCGGCCGTACGGCTGGCGAGGGCGTCGACGAGGGCGGCGTTTTGAGTGCGCAGCTTCTCGGTCGCACGTTCGGTGACCTCTTCCATGCTCTTTTGCAGCTCGGAGCCGCCCTGGGCGAAGCGCTCGACCAGAGGCCGTGCCGTCTCGTCCAGGATTTTCGATATTTCGGCCGAACGTGCCGCAAGCATCGTATTGAGCTCGCGAGTATTGGCACCGATGGTCTTTGCAGCGTCATTGGTGCTCTGGCCGATATGCTGGCCGACCGCGGTGAAGGTTTCGGCGATCGAGTTGGCGCGCGAGACCAGTTGCGCCTCGGCACCCGAGACTTGTTCGTTGAGCTTTTGGCCCATTGTCTCGGCGGAGTAGGCGAGGCGGTTCTCGACGGTGGCGACCTGCTCCTCGACGCGGGCCGCAGTGGCGGCAGCACTCGATGCCAGGCGTTCGTCGGCACCGGCAAGCAGCTGCTCGATTTCACGGGCATGGACGGCGAGTTCCTGGCCAGTCTGCCTGGCGCGTTCGGCAACCCGCTGCTCGGTGCTGGTGAAGGCACCGACAATGGTGTCGGCATGTTCGCCGATTGCGGTGCTGCTGTCAGCGATACGGGCCACCAGGCGATGATCGGCCTCCTCGAAGATGCGGCCGATCTCGGACGCACGGGCCGAAAGTGCTTCAGAGCCTTCGGCAATGCGCGAAATAAGTTGCTGGTCGGCGGCATCGAAAATGCGACCGAGATCCGACGCACGTGCCGCGAGAGCTTCGGCGGATTCGCCGATGCGCACGCCCAGCCGCTCGTCGGCCGTTTCGAAATTGCGCAGGATGTCGCCGGCACGCGCAGCCAGCGACTGGGCCGTTTCGATGGCGCGAGAGACCAGCCTGTGGTCCGCCGCGTCGAAGGTACCGGCAATCTCACTTGCCCGGGCTGCCAGCTGATCGGCCGTTTCCTGGGCACGCGCGAACAAGGTGTTCGACGTGTCGTCGGCGCGGGCAATCAGTGCGCTCGACGTATCCTCGGCGCGGGCGGCGAGGCGACGATCCGCCTCCTCGAACGTGCGGGCGATGTCCTCCGCCCTGGCGAGCAGGGCGGCCGAGGTCTGCTCGGCGCGCTCGGCGATCTTGCGGTCGGCATCGCTGAATGCCGCGCCCGCCTGCTCATGCAGCGCGCTGGTAACTTCCATGACCTTCTCGCGCAGCGCGCCGGCGACGAAGACCGCGCTTCTTTCGAGCACACTGCGCACGTTGTCGACACCCGTCGACAGCGCCCGCTCCATTGTGCTGGCGCGCTCTTCAATGATGCCTGTCTGCCGGCTGAACGCCTGCTCGATCTTTTCTACGTCCGCAGCGATCGCATCGGAGATGTCGGTGCTCCTGGCGGCGATCTGGTCGATATGGCCGGACAGCGAACGGTCGACATCCTTGCGCGTTTCGGCGAGCCTGGAGAGATCGTCCTGCAATGCGCGGGTCAGCATGTCGCGGCCCTCGCTCAGCTTGCCGACATGACCGGCGACGATCTCATCGACTTCGCTGCGGCTCATTGCAAGCCTCTCCAGATCGGCTTCCAACGCGCGCCTGAGTATGTCGCGGCCTTCGGCCAGTTTCTCGACCTGACCGGCAACCAGCCCGTCGATGCTCGAGCGGCTTTCGGCCAGCTTGGCGAGATCGTCCTCGAGCGCCTTCGACAGGGTCGAGCGGTCCTGGACGAGCTTCTCTGCGTGGGTTGCGACAAGGCTGTTCACGTTGCCGAGATCGGCTTCCAGCGCACGCGAAAACTGCGCGCGATTGTCGGTCAATAGCTGCGACTGATCGGCGATGGCGCCCCTGATCGTGCTGAGATCGGCCTCCAAGGCGCGCTTGAGGATGTCGCGGCCTTCGGCCAGCTTCTCGACCTGGCCGGAAACCAGTCCGTCGATGCTCGAGCGGCTTTCGGCCAGCTTGGCAAGATCGTCTTCCAGCGCGCGCTTGAGGATGTCGCGACCCTCGGCCAGCTTCTCGACCTGGCCTGCGACCAGGCCGTCTATGCTCGACCGGCTTTCTGCCAGCCTGGCGAGATCGTCCTCGAGCGCCTTCGACAGGGCCGAACGGTCCTCGGCGAGCTTGTTCATATGTTCGGAGACGACGCCCCGCACGGTCTCGAGATCGGTCTCCAGTGCCCGTGACAGCTGACCGCGATCCTCCGCCAGCTTCTCGGATTGACTGGCTATAACGCCCTTGACGGTGCTCAGATCGGCTTCGAGCGCGCGCTTGAGGATATCGCGGCCCTCAGCCAGCTTTTCCATCTGGCCGGCAACCATCACATCGATGCTCGAGCGGCTTTCGGCCAACTTGGCGAGATCGTCTTCGAGCGCCTTCGAAAGGGTCGAACGGTCTTCGGTGAGCTTGTTCATGTGATCGGAGACAACGCCCCGCACGGCCTGCAGGTCGCTCTCCAGTGCCCGCGACAACTGGCCACGGTCTTCCGCCAGCTTTTCAGACTGGCTGGCGATGACGCCCTTGATCGCGTTCAGGTCCGATTCAAGCGCGCGCTTGAGGATGTCGCGGCCTTCGGCCAGCTTCTCGACCTGGCCGGCAACCAGCCCATCGATGCTCGACCGGCTTTCGGCCAGCTTGGCAAGATCGTCTTCAAGCGTCTTCGAAAGCATGCTGCGGTCATCGGCGAGCCTGCCAGAATGATCGGCGATCAGGCTCCTGATGTCGGACAGGTCGTTATCGAGTGACTGGGAAAGGCCGCTGCGGTCTTGCGCCAATTTCGCCGAATGGGCCTCGATGAGGCCATTGATGCCGGCGATGTCGGCTTCCAGCGCGCTGGCGAGTATGGCGCGACCCTCGGCGATCTTTTCGACCTGACCGCCGACGAGGCCGTCGATGCTGGCGCGACTCTCTGCCAGCTTGCCGAGGTCGGCCTCGAGCGCGCGCGAAAGGATGCTGCGGCCTTCGGCGAGCTTGCCGACATGCCCGGCAACCATTTCATCAATTATCGTGCGGGTTTGCACGAGTTTTCCAGAGTCTTCGTTCAAGGCCTGGGCAAGCCTGTTGCGACCCTCTTCAAGGCTTTCGAGATGGCTGCCCAGCGAAGCGTCGATCGCTGCGCGCGATTCGTTGACCTTGCGCAGATCCTCTTCAAGGGCGCGCGAGATCAGGCCGCGGCCTTCGGCTAGCTTCTGCACCTGGTTAGCCACCGCTGCGTCGATTTCGGCGCGACCTTCGGCGAACTTCGCCAGATCGGCCTGCATTGCCGCCGCCATCCGGTCGCGGCTTTCGGAAAGCTTGCGGCTGTGGTTCTCGACGGCTTCCTCGATGCCGGCGCGAGCATCGGCAAGCCGCTCGATGTCCGTATCGAACGAACGCGATACGACATGGCGCGCCGCTTCCATGCGCCCGGCGAAATCGCCGGCGCGGGCTTCAAGCATGGTCGAGGTCGATGAAATGATGTCGGCCATGTCGGCGCCGATCTGGGTCTTGCCCTGATCGATCATCGCAGACAGCGTCTCCTTGCTATCCTGGAAGGTGTGGGCGATTTCGCGGGCGCGCTCGACCAGCGTCTCGTTGATCTGGCGTGCGCGAGCCTCCAGCGCGGCGTTGAGCTTCTGCGTGCCGGTGTCGAGCGCCTCGGCGCGGGTCTGGAACTCGCTGATCAGCGCCTGGCCACGTTCGGCAAGCGTCCGCTCGATGCCGTTGAGGCTGGCTTCGAATTCCGAATTGAGTGTGCGGGCGGCACCGCCGAGCAGCGACACCATGCCGCTCGTGCGGTCGTCGAGCAGGTCGGTCAGTGACCGTGTCAGGCCATCGGTGGTGTCCGTCAGCTTGGCGATCCGGGTGTCGAGCAGGCTGGCGAAGGCCTCGCCCGACGTCGACAGCCGATCGGTGATCGATTCGAGCCGGCCTTCCACCGAATCGAAGATCGACATCGAGCTTCCGTTGATCCTGTCGATCAGCGTGTCGCCGGATTCGTTGATCGTCATCGACAGCTTGGTCGAGGCGTTGAGAATGCTGTCGCGAATGATATCGCTGGCGGCGTTGATCTCGTCTTTCAGTGTCTCGTGGGCGCCGGTGATCGAGGCGCGCACGCGCTCGGCATGAGTGACGACCGCTTCGCGCTCGCTGCCCAGCCCGTCGACCAGCGAGCGGATGCGGGACTCGTTCTCTGAATAGGAGCGCTCGATCTGGTTCACCTCGCTGTGGACCAGCGTTTCGAGCTCGACGGCACGCGCAAGCGTGCGTTCGATGCCTTCGCCCATGGCTGCCACCTCGCGGCGAACCGCTTGGCCGATCATCATGACGCGATCCTGGGCAAGATTTTCCGGCTCGGCCAGACGGAAGGCCACCTCGGTCATCGACTGCGCGGCAAGGCGCATCTCCTGAGCGCGGCGAATCATCACTGCGAATGCCCAGAACAGGATGACGGGCACGATTGCCGCGACCGCCAGGCCGATCAGCTCCGGACGGGCGAAAAACTGATCGAAGGTGCGGATGTTCCAGATGCCAGGTCCGAACAACAGGTTCGCAAGGCCGCCAGCGCCGGCGATCCAGGCCAGCGAAACGAAAGCCACGACCCAGTAGATCGTGTTCGAGGCGCGCCGATTGAGGGTGTGCAGGAGCGTCTTATAGTCTTTTTGACGATCGTCGTTGGCCGGCGAGAAAGCTGCCGGCTGCGAGCCATTGCGCGTTGCGACAGGACGCAACTCAGCCGGCTTGGCCTTTGGCGCGGGATTTGCGATCTGGCTTTGATTGGCGGCAGGTGCCGCGTTCTGGGTCTGGTCCGGGGCAGGCGCTTCGTTCTGGCTGCGACCTTCGCGCGCCAGCTCGTCGGCGGCTTGCGATATTTGCGCTTCGAGATCTTCCATGGATGCAGCCATGTCGAAGTCGCCGCCGGCATCGCCGCTCAGATCGATATCAAGTGCCTTTTCAAGTTCCCTGGCTACGTCGCTGTCGAGCGTTCTTGTCGTCGTTGGTTTCTTCGCCATGCCTTCGCTACCCTGTACAAGCTGCCGCGGGACTTATGGTTCTGCTTATTGATTCTGCCTAGCGTGTCCCGCGCAGGAGGCTGAAAATGGACCTGTCGTATCGTAATGACACAGCCGGGTAAAGAAAACATGCATTCCGCCCGATACGTAAAACTTTAAATATAAGGTTAACACAGCCGTGATTCCGGCGCCGTTATCGCGACATTTTTCCGGGCCAATCATTAACCCGTTGTCCACCGGATACGCCTAGTTTTTGCGGCGGTCGAAGAACGGAGTCTCAAAGTGATGCGTGGCGAAAACGGCATTGCCTTCTCGATGCCCGGCGGCGACGTGTCGGGGACAGCCGGGGCGCGGCCGATCGACCTGGCGCATCTTGCGCGCCAGACGATGGGCGATCGGAGCCTCGAGCAGGAGGTGCTGGCTCTGTTCGTGCAGCAGGCGCTGTCGGTGCGCGACAAGATCGTCGATGCGGATGTCAGGCAGCGGCTGCTATTGGCACACGGGCTCAAAGGCTCGGCGCGCGGGGTCGGCGCCTTCGCCATTGCCGATTGCGCCAGCGCGATCGAATGCCGGCCCGAAGACGCCAGCACGCTGAAGCGGCTTGGCTCGCTGATCGAAGAAGTGCGCGACTTCGTCGCCGCCATCAGCCGGTAGCGCTTATTCCCAAAACGCCACACAGCGGCGCTTTGGCGCCGCAGTTGACTTGTCCGGCAGAGTGATTATGTCGGCTCAGACTCCCTTCAGGTGACAAATGACCAAGCTGACCTTCATCGCCCATGACGGCACGCATTTTGACGTGGATGCCGAAAACGGCTCGACCGTCATGGAAAATGCGATCCGCAATGCGGTGCCGGGAATAGAAGCGGAATGCGGCGGCGCCTGCGCCTGCGCGACCTGCCATGTTTATGTCGACGAAGCCTGGACGGCGGAGGTCGGCGAGCCGGAAGCCATGGAAGAGGACATGCTGGATTTCGCCTACGAGGTCCAGCCGAACTCGCGGCTGTCATGCCAGATCAAGGTGCGCGACGCCCTCGACGGGCTGGTCGTGCGTGTGCCGGCCCGCCAGGGCTGAAGCCGATTTTTGCGGCTGCCGCTTGGCAGCGGACCAATGGTCATGCAGTGTCGCGCCGTTTTCCCATAAAGGCGCATGCTTCATGACCGCTATCACCAAGACGGACGTACTCATTGTCGGGGCAGGGCCTATCGGCCTGTTTGCCGTATTCGAGCTCGGCCTCTTCGACATGAAGTGCCATCTGATCGACATACTCGACCGGCCCGGCGGGCAATGCGCCGAACTCTACCCGGAAAAGCCGATCTACGACATTCCGGCTTGGCCCTCGATCTCGGCGCAAGGCCTGGTCGACAAGCTGCTTGAGCAGATCGCGCCGTTCAAGCCCGAATTCACCTATAGCCGCATGGTTTCGAGCCTGGAAAGGCTGGACGACGGCAGCTTCCGCGTCATTACCGACGAAAACGAGGTGTTCGAAACCAAAATTGTGGTGATTGCCGCCGGCGGCGGTTCGTTCCAGCCGAAGCGGCCGCCGATTCCAGGCATCGAACCCTATGAAGACAAGAGCGTGTTCTACTCGGTGCGCCGGATGGAGGACTTTCGGGGCCATGACCTCGTCATCGTCGGCGGCGGCGATTCGGCGCTCGATTGGACGCTGAACCTGCAGCCGGTCGCCAAGAGCGTGACGCTGGTGCACCGGCGGCCCGAATTCCGCGCAGCGCCCGACAGTGTCAACAAGATGTATGCCATGCAGGAGATGAAGCAGCTGGAATTCCAGGTTGGACAGGTGACTGGCCTGACCGGCAGCGACGGCCAGCTAGTCTCGGCCACGATCAAGGGGCCGGAGGGCGATGTCGAAGTGCCGTGCACGCGGATGCTGCCGTTCTTCGGCCTGACGATGAAGCTCGGCCCAATCGCCGAATGGGGGCTCAACCTCCACGAGAACCTGATCCCGGTCGACACCGAAAAATTCCAGACGTCGGTTCCCGGCATCTTCGCCGTCGGCGACATCAACTGGTACCCCGGCAAGCTGAAGCTGATCCTGTCGGGCTTCCACGAGGTCGCCTTGATGGCGCAGGCAGCCAAGCGCATCATCAGCCCCGGCGAGCGCATCGTATTCCAGTATACGACCTCGTCGACCAGCCTGCACAAGAAGCTCGGCGTGGTCGACTGAAGCTCGCCGGATTTCGCCGGACAGGTCTATTCGGCCAGGGTTGGGGCCACAGCCTCGGCATGGCCGCGAAGCGTTTTCTCCGGCATCAGCCAGAGCGTGATGAGCGACAACAGCAAGATCGCGGCCGCGGCAAGAAAGATCATCACGAACGGCATGGCCGAGGCGATATGGCCGGCCGGCTGCGTGCCTTCGCTGGCCAGCGGCAGCCCGTAACCAAGGGCGACGGCACCGAGCATAGCGACGCCAAGCGCGCTGCCCAGCGAGCGCAGGAAGGTGAGAACGCCGGTCGCCACGCCAAGGTGCATACGATCGACGGCGTTCTGGACCGAGACGGTGGCAACCGGAAAGGTCGTGCCTGTGCCCAGGCCTACGCAGGTCGTCAACACCTCGACGAGCAACAGTGAGGCATGCCCGGCGACCAGGCTGAGCACGCCGAGGCACAGGATCGAGAAAACAGTTCCGATCATGGCAATGCGTTTATAGTGAAAAAAGCGCGGGATCATTCGCGCGCTGAAGGTCGCACCGGCCACCGTGCCGAGCATCAGCCCAAGCAACGCGGTGCCCGATTGACTGACTGACAGGCCGACGACCGACTGCAGGTAGACCGGCAGATAGACCGACAAGCCGACATTGGCGGCCTGCAGCAGGAACATCGACAATGTGCCGGCGAGAACGATCGGATTGCCGAGCACTTCGAGCGAGATCAGCGGTTCGGCCGCGCGCATGAGTCGCAGCGCGAACGCGCTCCAGAACACCGCCGAGCAGGCGAGCAGTCCAAGGATTTCAGGCGACAGCCACGGATACTCGCTGCCGCCCCAGTTCAAGGCAAGCAGCAGCAGCGAGGTGGCCGCGACCAGAAGCAGCGCGCCGAGGCCGTCGATGCGGTGATGTTTTGCGGCGATCGGCAGCTTCTTGAGCGGGTTGTTGATGATCGCCATGGCCAGCAGGCCCAGCGGAATGTTGATCCAGAAGATCAGCGACCAATGCAGATGTTCGGCGAAGGTGCCGCCGAGCAGCGGCCCGGCGATGCTGGCGACGGCCCATGTGCCCGAGATCCAGGCGGCGTATCGGGCCCGCTCGCGCGGCGGCACGAGGTCGCCGATCACGGTCTGCGTCAGGGCGAACAGACCACCGCCGCCGGCGCCCTGGATCGCCCGGCCGACAACCAGGACCAGCATGTTGGGGGCCGTGGCGCTGACCAGCGAACCGGCGAGAAAGATCAGGATTGCAGCATAGACGGTCGGCCGGCGACCATAAATATCGGAGATCTTGCCGTAGAGCGGCGCCACGGCGGTCGCGGTCAGAAGATAGCCGGTCACGATCCATGGCAGATATTCGGCATGCCCGAGCAGACGTGCCATCGTCGGCATCGCCGGCGCGACGATGGTCTGGTCGAGCGCCGCCAGCAGCATCGACAAAAGCACGCCGCCGATGATGGCGTTTTTCTCGGTTTCGGTCAGCGGCGCGCTGGTTTCCACCATCGTTTGCTTGTCGACAGCCTGGTCCATATCCGTTCATCCATTATGCCTGCGTGCACGTCCGCGACGGGCTGGGAAGCATCTAGTACGCCGATTGGCGTTTGCCGGAGGCTGATCCCTGCGAACCTGGCATATGTCGTTCGCTATAGGCCGATTTCGACAGCGGCTCGAAAGTTTTCCGAAGCTGGCACTATGTTTCGGCAAAATTGGCTTTGTCCGACGACGCGGAGTTCAGCCGGGAGCGAGCCGGCCGTTCTCAATGCGCTCGATGCGATAGTGCAAAAGCCGCAGGATGCGGCTTTGGAAATTGGCGCTTTCGACGCGATCGAAGCGCATCTGGTCCTGGTCGTGTTTGGCAAGCATGGCCGCAGTGATTTTTGCGGCTTGGGCCTTTGCCAGTTCGCAGGTCTTTTCCGGGTAGCTCGCCTTCAAGGCGTCTTCTAGTTCGCGGCCGTGGTTCTTGGCAATCTCGACGTGGCGTTCCTCATGGCGCTTGATGTCGGCGGACAACGTATCCCAGAACAGCCTGACGCCGGCATCGGCTTTGCGCGGGCGGCGCCACTCAGGAAGGATGACCTTGACCTTGACGGTGACGACAGCGTCGGCAATCCAGCACGAGCCCGGCTTTTGCGCATAGCTGACGCGGGTGGTGAACGCCATCTGGGTAGCTCCCGGATGCCGCGACCCGGTGCTTTTCACCTGAGGCCCGAGTTTCGACAGCTGGGTCTCGATGTCGTCGAGCGTCCTGCCGCCGATCGGGAAATAACTATATGTCTTGACGAGAGTTGCAGCGCCGGCCGGGAATGCGGTCAGAGCGAGCATCAGGGCGCAAAGGAGGGATCGTTTCATCGTGTTGCCTCTTTCCCCACCTTGCTTTACCGCCGTCCTCGGCGCAACGGAATTGATCCCCCGCCACGCCGCGGGATCGAACATGGTTGATGGGCAATGATGACAGGGCGATGGCAGTTGGCGCACGGACGCCATCTCGACCTTGACGGCAAGGCCGTGATCGTCGGCATCCTCAACATCACGCCGGACAGTTTTTCCGACGGCGGCCTGTTCGATGCGCCGGAAAAAGCAGTGGCCCAGGCGCGCCGCATGGTCGAGGAGGGGGCCTCCGTCATCGACATCGGCGGAGAATCGACACGTCCCGGGGCGTCTGCGGTCTCCGCAAAGGAAGAGCAGGCTCGCATATTGCCGGTCATCGAGGCGCTCGCGACGTCTGGCGGAACGCTGATCTCGGTCGATACCTATCGCGAGGATACGGCCCGGCTTGCCGTCCAAGCCGGCGCGCATATCGTCAATGACGTCTGGGGCCTGCAGCGGGAACCGGGCATTGCCCGCGTCGCGGCCGAAACCGGCGCTGGCCTTGTCGTCATGCACACGGGACGGGACCGGCAGAAACTGCCCGACGTGATTGCCGATCAGCTCTTCTTCCTCAGGAAGTCGCTGGAAATCGCGCGGCGGAGCGGTGTTGCCGACGATCATATCGTGCTCGATCCGGGCTTCGGCTTCGCCAAGGAGACGGCCGCGGAAAATCTTGACCTGATGGCACGGTTTTCCGAACTTCATGCGCTGGGTTTTCCACTGATGGCCGGCACATCGCGAAAGCGCTTTATCGGCACAGTCACCGGCCGCGACGCAGCCGCAAGAGGCGCCGGGACCGCGGCCACCAGCGTCATCCTGAGGCTCAAAGGCGCGCATCTCTTTCGCGTCCACGATGTCGCAATCAACGTGGATGCGCTGGCCATCGCCGATGCTATGCTGGCACGTGAGATCGGGGAAAGCTGAGCCATGTATGTCATCCGCATGAAGAACTGCGCCTTCTTTGCCCGGCACGGTGTGCTGGACGAAGAAGAGACGCTCGGCCAGCGCTTTTATGTCGATGCGGCACTCACGGTGGATCCCGGGCAGGCGCTGGTCGAGGATTCCATCGAGGACACCGTCAATTACGGCATCGCCTTTGCGGTCATCGAGAAGATCATTACCGGCGAACGGCGCTTTCTGATCGAAGCGCTGGCGCTCGAAGTGGCGAGGGCGCTGACGGCGCGGTTTCCGCAGATCAAAAAGGCCGAGATCACCGTGCGCAAGCCGAACGCCCCGGTGCCGGGTGTGCTCGATCATGTCGAGGTGACCGTTGTCTGGCCAGAATAGTAACAACAACAACACCGTCTATCTCAGCCTTGGCGGCAATCTCGGTGATCCGGCGAAGTCGATGGCTGCGGCACTGGGCATTCTGGATGCCAACGAGAGAACGCGCGTCGTTGCCGTTTCGTCGCTCTACCGCACGCCGCCCTGGGGCAAGCTCGATCAGCCGGATTTCCTCAACGCGGCGGCCGAAATTTCGACCGCGCTCGCGCCACGGGCTTTGCTCGACGTTTGCCTCGACGCCGAGCGAAAACTGAAGCGGGTGCGCGAGGAGCGCTGGGGTCCACGCCTGATCGATATCGACATTCTGGTGTTCGGCGACCGCATCATCCACGAGACCGGACTGGAGGTGCCGCATCCGCGCATGCTGGAGCGCGCCTTCGTGCTGGCGCCGCTGGCAGAAATTGCGCCGGAGCTTGTGGTCGACGGCAAGAGCGTATCGGAGCGGCTGGCCGCCGTCGACACATCGGGCATTGAACGGCTGCCGTCAGGCCGGGATTGGTGGAAAACCTGACGCTGCCGCCATCGGTGCCTGAAATCAGCCGGAGAACCCACCTCCGTCGAGGAACATTTGTTCGTCCGGTGTCGTCTCGCGGCCAAGCATCCTGTTTCGATGCGGAAAGCGGCCGAAGCGCTGGATGATGTCGCGATGCTCGATCGCATATTTCAGATAGATCGGGGCTTTGGCGGCGGTAAGCTCTACCGATTTGAGCTGATCGGCGAGGTCCTCCGAATGCTCATAGGGCAGATAGAGAAAAACGCGGAGCTCTTCGTCGAGTGCCAGGTCATGGCCGGCAGCGATCGCTTTCCCGGCGAAATGCCGCGCCAGCGGGTCCGTGGCGTACATGTGGCCGGTGGCGCGAAAGCAGTTTCGCGGAAACTGGTCGAGCAGGATCATCAGCGCCAGCGACCCTTCGGCGTGTTCGGACCAGCCGTCGCATTCGCGGCGGGCGGCGGCAAAGTGCAGATCGAGAAACCGGGTGCGGAAGTCGGCATCAAAGGCGTCGTTCTTCTCGAACCACGCGTCCTCCCCGGCGTCGCGCCAGAATCTGGTGATGGAGACAGCGCGCTCGTCCAGTTCGTTCATCATTCGCGTCTTTCCAACGTTTAATCGGCCGGTTCGGATTTCTGCAGCACGCCGGCGGTCTCCTCGTTGAGCGCCTGGCCCACGCGCCGTGGCGTGCTGAGCGGCGTCGGGATGGGGGTGCCGATATTGCCTTTGAGGAAGCGCCGCCCGGCGCGGATGCCTTCTGCCTGTTGAAGTTCGAAACGGGCAGCATCGCGGCGGCGGACGTCCTCGACTACCTCGGCGACCTCTTCCGGATCGACGCCGAGAGCTTCCAGTGTCGAGCCGCCGAAGACAAGCGCCGATTCGAACGTCTCGCGGAGCTGATAGTCGACGCCGGCACGAATGAGCTGCAACGCCGTGCCGCGGTCGAAAGCCCGCGCCAGCACCGTCAGCAACGGAAACTCCGCCTTGATGAGCTCGGCGATGCGCACGGCGGCATCGGGCTTGTCAACGCAGATCAGCACGGCGCGTGCGCGCCCGGCGCCCGCGGCACGCAGGATGTCCAGCCGCGTGCCGTCGCCGTAATAGACCTTGAAGCCGAAATCGGCCGCCGCCTGGATCATCTCGACCTCATTGTCGATGATCGACACATCAATCCCGCGCAACAAAAGCGGCTGGCTGGCGATCTGGCCGAACCGGCCAAAGCCGATGATCAGCACGCTGCCGGTCAGGCCTTCGGCGACATCGACGCCTTCAAGCGACTGCTCGTCGCGTGGCGTCAGATACCGCAATGCTATGATCGCTAAGGGCGTCAGCACCATGGAAATGATGACGATGGCGGTCAGCATCGCATTGGCCTGGCTATCGATGATACCGACAGCCGCCGCTGCGGAATAGAGGACGAAGGCGAATTCGCCGCCTTGCGCCATGAAGACCGCGCGCTCGAGTGCTTCCCGGTGGCCGGTTTTGAGAATGCGGGCGACGATATAGATGCCGATCGCCTTCATCATCATGTAGGCGACGACATAGATGGCAATGAGCTGCCAGTTGACGACGACCACATGCAGGTCGAGCGACATGCCGACGGCGAGGAAGAACAGTCCGAGCAGAATGCCGCGGAATGGTTCGATGTCGGCCTCCAGCTGGTGGCGGAAGGTCGATTCCGACAAAAGCACGCCGGCCAGGAAGGCGCCCATCGCCATCGACAGGCCGGAAAGCTGCATGGCGAGCGCCGACCCGAGCACGACCAGAAGGGCGGCTGCGGTCATCACCTCACGGGCGCGCGCATCCGCCAGAATACGGAAGAACGGATTGAGCAGATAGCGTCCTGCAAGCACCAGCCCGACGATCGCGGCAAGGCCGATGCCGACCTCCGTCAACCGATCCGACAGGCTCATATCGGCGCCGCCCGGCGCGAGGAAGGCGATCAGCGCCAGCAATGGCACGATGGCCAAGTCTTCCAAGAGCAGGACCGAGACGATGCGCTGGCCCTTGGGCGTGGCCAGTTCGCCGCGTTCTTCCAGCAATTGCATGACGATTGCCGTCGAGGTGAGCACGAAACCGGCGCCGGCGACGAAGGATTGCGCGATAGGAAAACCTCCCGCCAGCCCGACGGCGGTCAGCAGGACCGCGCAGACGCCGACCTGCAGCGCGCCAAGCCCGAAAATCTCGCGGCGCATGCCCCATAGCCGTGACGGCTGCATCTCCAGCCCGATGATGAACAGGAACATGACGACGCCGAGTTCGGCGACATGAAGAATGGCTTCCGATTCGGAAAAGATGCGCAGCCCGAACGGACCGATCACGACGCCGGCCGTCAAATAGCCGAGGATGGAGCCAAGTCCGATGCGCCTGAAGATCGGCACCGCAACGACGCCGGCGGCGAGCAGCGCCACCACCTGGATCAGATCGCCGTTCGATGCCTCTGCCGCCATGCCTGCCGTTCCGCTCTCCTGGGAGTCAAGCGGCCAAGATAGGGGCTTCGGAGCGGATCGAACAGTGCGAATCCGGCGCGTTGTGAAGGCGATATTGCAGGCGCACTGCACAGGATAATGGGCTCCCGGGCGTTGCTTCAGGTTGCGATTACCAAGGGTCCGGCCAAGGCAGCCGACCTCGGGGCCAAGGTCCAGGCGGTCACAACCAAGTACCAGGGCGGCACGACAGCAGCCGAGGCCTGCAAGGCCTATGACGAAGTGATTGCCGCGATCAAGGGTTGAGCACCCATTTGCATATCAAAGAGGGCGGCGCCGTTTGGTTGCCGCCTTTTTCACGCCGAAAGCTCAGTTCGGAGTTATGGAGCCGACCTCGACTGCATCGACCCGCTTCAACTTCATGCCGATGACCGGGACCAGCTGCTGGTCGACGCGCACGGCAACGGTCACCGTCATCGAATTGTCGTCGGGGACAAGCGCCTGCATAACGCCGCGCAACTGATTGCGATTGATGGTGAAAACCACCTTGTGCGCATCGACGACATTGCCGCCGATAATGTCGAGGCCGGAGCCGGCGGCCCCGCCCATAAAGCTGCCCTTGTAGCCCTGCCGGCCCTTGTGTTCGATCGTTGCCGACATCTGCTGGGTGAACATGCCTACCCGGCAGCCGCCGTCGAGCGACATGCCGACCTTGCCGTCAGGCGTCGAGCCGATGAAGCTGCAGGTGAATTTCGTGCCCTTGTATTTGCCGGCAACGATTTCCCCGGGGCCGACCCATTTGCCTTCGACCGACCGAAAGAACTGCTTGTCCGGTTCCGCCGCCGAGGTCTTTCCGGCAATGCCGACGGTTGCGACAAGCGCGAGCGCCACGGGCAGCCCGCTGGACAGAATAACGCTTTTCATCGACGACACCCGGCAACAAAGAGACTGGTTGGACGCTTCCGACCATGGACAAGATTGGTTAATGCTTTGTCACCCCAAGGCAATAGTCACGTTCCGGAAGCGGACGTTTCTTTTTCTTTCTTTGCTGCAAAGGAGGTCAGCGCGGAGAGGAAATCGCCCAATCCGGGCCGCCTGACTGCGTAAAAGGGCAGGGGCCTTGCGGTTTCCATCGCTGCAATGCCGATGCGCGCAGTCATCATGCCGTTGACGACGCCTTCGCCGAGCTTGGCCGAGAGCCGGGCGGCAAGGCCGTGGCCGACGATCTGCTGGACGAAACTGTCGCCGACGGCGATCGACCCGGTGACCGCGAGATGGGCCAGAACGCTGCGCGCCAGGCGAAAAAAGCCAAGCGTGCCGGGGCGGCCGCCATAAAGCTCCGACAGCCGGCGAATCAACCGGCCGGCTTCGAACACGACATAAGCGACGTCGACCAGCGCGCGGGGGCTGACCGCGGTCACCAGGGAGACGCGCTTCGCCGCTTCGAGGATCATCACCCTGGCGCGGGCATCGAGCGGGCCGAGTATCTCGGTCTCGGCCAGCCGCACCAGATTGCCGCCGTCAATGATCTCGCCGCGCAATTCGGCCAGCGAGCGCCTGCCTGCCGCGGTTTCAGGCTTGGCCGAGACAAAGACCGACAACTCGTCGACCACGGCGCGGGCGGCCTTCGGATCGTCACGGGCAATCGCATCGAGCGCCCGCTTCTGCAACTTTTCGACCTCGGCAAGGCGGGCAATCGCCATGAATTCGCGCACGAGGATGATCAGAAGCGCCAGGATGGCGATCGCGGCCATAGCGGCAGCCAGCCAGCCCAGCCACTCGGCGCGCTCGAACAGGTCGCGAATCAGCTGGTCGGTCCAGAGGCCGACGGCGAGCGAAACCAGAACGCCCAGCGCGCCGAAGAACAGGCTGCCAAGCGGCGAACGTTTTCGCGGCGCAATCGCCGGCGGCGGTTCGGCAGCGACGATATCAGGCTCGTCGAAGACGTCGATCTCCGCCGGTGTGACCACGGCAAGATCCGCCGTCACGGTACGCGGCTTTCGCGCCGGCGCGGCCTCGGACGCAGCATGGTGAGCCGTCGAATCTTCCTTCTGCTGGGGCTCCGGCTCTATGCGAAAGGCCGCCGGTCTGCGGGGCGCACTCATGCGAGATGATCTCCGATCAGGAACTGCAGCGCGCGGTCGAGCCTGATATGCGGCAGCGACAGCGTCACACCCTCGGCGGTGCGCTCGAGTTTCGGCGGGCGAAAGCGCACGAAGCGGATCGCGGGGTCGTCATTGTTCTGCGGGCGGGTCGATTCGGAAACGTCGAACACCGCATCAACGTTCTCCGGCAAGTCACCGGGAAATATGGCTGTTTCGGTCTTTCCGTCAAAGGTTTTGCCATCGATTTTTTCGCCGCGCAATGGCGTGCCGATAATGACCGGCAAAGTCTCGCGGCCCTGCTTGACCGTGCCTTCCCGGGTCGCGCGCATGGCAGCCATAGCGACGACGTCGACGTCGGCGCCGGTGAAATTCGCCCGCGCCACGGCTCGGTCGGCTAGCCGCCGCACGATCGCCTGCAGCCGGTCGTGGCTTTCGTGGTGCAGATGGTCGGCCTTGGTCGCGGCCACCAATATGCGGTCGATACGCCTCGAAAACAGGTCGGTCAGGAAGTTGCCCCGGCCGGGCCGGAAACAGGACAGGATTTCGGTGACCGCGCGCTCCAGATCGGCCATCGCACCGGGGCCGGCATTCAATGCCTGCAATGCGTCGATGAGCACGATCTGGCGGTCGAGACGCGTGATGTGTTCGCGAAAGAACGGCTTGACGACATGCGTCTTGTAAGCCTCGTAGCGCCGCTCCATCATAGCCTGCAGCGATCCCGAGCGGGCGCGCCGGCCGCCCAGATTCGGCAGCGGCGCGAAGGTGAGAGCGGGCGAGCCTTCAAGATCGCCGGGCATCAGGAAGCGGCCGGGCGGCAGGGTCGAAAGCGCCCGCTCGTCAAGTTTGCAGGCCTTGAGATAGGCGGCGAAGCTCTCGGCGAGACGGCGCGCCGTCATCTCGTCGGCGTCGGCGTTGGGGTCGACGGAGGCGGAGAGCGCCTGCCATTCCCGCGAAAGATCGACACGCACCGGCAACACGGCCATCTCGAAGGCCTCACGCGAAAAATCGGCGTAGGACTTGCCGAGCAGCGGCAGATCGAGCAGCCATTCGCCGGGATAATCGACGATGTCGACCGACAATTTGCCGGCGGAAAACATGCGGCTCCAGCCAGAGGCCGATTCGTATTCGATGGTCAGCCTCAGTTCGGAAATCGCACGCGTCGAATCCGGCCAGACGCGGTCGTCGACAAGAGCCGCGATGTGATCCTCGTACTGGAAGCGTGGTACGGCGTCGTCCGGCTGCTCTTCGAGAAAAGCGCGGGCGATGCGCCCCGATTTTTGTGCCTCAAACAGCGGCAAGCGTCCGCCATGGACCAGATTGTGCACAAGGGCCGAGATGAACACCGTCTTGCCGGCGCGAGACAGCCCGGTCACGCCAAGACGCAGTGACGGAGCGAAAAGCCCGGCAGCGCGGCCTGACAACGTATCCAAGGCAATCTTCGCCTCGTCGGTAAAAGTCGTCAGCGATGATGCCAAATCTGTTCTCGCGGGCCGGTCAGGATCCGATATAGGCTTTGATGCACGGCTTTGAAATGGCCTCAGATATCGGCAGGCGTCAGGAAGGCTTCGAGATAGCCGGTGCCTGGCGCAGCCTCGGCAAGTCTGCCGTTGAACCGGACCACCGCAAGTGCGGAGGTCGGGAAGCCGTGGTTCAGCATGGCCCGCGCGGTCTCGTCGCCGTCGCCTGAGAGCGCCATGGCGAGATCCTCAATCATCGGATTGTGGCCGATGACGAGCAAGGCATCCAGCCCGCCATTCTGCCGGATGGCAGTGAGGTATGCGGCGGCATCGTCGCTGTAGAGGGTGTCACAGAACAGCACCCGGCCCGTGTCCGTATGGCCAGCCAAGCTTTCCAGCGTCTGGCGGGCGCGCCTGGCGCTTGAGCACAGGGTGAGGGCCGGTGCATATTTGCGCGAACGCATCAGCACGCCCATCGCTTCGGCATCGGCGAAGCCGGATGGATCGAGCGGGCGGTCGAAGTCAGCCACGCCAGGCAGCGCCCAGCCGGCCTTCGCATGCCTCAGGAGGTAAAGTCTGATCACCGGGTCCCCGTTGTGCCGGGCACCGAACCCGTCAGCACGCCGCAGGATTTGCCATCAGAAGAGCTCCGTGCGCAATGGCAAGCACCCTCAAGCATAGCGAATCATGTACGGATTCGGTCGTATTCTTCGCAAAAAGGGCATCGCCGATGCTGGTTTGTCCGAGACTAACAATTGCGTGAAACTGTTGTCGATTGACCTTGTGCAGCTTTCGGTCCGCGAATATATAGGCGCCAAATTTGGGGTTTGTTGGGTGAGTCGAATGAACGACATCGTTACCGCCGATTACGTGCCCTCCGAAGACGAGCCGTTCATGAACGAGCGGCAGAAATCCTACTTTCGCATGAAGCTCGTCACCTGGAAGAACGACATCTTGCGCGAAGCGCGCGAAACTCTCGAAATCCTGCAGCAGGAAAACGCCAACCACCCCGACCTCGCCGATCGCGCCTCCTCCGAAACCGACCGCGCCATCGAACTTCGCGCCCGCGATCGCCAGCGAAAACTCATCTCCAAGATCGATTCGGCCCTCCAGCGCCTTGACGAAGGCACTTACGGTTATTGCGAGGAGACGGGCGAGCCGATCGCGCTGAAGCGGCTCGACGCGCGCCCGATCGCCACCTTGTCGATCGAGGCACAGGAGCGCCATGAGCGGCGCGAGAAGGTCTACCGCGACGACTGAGTCGCCGGGAAAAACAGCGGCATCGGTAAAGCGTTCACAATGGCCGGTTTTCCGGCCATTTTCATTGGCCGTTCGCTATCGGCCTATCTTTTCTGATTGGACAACTCGCCGAGGAGCTTCGTCATCTCGTCGTCGAGAGAGGGCGATGCCTTCGCCACCGGCTTGCTCGGCGTTTGGCTGAAGCGTGGCTCGTCGAGGGAAACCTCCAGCTCCTTCATCAGCGCATCGTCAATCGACTCGTGCTGTGCCGGCGGCTCGTATCTTGCCGGGGAGTCCTGTCTTGCCGGCGGCTGCGCATGCCGCGAGGCATTGGCGTTGACGGATCCATAACTTGGCAACGGTGTGACGTTCGATGCCGGTTTCGGCGCCGGCGCCGGCATTGTTACCGGCATCGTCGCCGTCTGGCGGGCTCGGACAGGGGTCGCGGTTACGCTTGCCGGCTGCGGTGGCGCTTGCCTCACCGGCGCGGCTGTGGTCGAAGCAGACCTTGCTGCCGGCTGGTGGCCGTTGTCTCCGGTCAATGCCGGGCGCCGCAGCGCCGAGAGCCTGATGTCGCGCTCGACAACGACGTCGGTCGGACCACCGATCAAGAGCAGGTGCTCGATATCGTCACGGCGCACCAGCACCAGCCGCCGGTGACTGTCGACCGCTGTGGCATCCATGACAGCCAGCCGCGTCTTGCGGTTCCTGCCGCCGGCGACGAATGTCCCGAACGTCAGGCTGCGGACCAGCCTGATGATAAGAAGAATGATGAGCAGAAGGACAAGTACTGCAAACGTCCATAGGATTGCTGCGGCATAACCAGGACCCGCCACGCCATCCAGCCATTGCAGCATTGGTTCCCCCAAAATCAGCTTTCGAAGAGAAGCGACACTAGACTGTTGCGGCAGGCCACCGCAAGTTGCCTTTCACGCTTCGTGAACAGCTTGAAACGCCGGGAGCCGAACGGCGTCATTTTTAGCGGACATCTGCAGCCGGGCCTTTTCCCAACCCTGAGAATATGATTCAACCGACACCGGAATTCACGAGCAGGGGGCACATGGCCAAGGAAGCGCGCGGCGATTTCTATCCGGTACCTATCGTCGACCAGAACACGCGACCGGGAGCGGTCACCCGGCTTATCGTCTTCATCGTCGTCCTGACTGGGGCAGCGATCGTCTTCGGCCTTTTCCGCGAGCGCCTTGGCGATCCATTCCTGCTTGGCATGCTTGGCGTGCTGGCGATGATCGGCGTCGGCTTTCTATTCGCCACTGCGATCGGCTTCGTGCACATCACGCCGCGCTCGACAAGCGACGAACTGTCGAAAGCTTTCGTCGATTCGATGTCGCAAGGTCTCCTGGTCACCGACACCAAAGGCCGTATCATCTACGCCAACCGGACCTATGCCGATATGACGGGTGCCGAGTCGGCCGCCGACCTCAAGACGGTCGAAGGTTTGCTTTCAGACGTTCCCGAGGCCTCGGTGACCATATACCGGCTGGCGTCCGGCCTGCGTGACGGCCAGCCTGGCGACGGCGAGTTTCGGCTCGCGCAGTCCATTCGGCCAGGCGCCGAACCGGGCGCTCGCTGGTACCGCGTTCGGGCCCGCGCCTTCAGCGTTCCCGGCCAGCGGCTGCCCATGCTTGCCTGGCAGCTTGCCGACATCTCGCAGGAACGAGCCGAGCAGGAGCGGTTCTTTCTCGACCTGCAAAAGGCGATCGATCACCTCGACCATGCGCCGGCCGGCTTCTTTTCGGCCGACCAGGAAGGCCGCGTCACCTATGTCAACGCGACCCTTGCGGAGTGGCTGGGCATCGACCTGGCCAGCTTCACTCCCGGCGCCATCACGCTGCCGGAGATCGTCGCCGGCGACGGCATGGCGCTGGTCCGTTCGGTCAAGGCCGACGCTGGTACCACGCGCAATGCCGTTATCGACCTCGATCTGACGACGATGACCGGCGAGGCGCTGCCGGTGCGCTTCATGCATCGTGTCTCGGCCAGCCGAGAGGGGCTCAACGGCCCGACTCGCACCATCGTGCTCAACCGGACGCAAGGCGAGGACGCTTCGGCCGACCTCCGCGCATCGGAAATACGCTTCACGCGGTTCTTCAACTCGACGCCGATGGCGATAGCCGGCGTCGACCATGCCGGCCGCATCCTGCGCACCAATGCGCCGTTCCTGTCGCTGTTTTCCTCGGTCGTCGACCGCGACGCGGTCGATCGGCGTGTGCGGCTGGATACGGTGATCCACGAGCGCGACCGGCCGGCTTTCGCCGCGGCGTTCGAAAAGGCACGCCAGCAACAGGCTGACATCGAGCCGATCGATACGGTGCTGCCCGGCAATGAGGAGCGCCACATACGCTTCTACGTCAACGCGGTCGCAGACGGTACCGGTGGCGAGGGCGCCGAGGAATCGGCCATTGTCTATGCCGTGGAGACCACTGAGCAAAAGGCCCTCGAGGGCCAGATGGCGCAGAGCCAGAAGATGCAGGCGGTCGGCCAACTCGCCGGCGGCATCGCGCATGATTTCAACAATGTGCTGACCGCCATCATCATGGCCTCGGACCTGCTGTTGACCAACCACCGGCCGTCCGATCCGTCGTTCCCGGACATCATGAACATCAAGCAGAATGCCAACCGGGCGGCCTCGCTGGTGCGGCAGTTGCTGGCCTTCTCGCGCAAGCAGACGCTGCGGCCGGAGGTGCTCAACCTGACCGATGTGCTCGCCGATCTCAGGATGCTGCTTGCCCGGCTGGTCGGCAACGACATCAAGCTCAAGATCGACCATGGCCGCGACCTGTGGCCGGTCAGGGTCGATATCGGGCAGTTCGAGCAAGTGGTGGTCAATCTGGCGGTCAATGCGCGCGATGCGATGCCGGCCGGCGGCGACCTCACCGTACGCACCCGCAACGTCAGCGCCGGAGAGTGCAAGACCTTTTCCTACCGCGAACTTACTCCGGCCGACTATGTGCTGGTCGAGGTCGAGGACAGCGGCAGCGGCATCGCGCCTGATGTGCTGAAAAAGATCTTCGAACCCTTCTTCACGACAAAGGAGGTTGGCAAGGGAACCGGCCTCGGCCTGTCCATGGTCTATGGCATCATCAAGCAGACAGGCGGCTTCATCTTCTGCGATTCCGAAGTCGGCAAGGGATCCGTGTTCCGCATCTTCCTGCCGCGGCACATTGCGGAGGCAAGGAAGGCGGGCGAGGCTGGAGAAGTGCCGGCCGCCCCTGCCAAGATCGCCGACTCAGCCAAGGATCTGTCGGGCTCGGCCACGGTGCTGCTGGTCGAGGACGAGGACGCCGTGCGCATGGGCGGCATGCGGGCGCTGAAATCGCGCGGCTACACCGTCCACGAGGCGTCGTCGGGCGTCGAGGCGCTTGAAGTCTACGAAGCGCTCGGCGGCAAGGTCGACGTCGTGGTGTCGGACGTGGTGATGCCGGAAATGGATGGCCCGACGCTGCTTGGCGAATTGCGCAAACGGCAACCCGACATCAAGTTTATCTTCGTGTCCGGCTATGCCGAAGACGCGTTCGCCAAGAACTTGCCGGCCGACGCGCATTTCGGCTTCTTGCCGAAGCCGTTTTCGCTCAAGCAATTGGCCACGATCGTAAAGGACATGCTTGAATCCTGACCCTTCCAACGCTCCGCTTGCGCAATGTCGTGAGACTGCCATGATTGCAGGCGAAACGGGCGACGGGTTTTGGAAAGCATGCCGTGACGCCACACAACGAGGCTAGCAAAGGCGACTACGCAAGCACGGTGCTGCTGCCGGGTGACCCGCAGCGCGCTGAATGGATGGCGGAGACCTTTCTGGAAGCGCCGCGCTGCGTCAACCGCCGCCGCGGCGCGCTCGGCTTTACCGGGTTGTTTCGCGGCAAGCCTGTCAGCGTCCAGTCCACCGGCATCGGCGTCCCGTCATTCCTGGTCTACGTGCACGAGCTGCTGGATTTCTACGGTGCGAAAACGTTGATCCGCACCGGCACCTGCGGCGGCCTGACCGCTGAGGTGGTGCTGCGCAGCCTGGTGATCGCGCAATCGGTGCGTGGCGAAAATGCGGAGAGCGGCCAGGTTTTTGGGCTCTATCGTGCCGATGCCGGCCCCGATCCGGCATTGTTGGCCCAGGCGTTGGCCCGGGCTGCGGAACTCGGCATCGACCATCGGGCCGGGCTGACCATCTGCAGCGATATTTTTTATCATCCGCTGGGGCGCGAACGCTTTGCCGAAGCACAGGCACAGGGGGCGCTCGCCGTGGATATGGAAACCAGCGCACTCTACCGCATTGCGGCCGATTTCGGCGCCCGGGCGCTGTCGATCCTGACCGTCGTCGACAATGTGGCAACCGGCGAGCAGACCGACTATTCCGAACGCCAGGGGCTGTTCACCGATATGACCCGGCTAGCACTCGACATGGCGGCGGAGAGCTAGGCGGCTTTCTGCTTCGGAGTATGGCACCTCGCCAGGTTCCGCACTTTTTTCAACGCTTCGTGCAGGTCGAGGCGGTAAAGGCGCCGTCTGGCTGCTTCATGATGATGTCGAAGGACGGGGTGGTTCCGCTTTCCAGCGTCGCCTGCGTAAGCGAGATCGAGTTGCCACCGCTGGTGTAACCGCCCAGCGGACCCAGCCAGGTAATCACACCGTCTGCATCCATCTGGTAGTTATAACTCTGCGGCGCGGTGCCGAAGCTAACCGGACCGCTATAGACGTTTCCCTTGATGGCGATGTCGCCGAGGCTGAGGAACATGCCTAGCAGATAGACTTCGCAATGATAGGAGCCGTCCGGCAGCTTGCCGTCGCTGAAGCCGGCGCGCGCTACGGTCGTCGTCGCCAGCAGAAGCATGGTGATGAAAATGCAAGACGTTCGGAAGGCCATGGCGTCGCTCGTTTAAGGGTCGAACTTGCCCCATTTCGCTGCGGCGCTGCAATCCTCGCCAGCGCTCATATGATGCTGCTCAAAATTCGGGCATTGGCCTGTATATGAGTAAAACTTAGGCTGATACGAGTGATCTTTTCTCATTTCAAACCAAGCAGGCGAGGTTCATCTCCTGCGGCTAATACATTAACCGACTGACAGGGCTGGGAAATCTCAAACCCTCCGATCTTTCGCCGGTGATTGGCACAGCCGTTGCATGGTCTGTTCCGATGCAGTTAACCAGCTTGGGAGTTTAAAAGTATGAGGGGCAGTTTCTCGACAATAACAAAAATGTTTTCGGCCGGCGTGGTCACCGCCGGCCTGCTGATGAGCATTCCCGCCAAGGCGGCCGACGACACCATCAAGGTCGGCATCCTCCATTCGCTGTCGGGAACCATGGCGATCTCGGAGACGACGCTGAAGGACGCCATGCTGATGCTCATCGAAGAGCAGAATGCCAAGGGCGGCCTACTCGGCAAGAAGCTCGAGGCGGTCGTCGTCGATCCGGCTTCCAACTGGCCGCTATTCGCCGAAAAGGCGCGCGAGCTGATCTCGAAGGACAAGGTCGCGGCGGTGTTCGGCTGCTGGACCTCGGTGTCGCGCAAATCGGTGCTGCCCGTGTTCAGCGAGCTCGACAACATCCTGTTCTACCCCGTCCAGTACGAAGGCGAGGAAAGCGAGCGCAACGTGTTCTACACCGGTGCGGCGCCGAACCAGCAGGCCATTCCCGCGGTCGACTATCTGATGAGCGAGGACGGCGGTTCGGTGAAGCGCTGGGTGCTCGAAGGCACCGACTACGTCTACCCGCGCACCACCAACAAAATCCTCGAGGCCTATCTGAAGGCGAAGGGCGTTGCCGCCGAAGACATCATGGTCAACTACACGCCGTTCGGTTTCTCCGACTGGCAGACCGAAGTCTCGGCGATCAAGAAGTTCGGCTCGGCCGGCAAGAAGACCGCCGTCGTTTCGACTGTCAATGGCGACGCCAACGTGCCATTCTACAAGGAGCTCGGCAACCAGGGCATCAAGGCCGAGGACATCCCGGTCATGGCGTTCTCGGTCGGCGAGGAAGAGCTTGCCGGTCTGGACACTGCGCCGCTGGTCGGCCATCTCGCCGCCTGGAACTATTTCGAAAGCGTCGATACGCCCGAGAACGCGAAGTTCATCGCCGACTGGCACAAGTTCATCAAGAACGACAAGCGCACCACCAACGACCCGATGGAAGCCCATTATATCGGCTTCAACATGTGGGTGAAGGCGGTCGAGAAGGCCGGCACCACCGATCCGGACAAGGTCATCGACGCCATGGTCGGCGTCTCGGTGCCGAACCTGACCGGCGGTTATTCGACGATGATGCCGAACCATCACATCACCAAGCCGGTGCTGATCGGCGAAATCCAGGCCGACGGCCAGTTCGAAACCGTCTCGCAGACGCCGGGCCTAGTGATGGGCGACGAGTGGTCCGACTATCTGCCTGACTCCAAGGACCTGATCTCCGATTGGCGCGCGCCTCTGTCCTGCGGCAACTTCAACGTTGCCACCGGCAAATGCGGCGGCAAGGGAACCAACTGATCCTCCCGGTCTGTCCTCCCAGACCCGCAAGCCTCCGGGCAGGCTCCTCCTCCAGCCTGCCCGGAGGCGACATTCAATCTTCAAGAGCCACCAGAAACCAATGATCCTGATCCGCGCGATTGGCCTGATGCTGCTCCTTCTCCTGGGGACGCTGCTGCCGTCGAACGCCAGCGAAGCAGATCTGCGCGTGGTCATCGCCAAATTCGCCACCGCCGCCAATTTTCCGGCGATAGAAGCCGTGGTGCGCGAGCTTGCGGCTTCCGGCGATCCGGCCGTAGAACGGCCGCTTGCCGCGCTTGCGGAGGGCAGCCTTTACGTGCGCAAGGCCGATTCACTGGTCTTTGTCGGCAAGGAGAGCGGCGACGGCATCGAGCTGCTCGATGCGCTTACCGGCGAAAGATCGGGCGAAGCTGCCAAGGCCGACATCAGCAAGATCAAGGTCAACAACACGCTGCGCCGCGTCATTCGCGACGCGCTGGGCACACTGACGCTTGGCTCCAAGGATCCGGCCGTGCGCATTGCCGCCGCCGACACAATGTTCAAGACGCCGGACGCGGCAAACATCGAGCCGCTCGACACCGCGATCGCCAATGAGAGCGTGGCAAGCGTCAAGGCGCTGCTAGAACAGGCCCGCGCCGCGTCGATTCTCGTTTCCGACAGGCCGGAGGCCGACAAACTGGCGGCGATCGCGCTCATAGGTGCGCGCGGCGACCGCGATGCGGTGTCGCTGCTCACGTCGGTAGAGGCCAGTTCCGAAGGTGCGGTGAAGGACGCGGCGACCGCGGCGATCGCCAACATCAATTCGACGCTGGCGCTGTGGGATGCCGGCCAGAATATCTGGTATGGCATATCGCTTGGATCGGTGCTGCTGCTGGCGGCGATTGGCCTGGCCATCACCTTCGGCGTCATGGGCGTCATCAACATGGCGCATGGCGAGATGGTCATGCTCGGCGCCTACACGACCTTCGTCGTGCAGGAGGTTATCCGTAATTCCTTTCCCGGTCTGTTCGACTGGTCGCTGATCATCGCCCTGCCGCTGGCGTTCCTGGTGGCGGCGCTCGTCGGCCTTGTCATCGAGCGCGGGCTGATCCGCTTCCTCTATGGACGGCCGCTGGAGACGCTGCTGGCGACATGGGGTGTGTCGCTGATCCTGCAGCAGGCCGTACGCACCATGTTCGGACCGACCAACCAGGAGGTAGGCAACCCGTCATGGATGTCCGGCTCGTTCAATATCGGCCAGCTTGCCGTGACCTGGAACCGGCTCTGGATCCTGGTATTCGCGCTCGGCGTGTTCGCGGTGCTGCTCTACGTGATGAAACGCACGCCCTGGGGGCTGCAGATGCGTGCCGTCACCGCCAATCGCCGCATGGCTGCCTCGATGGGCATCAGGACGCCGTGGGTGGACGCCCTGACGTTTGCACTCGGCTCCGGCATTGCCGGCATCGCCGGTGTCGCGCTCAGCCAGATCGACAACGTCTCGCCCAATCTCGGCCGCGGCTACATCATCGACAGCTTCATGGTCGTCGTTTTCGGCGGTGTCGGCAATCTCTGGGGCACGCTGGTCGGCGCTTTCTCGCTCGGCATCGTCAACAAGTTCCTCGAGCCTTATGCCGGAGCAGTGCTCGGCAAGATTGTCGTCCTGGTGCTGATCATCCTGTTCATCCAGAAACGCCCGCGCGGTCTGTTCGCGCTAAAGGGCAGGTCGGTGGAAGCATGATCACGGGACGCTTCTTTGCCGCCGGCGCCGACCGCCGTGTCGCCATCACCATCTTCATCCTGCTGGCGGTCGCCATCATCGTGCCGCTGCTCAATCTTGCGGTCTCGCCGACAAGTGCGTTTTACGTGCCGTCCTATATCGTTGCGCTCACCGGCAAATACCTCTGCTACGCGCTGCTCGCCTTGGCGCTCGATCTCGTCTGGGGCTATTGCGGCATCCTCTCGCTCGGCCACGGCGCCTTCTTCGCGCTCGGCGGTTATGCGATGGGCATGTATCTGATGCGCCAGATCGGCTCGCGAGGCGTCTATGGCAATCCGTTGCTGCCGGATTTCATGGTGTTCCTTAACTACAAGGAATTGCCATGGTTCTGGTATGGTTTCGACCATTTCTGGTTTGCCGCGATCATGGTGCTTGCGGTGCCCGGCCTGCTCGCCTTCGTCTTCGGCTGGTTTGCCTTCCGCAGCCGCGTCACCGGCGTCTACCTGTCGATCATCACCCAGGCGATGACCTATGCGCTGCTGCTTGCCTTTTTCCGCAACGACATGGGTTTCGGCGGCAATAACGGCCTGACCGATTTCAAGGACATTTTGGGCTTCAACGTGCAGGCCGACATGACGCGCTCGGCGCTGTTCGCGGCCAGCGCCGTCATGCTGGCGTTTGCCGTCTTCGTCACCTGGGCAATCGTCGGTTCCAAGTACGGCAAGCTTCTGATGGCGGTGCGCGACGCCGAAAGCCGCACACGCTTCCTCGGCTGGCGGGCGGAGAACGTCAAACTGTTCGCCTTCACCGTGTCGGCGGTGATGGCCGGCATCGCCGGTGCGCTTTACGTGCCACAGGTCGGCATCATCAACCCTGGCGAATTCGAGCCGTCCAATTCGATCGAGGTGGTGGTGTGGGCGGCCGTCGGCGGGCGCGGCACCATCGTCGGGCCGATCATCGGCGCGCTTCTGGTCAATGCCGGTAAATCCTGGTTCACCGGCGTGCTGCCTGAATTCTGGCTGTTTGCGCTGGGCGGACTGTTTGTCGCCGTCACGCTGTTCCTGCCCAAGGGCATCATCGGCATGTGGGATTCCTGGCGCGGCAACGCCAAGGCGCTGCGGGCGGCCTCGGTTGCCGAGGAAGCCGGCATCGATCCCGATGCGCCGGTGCCGCCGAAAACCGACCGCTCGGCGGCGAGAAGGCCGGGCGACTGGTCGGCCTCCGGCGTCGAACCGCAGCCGGCGGAGTGATGGCCTGATGTCGAAGAGCAACACCATCCTCTATCTCGACGGCGTGTCGGTTTCCTTCGACGGGTTTCGCGCCATCAACAACCTTTCGCTGGTGCTCGACAAGGGCGAGATGCGGGCGATCATCGGCCCCAACGGCGCCGGAAAGACGACGATGATGGACATCGTCACCGGCAAGACGCGGCCCGACGCGGGTGAAGTTTTCTTCAACGGTGAGGTCGACCTAACCAAACACGACGAGGCCGAAATCGCCATGATGGGCATCGGCCGTAAATTCCAGAAGCCGACCGTCTTCGAAAGCCACACGATCGAGGACAATCTGATGCTGGCGCTGAAAGGCCCGCGCTCGATCTTCCCGGCACTGTTCCATCGTCGGTCGGCCGCGGACGTGCGGCAGATCGACGGCATCCTCGGCATCATCCGGCTTGGCGACAAGCGTGACGAACTCGCCGCCAATCTGAGCCACGGCCAAAAGCAATGGCTCGAGATCGGCATGCTTCTGGCGCAGGATCCGAAGCTGCTGCTGGTCGACGAACCGGTTGCCGGCATGACCGACGCCGAGACCGAGGA
This sequence comes from Mesorhizobium sp. M0701, assembly GCF_040320365.1. Classification (NCBI taxonomy): domain Bacteria; kingdom Pseudomonadati; phylum Pseudomonadota; class Alphaproteobacteria; order Hyphomicrobiales; family Phyllobacteriaceae; genus Mesorhizobium; species Mesorhizobium sp. M0701. The sequence continues at coordinate 30,240 of NZ_JAMYPO010000005.1, forward strand.
AACCGCGCGGCTGCTCAGGGACATCGCGCGCGACCATTCTGTCATCGTCGTCGAGCACGACATGCATTTCGTGCGCGAGCTCGGCGTCAAGGTCACCTGCCTGCACGAAGGCTCGGTGCTTTCCGAGGGCAGTCTCGACTTCGTTTCGGCCGACGAGCGCGTCGTCGAAGTCTATCTGGGGAGATGAACATGGTCTGGCGCGTTCCGTTCCATCATTTCGACCTTTCGTTCTTCACGCGTTGGAGAAAGCACTGACCATGCTCGAAGTCTCCAATGCCACGCTGCACTACGGCGCTGCCCAGGCGCTGCGCGGCGTCTCGCTGAAGGCCAGCGCCGGCAAGATCACCTGCGTGCTCGGCCGCAACGGCGTCGGCAAGACCAGTTTGATGAGATCGATCGTCGGCCATCACCGGCTGACGAGCGGAAGCGTTGCCTTCGAGGGGAAGGCGCTCGACCGGAGCGCGGCGTATGATCGCGCCCGGTCGGGCATCGCATTCGTGCCGCAGGGCAGGGAGATATTTCCGCTGCTTACGGTGCGGGAAAATCTCGAATCCGGTTTTGCGCCGTTGAAGCGCGCCGATCGCAACATTCCCGCTCACGTCTTCGAATTGTTTCCGGTGCTGAAGCAGATGCTCGCGCGCCGCGGCGGCGATCTTTCCGGCGGCCAGCAGCAGCAGCTTGCCATCGGCAGGGCGCTGGTGATGCGGCCGAAGCTGCTGGTGCTCGACGAGCCGACCGAAGGCATCCAGCCGTCGATCATCAAGGACATCGGCCGCGCCGTCCGCTATCTGCGCGACCAGGCCGGCATTGCGGTGCTTTTGGTCGAACAATATCTCGATTTCTGCCGGGAATTGGCCGACGAGGTCAATATCATGGACCGCGGCCAGATCGTCCATACCGGCCCCGCCGAGGATCTCGACCGGGCGGACGTCCGCAAATTCCTGACTGTCTGAATTCTTATTGATTCCATTGGTTTGCAACTCTGGCGCGCCGAAGATTGCGTGCTAGATTTTGCTTGGCCTTGGTGAGTCGGCCGCTTTCCGTACCAGTTCCAATTTGGCAGATCAGGGGAAGGCGCGGGCCGCGCCGGCACGTTTGCGCGCAAGCCGTTCCCTTCCAGCGATCTGTTGTCGTCCAACATTTCGGGTGCTTGGGAGCCAGGGCCAGACGATGGAGCGCTATGTCGAGGACTACCAGAAACGACGGCTCACGGAGCGCGTCGATATCCTGACAGCCATCAACATTCTGAAATCGCAGGGGTATGACCACGACGAACTCATCGCGGAGATCACCAAGGTCTTCTATGTCGATCTCGATGCCTTTAACGAGATCGTCAGGGTTGATCGGCGTCCGGACGAACGCGCCGCATAGCCGGTAGTTTAGGACCAAGCCAGGCGGACCACCGACAGCGGGGCGTCAGCCTGCGACCCGCTTCATCAGCGCGATGGCGCCGAATGGAGCGCGGACCTTGCCCTCTGTGATGAAGTAGACGAACACGTCGCGTGGCTTGACCGGCGCGTCGGTTGAAGGATCGGCGCGCGACAGGTCGGCCGGCACCTTGCCTTCCGCCCAGGTTCTTGCGCGCGCCGCCCATTCGTCGAGCGCCTGTGGCGTGTAGCAATCGGGATTGTCGTCGCTGCCGGTCTGCAGCCGCGCATAGATGAAATCGCCGGTAACGTCGGCAATCCCCGGATATTTGGCGTGGTCGGCATAGACGATGGCGGCCTTGTGCTTTCGCGCCAAGGCGGCGAACTCCGGCACGATGAAGCTGTCGTTGCGCACCTCGACCGCGTGGCGCAGCGCAACGCCGTCCTGCTTTTCCGGCAACAGCTTGAGGAAAACCTCGAAATCGTCCGGGTCGAATTTCTTGGTCGGCGCGAACTGCCACAGGATCGGCCCGAGCTTGTCGCCAAGTGCCGCGACGCCCGACCCGAGGAAGCGCATGATCGATTCCCCGGCCTCGCCGAGCACGCGGCGGTTGGTGACGAAGCGGTTGCCCTTCAGCGAATAGACGAAACCATCCGGCGCCTCGTTGGCCCATTTGACGAAGGTCGGCTCCTTGAAGCTCGAATAATAGGTGCCGTTGACCTCGATAGTGGGCACCTGCCGGCTGGCATAATGCAGTTGCTTGGCCTTTGACAATTTGTCAGGGTAGAAGGACGTGTCCCACGGCTCGAAGGTCCAGCCGCCCATACCGGCGCGGATTGTTCCTGATTGAGTCATGGTCGTCCTCCCGGTTTGCAGAAAAGGATCACGCGATGGCGGTCGTCTCGACGGCTTTCGCCATGTCGACGACCGTCCATCCTGGCCGATATGGATTGGGCCGGCGACCCGTTTCGCGAAAGCCGTAGGCCTTATACAACGAAACGTTCCGTTCCATTCTGGCATTGGTGTAGAGTCGGATTTCCGGCAAGCTCCACAAGCGCGTCTGTTGCTCGGCCCAGTCGAGCAGCCCGATGCCGAAACCCTTGCCCTGAAAGGCGGGCGCAACGGCGACGCTGAAGATCATTGTATGGTCCGCATGTCGTTCGAGAACGATCAAGCCGGCCGGCTGTCCGTCCTGCTCCGAAAGCCAGACCTCGCCGCGTTCTATGCGCGGCGCATAGTCCTCGGTGACGGGGATCGGCGGCGCTCCGAACAGGGCAGTGTAGGGCGCGTAGGCGTCGGTGGTAAGCGAGATCACCGTGGGGAGATCATCGGCCCGAGCGGCTCTCATGATCAAAACTGGCCCGCGCCGGCAGCGGCCGCAATCACCTTGTCCATGCCGGCCGCTATCGCGGCGACGGCATTGCGACTGGCGTCGCCCAAGCCGTGGCGCTCAGCGAGCCAGTGCGCGTCATTGTAGGAGAGCCAGACCTTGCCTTGCTTATCCTCCCAAGCCAGTGCCTTGACCGGCAGATCGATGCCGGCAAGCTGCCGGTCCTGCATCAGCGGCGTCCCGCCTTTCGGGTTGCCAAAAATCAGAAGCTGGGTCGGACGCAGGGAAGCTTCGACACTGCGCGCACCGGCGGCGTGGTCAATGCGGGCGAAGACCAGCAATCCTGCACCTTCCACAGTCCCGACCAGGCGATCGATCGTCTCGGCCACGCCGAAGCGGCTTTGGACCGTGATGAGACCGTTCTTTGCCATCACTCCGCCGCTTCGCGCTTGCCTCCGGGGCGCCGCTCCAGCAATTCCCTCAAGAACTGGCCGGTATAGCTGCGTTTTTCGCGGACGATGTCCTCCGGCGTGCCGGACGCTACCAGCTCGCCGCCGCCGTCGCCACCTTCGGGGCCAAGATCGAGCACCCAGTCAGCGGTCTTGATCACCTCTAGATTGTGCTCGATGACGACGACCGTGTTGCCCTGGTCGACCAGCTCGTGCAGCACTTCAAGCAGCTTGGCGACGTCGTGGAAATGCAGGCCGGTGGTTGGCTCATCGAGAATGTAGAGCGTCTTGCCGGTCGCCTTGCGCGACAGTTCCTTGGCAAGCTTGATGCGCTGCGCCTCGCCGCCCGACAAAGTCGTTGCCTGCTGGCCAACATGGATGTAGCCGAGGCCGACCCGTTTCAGCGTCTCCAGCTTGTCGCGCACGCCGGGCACGGCGGCGAAGAAATCGACGCCTTCCTCGACCGTCATGTCGAGAACGTCGGCGATTGATTTGCCCTTGAACAGGACGTCGAGCGTCTCGCGGTTGTAGCGCTTGCCGTGGCAGACGTCGCAGGTGACATAGACGTCGGGCAGGAAATGCATCTCGATCTTGATGACGCCGTCGCCCTGGCAAGCCTCGCAGCGGCCGCCCTTGACGTTGAACGAGAAGCGGCCCGGCTGGTAGCCGCGCGCCTTGGCCTCCGGCAGGCCGGCGAACCAGTCGCGGATCGGCGTGAAGGCGCCGGTGTAGGTGGCGGGGTTGGAGCGCGGGGTGCGCCCGATCGGCGACTGGTCGATATCGATGACCTTGTCGAGGAATTCGAGCCCCTCGATGCGGTCGTGCTCGGCCGGATGCTCGCGCGAGCCCATGATGCGGCGCGACGCCGCCTTGAACAAGGTCTCGATCAGGAAGGTCGACTTGCCGCCGCCGGATACGCCGGTGATGGCGGTAAAGGTGCCGAGCGGGATTTCGGCGGTGACGTTCTTCAGATTGTTGCCGCGCGCGCCGACGACCTTCAGCCGGCGGTTCTTCTTGGCCTCACGCCGCACTGCCGGCGTCGCCACTTCGAGCTCGCCCGACAGATATTTACCGGTGATCGAAGCGGGCGTCGCCATGATCTGCTGCGGCGTGCCCTGGGCGATGATGTGGCCGCCATGGATGCCGGCCGCCGGGCCGATATCGACGACGTAGTCGGCATGCAGGATGGCGTCCTCGTCATGCTCGACGACGATGACCGTGTTGCCGATGTCGCGCAGATGCTTCAGCGTGTCGAGCAGGCGGGCGTTGTCGCGCTGGTGCAGGCCGATCGACGGCTCGTCGAGCACATAGAGCACGCCGGTCAGGCCGGAGCCGATCTGCGAAGCCAGCCGGATGCGCTGGCTCTCGCCGCCCGACAACGTGCCGGAGTTGCGCGACAGCGTCAGATAGTCGAGACCGACATCGTTGAGGAAGCGCAGCCGCTCGCGGATTTCCTTGAGCACGCGCACCGCAATCTCGTTCTGCTTGTCGTTGAGCGAAGCGGGCAGATCGGTGAACCACTGGTCGGCCTTGCGGATGGACAGCTCGGTGACCTCGCCAATGTGCTTGCCGGCGATCTTGACCGCGAGCGCCTCGGGCTTCAGCCGATAGCCGCGGCAGGCCGGGCAGGGCGTGGCCGACATGAAGCGCTCGATCTCCTCGCGCATCCAGGCGGATTCGGTTTCCTTCCAGCGGCGCTCGAGATTGGGGATGACGCCCTCGAAGGTTTTCGTCGTTTTGTAGGAGCGCAGACCGTCATCATAATGGAAGGTGATTTCGCGCTCGCCGGTGCCGTGCAGGACGGCTTGCTTTGCCTCCTCGCTCAAATCCTTGAACTTGTCGCCGAGCTTGAAGCCATAGGCAATGCCCAGCGCTTCCAGCGTCTGCGCATAGTAGGGCGAGCTCGACTTCGCCCAAGGGCTGACGGCGCCGGCGCGCAGCGAGACATTCTCGTCGGGCACGACCAGGCTGGCATCAATGGCGCGTTGGCTGCCGAGCCCGTCGCAGGTCGGGCAGGCGCCGAACGGATTGTTGAAGGAGAATAGCCTGGGCTCGATCTCGGGAATGGTGAAGCCGGATACCGGGCAGGCGAACTTTTCCGAGAACAGCATGCGTTCATGCGTCTCGTTCTTCGATTTGTTGACCGAATCCTCGCCGGTCTGGCTGGCGTCGAGCGGCTTGTCGGCAAATTCCGCCACTGCCAGCCCGTCGGCCAGCTTCAGCGCGGTCTCGATGGAATCGGCGAGCCGCGTCGCCAGATCGCCGCGCACGACGATGCGGTCGACGACGACGTCGATGTCGTGCTTGTACTTCTTGTCCAGCGCCGGCACGTCGGCGATCTCATAGAAGACGCCATCGACTTTGACGCGCTGAAAACCCTTCTTCTGCAGCTCCAGCAGTTCCTTGCGGTACTCGCCTTTGCGGCCGCGCACCATCGGCGCCAGAATGAACAGCCGGGTGCCTTCCTCGACAGCAAGCACCCGGTCGACCATCTGCGAAACCGTCTGGCTCTCGATCGGCAGGCCGGTGGCCGGTGAATAGGGTACACCGACGCGGGCGAACAAAAGCCGCATATAATCGTAGATCTCGGTGACGGTGCCGACCGTCGAACGTGGGTTCTTCGAGGTGGTCTTCTGCTCGATGGAGATGGCCGGCGACAGGCCGTCGATCTGGTCGACGTCAGGCTTCTGCATCATTTCGAGGAATTGCCGTGCATAGGCCGAAAGGCTCTCGACGTAGCGGCGCTGGCCCTCGGCGTAGATGGTGTCGAAGGCAAGCGACGACTTGCCCGACCCCGACAGGCCGGTCATGACGATCAGGCTGTCACGCGGCAGGTCGAGATCGACATTCTTCAGATTGTGTTCGCGTGCCCCGCGAATGGAGAGATATTTATGGTCGGCCATCGCCGGTCGCCGCCTCAGAATCTGGAATTCGTGGGATGGGCGGGTTTTCCCGACCATCCCCTATGTAGGTAATTTCGCCGCCTTTTCGAGAGACGCCACAACTCTCGACCAAAGCGTTTAACCGCCTTTCGCGCGAACGGGCAAGCGGAAAGAACAAAGGCCGAACACGCTCCTGACAAAAGCTGCCCGCGCAGCCGGCTTCACAAAGCGTCTCGCGATCACATTTTTCGGCAACCCGGCTATTCAAGGTTGACGTCCCCGCGTCATGGGGGCAGAATCCAATTGTCAACGAAGCCGGCCGTCTTTCGATGGCCTCGCGGCCTGGGGCTAGCCTGCGAGACGCCGCGGGTTATGCGATGAGCGCTTCGACGACAGTCGCAACGAACAGAAGGAGAGCAGAGGCATGACTCCACCGGATTGTTCCTTGAGGCTCCACGTGTCGCTGGAGCCGCGGCAGGTATAAGTAGCCAGGTCAGGCGTTTAGCGCTACCTGCCTACGTTGACCTGCCGATCCCCACAACAATCAGAGACTGCTAGTCGGATCGTCGGCTGAACGCCGCGAAGCATCCGAAATAAAAAGCCGGCAGTACACTCTCGGCAATTTGGATTTCAGATCCAAGAAAGCCCCGTCAGTTGCAAACGCAATGGCGGGGCTGTTCGTTTGAAGCGCAATATTTGTGGTTCACACCAGGCGAACTTAGCGGCTGGACGGCCTGATCCCGCCGGTAGCGACATCGATGGTGATGCTACCGGAAATCCGAACGTCGGTATCGCCAATCTTGAAGGTGCCGTTGCCGCTGCCTGAAGCCACGTCGTCAGGCTCAGGCTGCGGCGCTGGCTCGGCGATGCGATAATCGCTGGTCACACCGGGCAGGGCGCCCTTTTGCGAAGACGTCGAATTATCTTGGGCAAATGCCATATCCACCAGCATGTTCGTGCCGGCTACGGTAGCGATGGCAAGGCATAACAGGCTGGATGAGCGGCTGGCGGTCATCGCCGGACTATAGTGCCGCGATAGCGGCAAGACCAGACCGATGGCGCTGAAATTGCGGGCGCTCAATCTCCTCAGTTCCGTCCGCCGGCCCGGCTCGTTCATGCGGCCTGCTTGCGAGTGTCGAAAACATGGTCGACGAGGCCCCAATCCTTGGCCTCCTGCGCGGTCATGAAAAAGTCGCGGTCGAGCGTGCGTTCCACTTCTTCGTAGGTGCGGCCGCAATGGCGGGCGTAAAGATCGGTCATGCGCCGCTTGGTGCGAAGGATGCCCTCGGCATGGCGCTGGATATCGGAGGCTTGGCCCTGGAAACCGCCGAGAGGCTGATGCAGCACGATGCTGGTGTTGGGTAGCGCGATGCGCCGCCCCGGTGTGCCGGCCATCAAAAGGAACGAGGCCATCGAGGCGGCGAAGCCCATACAAACCGTGGAGACCGGGCAGCTGATATACTGCATCGTATCGTAGATCGCGAAACCGCTGGTCACTACGCCGCCCGGCGAGTTGATGTAGAGCGAGACCTCCTTGTCGGGATTGTCGGATTCCAACGACAGAAGCTGGGCGCAGACCAGCGCCGAGGTGCCGTCATCGATCGGGCCGTTGATGAAGACGATGCGCTCGCGCAGCAGCCGCGAAAATATGTCGAAGGCACGTTCGCCGCGGCTCGACTGCTCGATCACCATCGGCACCAGATTGGCAAGGCCGCTCATCGGTTGTCTCCGTTGACTGTTGTCGTTCAGGCCGCGCGCAGGAAGAGGCGCGGGGTGTTTGCGGCGATCTGCTTGTGCCTGGGAGTGCGCGCTTCAAAGGAAAGCCGGCAACCGGCGCCTGCCATCGCGATCTCCGGCACTGCTGCCCGAGCAAAACCATCATGGACGATGCGCAGATGCGTGCCGCCGGAAACGGTGCGGTCGAGCGTAAAGGTGACGATGCTGTCCACTGGGCTGTCGTTTATTGTGCTGTCCAGGGGGCTGCCGGGCGGCACCTGCGTATCGCCGGGCGCCGGCCGCTCCCGCCAGGAATAGCGCAGCAGCCGTCCGGGATCCGCGTCGAGGATTTCGCACTCGATCGGCGCATTCGGCGCTTTAAAGGCAAAGCGGTTGCCGATTTCGGGCTTGATGTCGTTCGGCATCATCCAGGCCGCGAGCAGGTCCGGCACCGTCAGCGCCCGCCACACCTTTTCCGGCGGTTCGGGCAGCTCGCACTCGAACTCGATCTTGTCTGCGGCCATTTCGGCGCGTTCTTTGCCTCGGCTGGTCATTGGTCCATGTCCTTCAAAACCGTCTTGAGCCTTTCGATGCGCTCTGGCCAGAACGCACGGTAGCGTTCGATCCAGCCGAGCAGTGGCGCAAGCCCCTTCGGATCGACGCGGTAATAGGCGTTGCGACCGGCCCGGCGCTCGACCACGAGGCCGGCGCCGCGCAGCACTGCGAGATGTTGCGATACCGCCGGCTGCGATACCGGTATGCCAGTGCGCAGTTCCGACACCGTCATCTCGCCGTCGGCGAGCCGCTCATAGACGGCGCGACGCGTTGGATCCGCTAGTGCCCGAAAAATGGCTGCTTCGATCATGCCGAAAGCATAAGTCAATACTTATCGGTTTGGCAAGCCGTGTTTTTTAAGACAGGCGGTGTTTTTTAAGACAGGCGAGGTTTTTACAAACTCGCTGGAAGCCAGCGTCTCACCATGTCGGGGGATCCGTTGAACGTCGCCTCGAAAACTGGTGACGCGAGCACAGCATGAATATGAAGCAATTCGGAGCCGACGTTTCGGAAGCCATGTCGCCTGCGCGCGGCAACAACAAGCGACTGTCCGGCAGTCAAGACGAGATGCTCTTCGTCGATCCACATCTCGGCCCTGCCAGCGATGACGGTAAGCACTTCCTCGACCGGGTGCCAATGTGTCGGGGCGCCAACCGTGGGTTCGACCCATTGTTCAAATATGCAAAGTTGAGTTGCGCCGTTGCAGGCCGAGACATGCATGCGGGTCTTTACTCCCGTCCGCCACTCTTCTTGCGGCTGATCGTCATGCGCAACCATCTTCATGCGTTCGCCTCGATCCCATGGTCTGTGGAAATTCGACGCCAAGACACTACTTCTTACTGACAACTATTGACAGCGCAGGGCCTCTCCTATAGAACGAAAAGAGAACAAAAACGTTGTGGGAAAAGGCAGCGACGGCAGGCAGGGATTGTCCATAGCCTGTAAGGTGCGGCGACAAAAATTTGGTTTCGGATGAGCGCGGAGAAGTATCATGGCGGGTAGCGTCAACAAGGTCATTCTGGTGGGCAACCTCGGGGCGGACCCTGAAATCCGCCGCTTGAATTCGGGTGACCCGGTCGTCAACATCCGCATCGCGACGTCGGAAAGCTGGCGCGACAAGACATCCGGAGAGCGCAAGGAAAAGACCGAGTGGCACAATGTCGTGATCTTCAACGACCAGATCGCCAAGGTGGCCGAGCAGTATCTGAAGAAGGGCATGAAGGTCTATGTCGAGGGCCAACTGCAGACGCGCAAATGGCAGGACCAGACCGGCAATGACCGCTATACGACCGAAATCGTGTTGCAGAAATTCCGCGGCGAGCTGCAGATGCTCGATGCGCGGGGCGAGGGCGGCGGCCAGGTCGGCAACTATGCCGGTGGTGGTGCGAGCCGCGGTTCCGATTTCGGCCAGTCCGGCCCGGGCGAAAGTTTCAATCGCGGTGGCGCCAACAAGGGCGGCGGCGGTGGTTCGTCGCGCGAGCTGGACGACGAAATCCCGTTCTGATTTCTTGGGGCGGACTGCCCTTGCGGCGAAAAGCGCCGGCACCTTGGCCACGAAATGGCGTCCCGAAAATCTGTCTTGGATTTTCGGGACGTTGTGCGTTTGAGCGGTGAAAGGACGTATCAGGTGAAGGCAAGGGTCAAATGGGTCGAGGAGCGTACTTTCGTTGGCGAGTCCGCCAATGGGCACAAGCTGGTGCTAGGCACTGCGTTCGGGCCGGAGGGCAAGACGCCGGGGCCGAGCCCAATGGAACTGGTGCTGATCGGCACTGGCGGCTGCTCGGCCTATGACGTGGTCCATATCCTCGAAAAGGGGCGCGAGGCGGTCGAAGATTGCGTGGTCGAACTCGATGCCGACCGTGCAGAAGCCGATCCCAGGGTGTTCACCCGCATTCACATGCATTTTGTCGTCAAGGGCCGGACGCTATCACACGACAAGGTGAAGCGGGCGATCGGGCTTTCGATCGAGAAATACTGCTCGGCCTCGGCAATGATGGCCAAGACTGCCGAGATTACCCACGACTTCGAAGTCATTGAAACGACAGCGAAGTAGGGCTGTTGCTACGTCGCCATCAGCGCCTTGATGCCGTCGGCGACGAACTGTACGGCGAGCGCCGCCAGGATGACGCCGAGCAGCCTTGTCAGGATCGAACGGCCGGTTTGGCCGAGGATACGGTCGATGCGCTCTGACAGCACGAACACCAGGTAGGTGATGACGAGGCAGATGGCGATGATGCCGACAAGCGCTATCTGCGCGCCCAAACCCTGAAACGAGCTTGAGAGCAGGACGGTCGCCGAAATCGCGCCGGGACCGGCAATAAGCGGGATCGCCAGCGGAAAGGCGGCGATGTTGTGGATCATGTCCCTGGTGATGGCGACGTCGCCGATCTTCTCCTTGCGGTCCTGCCGGCGCTCGAACACCATTTCGAAGGCGATGAAGAACAGCAAAAAGCCGCCGGCGACGCGGAAGGCCGGCAGAGTGATGCCGAAGACTGACAGGATCGACGCGCCGGCGATTGCGAACAACGCCATTACCAGGAAGGCGATGACCGAGGCGCGCACGGAGACCTGGTTGCGCTCCTCGCGGTTCATGCCGCGGGTCACGGCGAGGAAGAGCGGCGCCAGGCCGGGCGGATCGATCGTCACCAGTATGGTGACGAAGGCGTTGAACAGGCTGTCGAAGCTCGGCATGCTGACCCTCCCCGCCGGCAAAGCCGGATAACGGGATTGGTAGAGCAAAGCGGAGCCAGTGGAAACCGTGCGGATCAGGGGCTGACGGCCCGGCGCGCCAGAAACTCGACTTCGAGACGCCAGGTGGCGGCGTCGTCCTGTGAGCGTTCGCCCAGCCAGCGGAACGAATTTTCGGTGATGCGCGAAAAGCTCCAGCGCACAGCAGATCCGGTGCCGTCTGCGCCTTGCTGGATGATTGTGTCGCCCTCGGCACGGCCGAGCTGGCGGCTGTAGTACTGATTGCGCGGATCGCTCCAGAAGATGTGCCAGGCGTCAACGCCGGGATCGTAGACGCGCAACGTCGTGCCATAGAAGGTCCATTTGCCGAGCGAGGGCGAGGGGCCGGCGTCACGGGCAGGCAGGATCCATACGTCCTGGATCGCGCGGCCTTCGAGCACCCAGCCGAAATGCACTTCGCCGCGCCCGGTCAGCACCTGACCGTCCTCGAGATGGCGCGTGGCGTCGAACGTCCAGGCGCCGACGAAGCGGCCGTAAAGATTCAGTTTCTCGGCAAGGGCCGGTACGGGCCCATCGCTGTGCAGGGCCTTGGCAAAGGAATTGGACATGGCTTCGCTCTCATCTTGTCAGGAGACCGGCAAGCATAGAGGCCGACAGGGGTTCTGCGCTTGGGAAAAGTTGCTATGTTTCGGCGATGACGACGAGCGCGCACAGGCTGGCGTCGGGCCGAGGCTGGCAGGTGTCGGATGTCATCTGCACCGCCAGCGCCGCCGACAGGCCATTCGAGGAGGAGCATCGGGATTTCTGCGTTGCCGCCGTAACCAACGGCACCTTCCGCTATCGTGCGCGCGAGGGCACGGCGATGCTGGCGCCGGGCGCGCTCCTGCTCGGCAATCCCGGCACATGCTATGAATGCGGTCACGAGCATGGCGCCGGCGACCGCTGCCTCTCCTTCCATTTCGGACCGGCCTATATGGAGCGGATCGTCGCCGACGTGCCGAGCGCGAAGACGCTCGATTTCGGCACGCCGCGCCTGCCGCCCTTGCCGGCGCTGGTGCCGCTGCTTGCCGAAGCGGAGGCGGCGCGCGAGATGGCCGACGCCGGCGCGTTCGAGGAACTCGCCCTGCGCATTGCCGGTGCCGCGGTAACAGCGGCTTGCAGCGCTACGGATCGGGGACGGACGCCGAGCCGCCGTGACCAGAAGCGTGTCGCCGAAGCGGTGCGGCGCATCGAAGTCGATGCCGACCGGCCGATCTCGCTTGCCGAACTCGCCGACGAGACCGCCACCAGCCCTTACCATTTCCTGCGCACCTTCCGGCACGTCGCCGGCATGACGCCCTACCAGTTCCTGCTGAGAGCGCGGCTGCACAGGGCAGCAGTGCGGCTGCGGACGTCGGATCAGACGATTTCGGCGATCGCCTTTGCGGCGGGGTTCAACGATCTGTCGACCTTCAACCGCCGTTTCCGGCGGCTGATGGGCGAGGCGCCGGGTACTTATCACGTCCGCCGGCGACGCCCGTGAAAGGGTGCCACGGCCATATCGTCGCAATTGGTTTATCCTTTTGAATTTGCCGCTAAAAACCACACTGGAAAACTGCCGCGATTGTTGGAGTTTCGGGCCGGCTTCCTATATAAGCACCAAGTGATTCCTGATTAGATTGTGATCCGATTTGACCGACCAAAAGACACCGCGCGGCGCCGACGGCGGCCCCACCGGCATCGAGCCGATATCCATCATCGAGGAGATGCAGCGCTCCTATCTCGATTACGCCATGAGCGTGATCGTCAGCCGCGCGCTGCCGGACGTGCGCGATGGCCTCAAGCCGGTGCATCGCCGCATCCTCTACGCCGCCTATGAGAGCGGCTATCACTGGAACCGCAAATATGTGAAATCGGCACGCCCGGTCGCCGACGTGATGGGTAAATACCATCCGCATGGCGACGCCTCGATCTACGACGCTTTGGTGCGCATGGCGCAGGATTGGTCGCTGCGCGTGCCGCTGATCGACGGGCAGGGCAATTTCGGCTCGATCGACGGCGATCCGCCGGCGGCGATGCGCTACACGGAATCGCGGCTGACCAAGGTCGCGCATGAGTTGCTGGAAGACATCGACAAGGACACCGTCGATTTCCAGGACACTTACGATGCGTCGGGCAGCGAACCGAAAGTCCTGCCGGCGCGCTTCCCGAACCTGTTGGTCAACGGCTCCGGCGGTATCGCCGTCGGCATGGCCACCAACATCCCGCCGCACAATCTGGGCGAGGTCTGCAACGGCGCCATTGCCCTCATCGATAATCCGGCCATCGACCTTCCGGCGCTGATGGAGATCATTCCGGGGCCGGATTTCCCGACCGGCGGCATCGTGCTCGGCCGCTCCGGTATCTACAGCGCCTATTCGACCGGCCGCGGCTCCATCGTCATGCGCGGCCGCGTCAACGTCGAGGCGCGCGGCAACGATCGTGAATCGATCGTCATCACCGAGGTTCCCTATCAGGTGAACAAGGCGTCGATGATCGAGAAGATGGCCGAGCTGGTGCGCGACAAGCGCATCGAAGGCATTTCCGACATTCGCGACGAGAGCGACCGCCAGGGCTACCGCGTCGTCATCGAACTGAAGCGCGACGCGGTCGCCGATGTCATCCTCAACCAGCTTTACCGCTTCACCCCGCTGCAGACGTCCTTCGGCGCCAACATGGTGGCACTGAACGGCGGCAAGCCGGAATTGCTGACTCTGACCGACATGCTGAAGGCGTTCGTCGCCTTCCGTGAGGAGGTGATCAGCCGGCGCACGAAATTCCTGCTGCGCAAGGCGCGCGACCGCGCCCATGTGCTGGTCGGCCTTGCCATCGCTGTTGCCAACATCGATGAAGTCATCAAGCTGATCCGCAGCGCTCCGGACCCGCAGACGGCGCGCGAGCAGTTGATGGAGCGGCGCTGGCCTTCGGGCGACGTGGAATCGCTGATTCTTCTGATCGACGACCCGCGCCATCGCATCAACGAGGACGGTACCTACAATCTCTCCGAGGAGCAGGCGCGCGCCATCCTCGAACTGCGCCTGCAGCGCCTGACCGCGCTCGGCCGCGACGAGATCGCCGACGAGCTGAACACGATCGGCGACGAGATCAAGGACTACCTGGACATCCTCTCGTCCCGCGCCCGCGTCCAGCAGATCGTCAAGGACGAGCTCATCGCCGTGCGCGACGAGTTCGGCACGCCGCGCCGCACCGAACTCGCCGAGGGCGGGGCGGACATGGAAGACGAGGACCTGATCCAGCGCGAGGACATGGTCGTCACGGTCAGCCATTCCGGCTACATCAAGCGCGTGCCGCTGTCGCTCTACCGGGCGCAGCGCCGCGGCGGCAAGGGCCGCTCCGGCATGTCGACCAAGGAAGAGGATTTCGTCACCCGGCTGTTCGTCGCCAACACGCACACGCCGGTGCTGTTCTTCTCCTCGCGCGGCATCGTCTACAAGGAAAAGGTCTGGCGCCTGCCGATCGGCAACCCGCAATCGCGCGGCAAGGCGCTGATCAATATGCTGCCGCTCGAACAGGGCGAGCGCATCACCACGATCATGCCGCTGCCGGAGGATGAGACGAGTTGGGGCGAGCTCGACGTCATGTTTGCCACCACGCGCGGCACCGTGCGTCGCAACAAGCTGTCGGACTTCGTCCAGGTCAACCGCAACGGCAAGATCGCCATGAAGCTGGACGAGGAGGGCGACGAGATCCTCGGCGTCGAGACCTGCACCGACAATGACGACGTGCTTTTGACGGCAAGTTCCGGCCAGTGCATCCGCTTTCCGGTCAGCGACGTACGCGTCTTCCAGAGCCGCAATTCGGTCGGCGTGCGCGGCATTGCGATGGCCGATGGCGACCGGGTGATCTCGATGGCGGTGATCGAGCATGTCGATGCGCCGCCGGCGGAGCGTGCCGCCTACCTCAAGCGGGTGGTGGCCGAACGCCGGCTCGCTGCTGACATCGCGGCCGGCGAGGAGGAAGAAATCCAGCTCACCAATGAAGAGGTCGGCGAAGAGGCAGAGCTTTCCGACGACCGCTATGAATTCCTCAAGGCGCACGAGCAGTTCGTGTTGACGGTGACGGAATATGGCTACGGCAAGCGTTCATCGTCCTACGATTTCCGCCTGACTGGCCGTGGCGGCAAGGGTATTCGCGCCACCGACGTCTCGAAAACGGCCGAAATCGGCCGCCTGGTGGCGACCTTCCCGGTCGGCAATGACGATCAGATCATGCTGGTTTCGGATGGCGGCACCGTTATCCGTGTTCCAGTGAACGGCATTCGTTTCGCCAGCCGCGCCACCAAGGGCGTTACCATCTTCAATACCGCAGAGGGCGAGAAGGTCGTTTCGGTGGAGCGAATTTCAGAACCGCAAGCGGATGAAGAGATCGAAGAGAATGCTGAAAGCGGCGCTGTTGCCGATGCCGATGGTAGGGAGCCCGATACTTCCGTCGAGTGAGTTTGCCACGACGACGCCAGCCCTATAGGCCGGCGTGTGAAGACACCCGCAATCTAGAAGTGGCGATAAGGCTTGCGGTTGCCGAAGCCTTCGAACCGCTTGGTATTGGCCTTGGCGCGGACGCGCTGTGCTTCCTGATGCAACCCGAATACGGTAGCGATCAGCATGGCGACGGTCATTGCGGTGGCGAGCATGTAGATCAGCATGTGCGTGTTCTCCTGCGCCTAACAACGATTAGATGGGTGTTTGGTTTCATCTCCTGCAGCTGCAACTTAGTGAACACTGCGTGAAACTGTTGTGAGCGGCACATTCATCTGTCGTTCACGTCGGCCAAAAGGTTCATGGGGCGGGCTGGCGATCGGATTTGCCTTTAGGGGAGAGGCTCGCTAGAAGCACCTGCCATGACCGAACGCATCGCCCTTTATGCCGGCTCTTTCGACCCGCTGACCAACGGCCATCTCGACGTGCTGAAGGCGTCGCTGGCCGTGGCGGATACAATCTATGCGGCGATCGGCATCCATCCCGGGAAGAAGCCGTTGTTTTCCTTCGAGGAACGGGTTGGCCTGATCGAAACGGCCGCGAAGGCGGAATTCGGCAGCGACGGTGCGCGTATCAAAGTAGTCGCCTTCGACGGGTTGGTCATCGATGCGGCCAGGAAGCATGGCGCCTCGATCATGATCCGCGGCCTGCGCGACGGCACCGATCTTGACTATGAGATGCAGATGGCCGGCATGAACGAGACCATGGCGCCGGAGCTGCAGACGGTGTTCCTGCCCGCCAGCCCTTCAGTGCGCACCATTACCGCCACACTTGTGCGCCAGATAGCTTCGATGGGAGGCGACATCCGCCCCTTCGTGCCGGCGGCCGTGGCCGGCGCGCTCACCGCCAAATTCGCGAAATAAATGCATGTCACCCAAAAGTGGAACCCGGCTTTGGGTAACGACATGCTTGAACGAAGATATTCGGAGAAAGATCCCATGCAGCTGAAAAAGCTTGCCTTCTTGCTTGCCGTGCTTGCCGGTCTTGTGACCGCATCCGTGTCGGCCTTTGCCGCCGATCCGGAAAACACCATGATCGTAACGCTGAAGGACGGCGACGTGACCATCGCGCTGAGGCCCGACCTTGCGCCGAAGCACGTCGCGCAGATCAAAAAGCTGGTGCGCCAGGGCGCCTACGACAACGTCGCCTTTCACCGCGTCATCGACGGCTTCATGGCGCAGACCGGCGACGTCAAGTTCGGCAACATGAAGAGCGGCTTCAATGCCGACGCTGTCGGCACCGGCGGCTCCGATCTTCCTGACCTGCCGGCCGAATTCTCCAGCACCGAGCACTACCAGCGCGGCGTGGTCGGCATGGCCCGCTCCGACGATCCGAATTCCGCCAATTCGCAATTCTTCATCATGTTCGCGCCGGCACCGCCGCTCGATGGCCAGTACACCATCGTTGGCAATGTCGTCAGCGGCATGGAGCTGGTGGACCACATCAAGAAAGGCGACGAGGCGCAGAACGGGACGGTGACCGACCCCGATCGCATGATCAAGGTGCGCATCGCCGCGGACGGCAAGTAACCACAATTGTTCAAAAGGATATTTCTGACATGGCCGAAATCAAGGACCGCGAGAACGCGCTTATCATGGACACGACCAAGGGCAAGGTCGTCATCGAATTGTTTCCAGATCTGGCGCCCGGCCATGTCGGCCGTATCAAGGAGCTGGCGCGCGAAGGCGCCTATGACGGCGTGGTCTTCCACCGCGTCATCGACGGCTTTATGGCGCAGACCGGAGACGTGAAGTTCGGCAATTCCAACAAGCCGTCTTTCGCGCCATCGCGCGCCGGCACTGGCGGTTCCGACAAGCCCGATCTGAAGGCCGAGTTCTCCAACGCCAACCACGGCCGCGGCACCTGCTCGATGGCGCGCTCGCAGAACCCGAACTCGGCCAATTCGCAGTTCTTCATCTGCTTCGACGATGCCGCCTTCCTCAACCGCCAGTACACGGTATGGGGCCAGGTCATCGAAGGCATGGACAACGTCGACAAGATCAAGCGCGGCGAACCGGTGCAGGATCCTGACAAGATCGTGTCGCTCAAGGTCGCGGCCGACGTGAAATGACCGGCCGGGCTGTCGCGGCCATCGCATTTGTGCTCGTCGCGGCGGCCACTCCGGCGCTGGCGACGGAATCGATCGTCTGCAGCGCCGACGGCGGCGCGGCATCGATTGACGTTTTGATGGGACACACGGCCGTCATTGCGGTGGCGCGTGTGTGGCTGGATGCCGGTGGCAAGACATGGACCACGGACGGACAGCCAGGCTCAACGAAAGTCATCGTTGGACAGGCATTCGAAGACGACGAGCGCATGCTGATCGATCTCACTGATGAGGGCCTCAGCTCGATCGTGGCCAAATTGCGGCTGGTCAAGGCCAGCGAGCAGTCCAGCTTCGCAATGGGCGGTACGCTGAGCATAGACAGTGTCGGCGCCTGGGCGGTGACCTGCCCGGAACCTTGAGGCGGGGATTTCTTGCGCGTCGATCTTTTCGATTTCGATCTGCCGGAAGAGCGCGTCGCGCTTCGCCCAGCCGAACCGCGCGACAGCGCCAGAATGCTGGTGGTCAGGCCGGGTGAGGGGCTCGAGGACCGGACGGTGCGCGACCTGCCGTCCCTGCTCAAGGCCGGTGATGTGCTGGTCTTCAACGACACCAAGGTCATTCCGGCGCAGCTGAAAGGCATCAGGCGGCGCGGCGAAGCAGCAGCGCAGGTCGAAGCCACGCTGCATATGCGGATGGCGCCCGACCGGTGGCTAGCCTTCATGCGTCCGGGCAAGCGCATCGCCGCCGGCGATCGCATCCATTTCGGTCATGACGCCAATTCCTGCTTTCTCGGCCAGCTCGATGCGACAGTGATCGAGAAGGGGGAAGGCGGCGAGGTGCTGCTCGGCTTCGACCTGTCAGGTCCGTTCCTCGACGAGGCGCTGCACGCTGTCGGCCACATCCCGCTGCCGCCCTACATCGCCTCCAAGCGTGACGACGACGAACGCGACCGCAGCGATTATCAGACCATTTATGCGAGGGAGGAGGGCGCGGTCGCCGCGCCGACGGCAGGGCTGCATTTCACGCCGGAGCTGTTTGCGAGGCTCGACGCCAAGGGCATAGAGCGCCGTTTCGTCACGCTGCATGTCGGCGCCGGTACGTTCCTGCCGGTGAAGGCGGACGACACCGCCGACCACAAGATGCACGCCGAAACCGGTTCGGTCAGCCCGGAAACCGCCGAGGCGCTGAATGCGGCGAAAGCAAAAGGTGGGCGCATTATCGCTGTCGGCACGACATCGCTGCGCTTATTGGAGAGCGCGGCCGGCGAGGACGGCAGGCTGGCCGCATGGTCAGGCCCGACAGACATCTTCATCACGCCCGGCTATCGTTTCAAGACCGCAGACATGCTGATGACCAATTTCCATCTGCCGCGTTCGACGCTGTTCATGCTGGTTTCGGCCTTCTGCGGTTTGCAGACGATGCGGGCGGCTTATGCGCATGCCATCGAGAACCGCTACAGGTTTTATTCCTATGGAGACGCAAGTCTTCTGTTCAGGGAGGATAGTAATGGACGATGACCTGGAAACCTTCGACCGGGAAGCCTTGATCGCCGAGGTCAGGAAACTGCGCGCCGGCATCCGCCAACACCGCGACGCCACCGGCCATGATCTGTGCTGGCATCATCCCGACCTCTGGTCACTTTTGCCCGAAAAGACCGAGCCGGCGATTGCCGTGCCGCCGTGGCCGAAATTCATGCGCGGCTGCATCCGCTACCGGCAATCACTCGACAAGCAGGCCCCGGACGCGCCGGTATTCGACAAGGAGTTCGATGGCTAGGGAATTCAATGACTGACGCATTCACCTTCAAGGTGCTGGCGACCGACGGCAGGGCGCGGCGTGGTGCAATCACCATGCCGCGCGGGGAAATCCGCACGCCTGCCTTCATGCCGGTCGGTACCGGCGGCACGGTGAAGGCCATGTATATGGATCAGGTGCGCGGCGTCGGCTCGGACATTATCCTCGGCAACACCTACCACCTGATGCTAAGACCCGGCGCCGAGCGCGTGGCGCGGCTCGGCGGCCTGCATGAATTCGCCCGCTGGCCGCATCCAATCCTGACCGACAGCGGCGGCTTCCAGGTAATGTCGCTGTCGAAGCTGCGGAAACTGACCGAGAGCGGCGTTACCTTCCGTTCGCATATCGACGGCGGCGCCTACGAGATGTCGCCGGAGCGTTCGATAGAGATCCAGGGGCTGCTCGATTCCGACATCCAGATGCAGCTCGACGAATGCACGGCGCTGCCGGCCAAGCAGAACGAGATCGAGCGTGCCATGGAGTTGTCGTTGCGCTGGGCCGAGCGTTGCAAGACCGCATTCGGCGAGCAGCCCGGCAAGGCGATGTTCGGCATTGTGCAAGGCGGCGACGTGCCGGATCTGCGGCTGCGCTCGGCGCAGGCGCTGAAGGCAATGGAGCTGAAGGGCTACGCGATCGGCGGGCTGGCTGTCGGCGAGCCGCAAGCGGTGATGGTGGAGATGCTCGACATCACTTGCCCGGAGCTGCCGGCTGACCGGCCGCGCTACCTGATGGGCGTCGGCACCCCGGACGACATTTTGAAGTCGGTGGCGCGCGGCATCGACATGTTCGACTGCGTGATGCCGACGCGGGCAGGGCGCCACGGCCTTGCCTACACACGGCGCGGCAAGGTCAATCTGCGCAACGCCCGCCATGCCGACGATCCGCGTCCGCTCGATGAGGAAAGCGACTGCCCGGCCGCACGCGACTATTCGCGGGCCTATTTGCACCATCTGGTGCGCTCGCAAGAGGCGCTTGGGGCGATGCTCCTGACCTGGAACAATCTGTCCTATTACCAGCAGCTGATGCGCGACATTCGTGAAGCGATCGAGGCTGGCAGGTTCGCCGAACAAGCCGAGATCATCACGCAGCAATGGGCAAACGGTGACCTCGCCGTCCGGTAGGCATGCTCGCCAGAATCCGGCTCCAGGGAGGAGTTGCCCCTGCCATGAACTGTTTTGAAACGACTGCCTAATAAGCATTGCCGGACGACATCGGGCGAGGATCAAGAACCTGTTGGTTTCGGGGCAAGTTTCAGTTCCTGGCACGACGGTGCGGACGAACGGCATCGCCGAGCCTTCGCCTTCGACCCCCATCGCGGTTCAGCGATGGACGACTGGGTCGTTGCTTGCCATTCTGGCGATCGCAGTGACCGGCTTGGTCTTGCGCTTACTTGGCGCGCGCGGCGACCTTTGGCTGGACGAGATCTGGAGCTTTGCGCTGATCGAGCCGCTTACCTCGATCGACCAGATATTCTGGCGCGTCAATCACGACAACAATCATTTCCTCAATTCGGTCTATCTCTATCTCATTGGCCCCGATGCTTCGCCGCTGATCCAGCGAGGTCTGTCGATAGCATTAGGTGTTGCCACGATCGGTGCGGCGGCAGCGAGCGCCGCATCGCGCGGACGACAGGCGATGATTGCCACAAGCCTGTTGTTTGCCGTGAGCTACCCAATGATCCATTACGGCTCGGAGGCACGCGGCTATGCCGGCCTTGTGCTGTTCACGCTGCTTTCGGTGGTTTTTCTGGAGCGCCGGCTCGACAGTAGACGGTGGTCTGGCGCGGCCTTGGCAGCGGCGATCCTTTTCGGCTTCCTGTGCCACCTCACAATGATCGGAATGGTGGCGGTCCTCGCAATCTGGACCGCCTGGCTCGCCTGGCAGCGTACGGCGAAGGTCGGCCGTGTCGTTGCGGACCTGGCGTCGATCTTCCTGCCGGGCTTGCTTGCCGTGCTGCCGCTGGCTGTCGGCGTGTTTGTCGGCGGCAGGCTGTTCGGCTTCAGTGTCGGTGGTGTTTCGCCGTTCTCGATTGCCGCCTTCGCGCAGGGCTATGGCGGGATGATCCGCTCTCTGTTCGGGCTGCCACCCTGGTTCGGCGACGGGCCCTACATCGTTGCCGCCTGCTGTCTTGTCGGCCTCTCCGCCGGTGTCTGGCGCGGTCGCCGAGCCAGCCTTCATGCGATCGGGATTATCGGACTGCCTTTGCTCATGGCGGCGGCGCATCTGCCCAACCTCGAGTTCCCACGCTATTTCATCATCAGCGGAACATTGCTGCTGCTCTGGGCCGGCGAGATGATTGGCCGCGGCCTGGATGCTCGCGGGACTGCAAGGCTACTTGCGATGGGAGCGCTGGCGATCGTGGTGAGTGGAAGCATTTCGTCGCTGCTCCAGCTCTATCAATATGGACGCGGCTCCTACGCCGCTATCGTCGATGAAATGACCAGGAACGGCGCAACCACCTATGCCAGCGACGGCAATTTCCGCACCCCCATTGTCGTCGACTATTTTGCGGCGCGAATGGATCGTCGGGCATTGCTGGTTCCAGACGACGGGATGTGCACCGAACGGCCCGCCTGGCTGGTCCTCGAGGGGGACGTGGACAAACAAGCCGAACATGTCGAACCGACGGCCGCATGCGCTCTGGCGTATGAACGGGCCGATGCGTCGAGGCATTGGGGGTTTTCAGGCCTGAGCTGGACGCTCTACCGGCGACAGGATTGAAACACCCCTTTAGGTGCTGAGCGACGTGGACGCACGCAGGCTGCAGCCGGTGATCCGAAAGCTGCCGTCAGGCTGTAGTTCGAGCGTGTAGACCGCCTCGTAGTCCTTGCCATCCGGGCCGACGATCAGCACTTGCTGGATGATCGACGTCGGGCTCGTCGCGCGAACCTTGCCGAAGGAGTAGGTCTGCGGTTGGCGCACCGGCGGATAGCCTTTTGTCACCATGTTCATGAAGGTATCGACGGTCGGAAAGATGCGTTTCACATTCGGTGCGGCAAAGCTGTAGGCCGTCATTCCGTCATTGGCGATGAAGGCCCTCAACTGCCCATCGATGACCGTCTGCGCCGCTTTGACTTCGGCGTCGCCAGCAAAGGCCTGGGATGCGAAAATGAATGGAACGACTGCGAATGCGAAAAACGCGCGGCGCATGGCCTGTCTCCGTTGTCCCTGAGAAATCGCTGCCTGAAGGTACATGATACCATACGCTTTGCAGTGCTTCAGGGTTTCAGCCGAGCGCAAACATTCGGCGTGGCAGTCCGTGTCCAGACCGAGACGCAATGTCGAGGCGAGAACAGCCTGAGCGATTGCCGATGCTTGAAAGGCGAACGGCAGTCTGCCACAAGGGCCGCTCGATTATACCTAGAGCGTGCGATGTGAGCAGGACCAGGCAATGAAGGCATTTTTCGTGCAGATAAAATGCGATCTGGGCAAGGCCTACGACGTTGCCAGCGCCCTGGCCGATGCCGAGATTGCTTCGGAAATCTACTCGACAGCCGGAAACTACGACCTGCTCGCCAAATTCTATGTCGACGACGAGGAAGACATCGGCCACTTCGTCAATGAGAAAGTGCAGATTCTCCCGGGCATCAAGGATACGTTCACGGTCGTCACCTTTCGCGCGTTTTGATCCGCATCCGGCATCTGCCCGGACACCAGGCAAAGCCTGATCAAGGCCCTATTGGTGCTGCCTTAATTTTAGGCAAGTGCGATATACTGATCGCCGGCGCCCAACAAATCACCGATTGCGCTTGATTTTCTCCAGCGAGGCCAGTGAAATGGCGCCACAGGGGAGTATGCGATTGGCAGCGTTCGATGAAATGCTTCCGGAAGTTTCCGGGCTGAGAAAACCGTATTCGGCTTACGATCGCTGGCTGAAGGAACAGGACCCGGCCAGACTTACCGAGAAGATGCAGGACGCCGAACGCGTCTTTCGCAAGACAGGCATCACTTTCGCCGTCTACGGCGAGCAGGAAGCATCGGAGCGGCTGATACCCTTCGATATCGTTCCGCGCATCATTTCGGGCAATGAATGGCGACGGCTGACGCAAGGCATCGAGCAGCGCGTCCAGGCGCTGAACGCCTTTCTCGACGACATCTACCATCGCCAGGAGATCTTGCGCGCCGGCCGGGTGCCGAAGGAGTTGATCGCCAAGAACGAGGCGTTCCTGCCCGAGATGATCGGGGTGCGGCCGCCGGCCGGCGTCTATACCCACATCATCGGCGTCGACATCGTACGCATTAGCGAGAACGAGTTCTACGTGCTGGAGGACAACGCGCGCACGCCGTCCGGCGTCTCCTACATGCTGGAGAACCGCGAGACGATGATGCAGCTCTTTCCCGAGCTGTTCCAGCAGATCAAGGTGCGGCCGGTTGAGAATTACCCGCAGCTCTTGCGCCAGTCGCTGGCGGCAGTGCGGCCGCAAAGCACCAAGGGTGCGCCGACCATTGCCGTGCTGACGCCGGGCAGCTTCAACTCGGCGTATTTCGAACATGCTTTCCTTGCCGACCAGATGGGCGTGCAGCTTGTCGAGGGGCAGGATCTGCGCGTCGTCGATGGCCATGTCGCGATGCGCACCACCGAGGGCTACAAGCAGATCGACGTGCTTTACCGTCGTGTCGACGACTCGTTCCTCGATCCGCTGACGTTCCGCCCCGACTCGGCACTTGGCGTGCCGGGCATTATGGACGTCTACCGCGCCGGCAACATCACGATCGCCAATGCGCCGGGAACCGGCATCGCCGACGACAAGGCGATCTATTCGTACATGCCCGAGATCGTCGAATTCTACACCGGCCGCAAGGCGATGCTCGGCAACATCCCGACCTGGCGCTGCTCGGAGCCGGACAGCCTGAAATACGTGCTCGAGCACATCGATGAATTGGTTATCAAAGAGGTCCACGGGTCCGGCGGTTACGGCATGCTGGTCGGTCCGGCGGCGACCAAGAAGGAGTGCGAGGATTTTTCCAAAAAGCTCGCGGCAAAACCGTCGAACTACATTGCTCAACCGACGCTGGCGCTGTCGACCTGCCCGATCCTGACGGACAAGGGGCTGGCGCCGCGCCATGTCGATCTGCGCCCCTATGTGCTGGTTTCCGACCGTATCCAGATCGTGCCCGGCGGGCTGACCCGAGTAGCGCTCAAGGAAGGCTCGCTGGTCGTCAATTCCTCGCAAGGCGGGGGCACGAAGGATACGTGGGTGTTGGATGATTAGAGTGGAAGTAGCGAGTAGGGAATAGCGAATAGTGAATAGTGAATAGTGAATAGTGAATAGTGAATAGTGAATAGATAAGGATATGGGTCGTTGATGTTGGTGAAATGCCCTGAAGTGAAGCGCGCGGAATCGTGCCCTGGAATCTGGACAGTCACCATTCACCATTCAGCATTCACTATTCACCACAGGACCGCCTGACATGCTTCTCGGCCGCACCGCCAACGGGCTCTACTGGATGAACCGCTATATCGAGCGGGCGGAAAACATGGCGCGGCTGGTGGATGCCGGCTTGCGCATGGCGCTGACTCGTACCCAGAACGCTTCGGAGGAGTGGAATTCGGTGCTGCTCAGCGCCGGTTCAGACGCCAGCTTCACGCAGAAATATTCCGACTACACCGCCGCCAATGTCGCCGACTATCTGCTGCGCGACACATCGAACCCGTCGAGCACGATGTCGTCTATCGAAACGGCCCGTAACAATGCCCGCATGGTGCGCACGGCATTGACGCGTGAAACCTGGGAAAGCATCAACGAAGCCTGGATGTCGCTGAAGCGGATGCTGGCCAAGCCGATCGACGAGCGCGACCTGCCCAACGCGCTCGACGCAATCAAACGCGAGACGGCGCTGATCCGCGGCTCGTTCTACGGCACGATGCTGCGCAACGAGATTTTCGATTTTTCGCAGCTCGGCACGTATGTCGAACGCGCCGACAACACCGCGCGCATCCTGGATGTGAAATACTACGTGCTGTTGCCGTCGATCTCCTGGGTCGGCTCGACGCTCGACAACTACCAGTGGGAATCGATCCTGCGCTCGGTGTCGGCGCACCGTTCCTATCGCTGGGTCTATGATGCCGACTACAAGCCGAGCAACATCGCCGATTATCTGATCCTCAACGTCCGCATGCCGCGCTCGCTGACCTTTTGCTACCGCTTCCTGACGGAGCATCTCAAATTCCTGGGTGACGACTATGGGGAGCGCCACGCCTGTCATGCGACGGCTGCCAAGACCCAGGCCATGCTGACGGCCGGGTCGATCAAGGATATTTTCGACGCCGGCCTGCACGAATTTCTGGCCAATTTCATCCGCGACAACACCAGGCTCGGCGACGAGATCGCGCAGGATTACAGGTTCTATTGAGCATGACCCCAAAAAGCGGAGACCGGTTTTCGGAAAAGCTCATGCTCCAGGGACGAGAGCGATGCGGCTGAAGATCACCCACCGGACGGAATACCGCTACGATGCGCCGGTGCATTATTTGTTGCAGCGTTTGCGGCTGCTCCCGGTGAACGGGCGCACCCAGACGGTACTGTCCTGGGCGCTGAAGATCGAAGGCGCACGCGAGGAAGTGCGCTTCACCGACCATTTCGGCAATGATACCCGGCTGTTGAGCGTCGAGGGCGAGCGCGACTTCATCACCGTCGAAGCAGCCGGCGAAGTAGTGACGCGCGACACCGCTGGCGTCTGCGGACCGCACCAGGGTTTCGCGCCGCTCTGGCTGTTCGGCCAGGAAACGCCGCTGACGACGATCGGCAGCGGCATTCGCGAGCTTGCTGCCTCGGTCGGCAAGGGTACCGACATCGAAAGGCTGCACCGGTTGATGGCGGTGATCGGCGAGCGCGTCGTTTATACGCCGGACACCACCAACGTGACGACGCCGGCCGAAGAGGCCCTGGCGCTCAAGACCGGCGTTTGCCAGGACCACAGCCACATCTTCGTTGCCGCGGCGCGTGCCATGGATTTTCCGGCCCGCTATATCAGCGGCTACCTGATGATGGATGCGGCCATCGAGCAGGCGGCAAGCCACGCTTGGGCCGAGGCGCATGTCTCGGGCCTCGGCTGGGTCGCCTTCGATGTCGCCAACGGCATTTCTCCGGACGAGCGTTATGTGAAGGTGGCGACCGGCCGCGATTATCGCGACGCCACGCCGGTATCTGGAATTCGGCTGGGACAGGCGGAAGAACAGCTTGCGGTCACCGTCACCGTGGAGCAGTAATCCCCGGCAAGATTGTTGCCAAAGAGATTCGATGACCTATTGCGTCGGCCTGAAGATCGATCGCGGGCTCGTGTTCATGTCGGACACGCGCACCAACGCCGGCATGGATTCGATCTCGACCTTCAGGAAGATGCATGTCTGGGAAGAGCCGGGCGAGCGCGTCATCGTTTTGATGTCGGCCGGCAATCTGGCGACGACGCAGGCCGTGGTCAGCCTGCTCGACGAACGCACCAAGGCAGTGGCGGAGCGCCGTGCCACACTGCTCGAAACGCCCTCCATGTACCAGACAGTCCGGTTGGTCGGAGACACCGTCAAGGAGGTCATCGCCAGTTCGTCGCCGGCGGGCGAAAAGGCGGATTCCTACTTCAACGCCTCCTTCATCCTCGGCGGTCAGATCAAGGGCAGCGCGCCGCGCCTGTTCATGATCTATCCGGAAGGCAATTTCATCGAATCGACCGACGACACGCCGTTCTTCCAGATCGGTGAGACCAAATACGGCAAGCCGATCATTATCCGCGCTTATGAAAGGACGATGAGTTTCGCCGAGACGGTGAAGTTGCTGCTGGTGTCGTTCGACTCGACGCTGAAGTCGAACCTGTCGGTCGGCCTGCCGCTCGACCTGCTGTTCTATGAAAAGGACACTTTCAAGGTCGGCCTCAAAAAGCGAATAACCCAGGACGATCAATATTATCGTACGATCTCGGATAGCTGGTCGAACGCGCTGAAGACCGCCTTTGCCAGTCTGCCTGATTTTCCCGAATGAAAACCTTCGTTTTTCGTGCTCTTTGATCGCGGCTCGATGAGGCGCCACGGAGGCGAAGAAGATGAATAGCAACGAATTCCGCGAGTGGTCGCTGCGAGCGGCTGAATGGGGCGTCGACTACAGAAACAGCCTTCGCGAGAGACCGGTGCGGCCGCTTGTCGAGCCGGGCGAAATCTTCAAAAGCATCGATGCCGCGCCGCCGGAAGACGGCGAAACGATGCAGGCAATCTTCGCCGATTTCGAACAAAAGATCCTGCCTGGCATGACGCACTGGCAGCATCCGCGTTTCTTCGCCTATTTCCCGGCCAATGCGGCACCGGTCTCCGTCGTGGCCGAGTATCTGGTTTCCGCGATGGCCGCGCAATGCATGCTCTGGCAGACCTCGCCGGCGGCAACCGAGCTCGAGACGCGTGTCGTCGACTGGATGCGGCAGGCGCTTGGTTTGCCGGAGGGATTCTCCGGCGTCATGCAGGATTCGGCTTCGTCGGCGACGCTTGCCGCCGTGCTGACCATGCGCGAGCGCGCGCTCGACTGGCAAGGCAACAAGAACGGCTTGCAAGGGCAGCCGGTCGTGCGGGTCTATTCTTCCGACCAGGTCCATACTTCCATCGACCGGGCGATCTGGGTGTCGGGCATCGGCGAGGCGAACCTCGTGCGCATTCCGGTCGCCGGACGCTTCCGCGCCATGCAGACGGCGGCTCTGGAAGCCGCGATCGTTGCCGACCGCGAAAACGGCATGCTGCCGGCGGGCATCATCGCCAGCGTCGGCGGCACAAGTACCGGCGGCACCGACAATGTGGCGGCTGTTGCCGAGGTGGCGAAGCGGCACGGGCTCTACCTGCATGTTGATGCCGCATGGGCCGGCTCCGCCATGATCTGCCACGAGTTCCGGCATTTCTGGACCGGCGCCGAAAATGCCGATTCCATCGTCTTCAACCCGCATAAATGGTTGGGGGCACAGTTCGATTGCTCGATGCAGTTCATCCGCCAGCCGGAAGACCTGGTCCGCACGCTGGCGATCAAGCCCGAATTCCTGAAAACGCATGGCCGCGACGGGGTCATCAACTACTCCGAATGGTCGGTGCCGCTCGGACGGAGGTTCCGCGCTCTGAAACTTTGGTTCCTGCTGCGTGCGCATGGGTTGGAAAATCTGCGGAACATGATCCGCAACCATGTCGCCTGGAGCGAGAGCCTCGCCGCGCGGCTGGCTCGGGAACCGGATTTCGAGATCGTCACGGAACCGATGCTGTCGCTATTCTCATTCCGCCATCTCGCGGCTGCGGCCATCGACTCTGACGAGCACAATTTGCGGTTGGTCAGCGCGATCAACGATGACGGCCGCATTTACCTGACGCAGACCCGGGTGGACGGGCAGGTGGCGATCCGCTTTCAGGTCGGGCAGTTCGAAACGACTGCGGCGGACGTCGATACTGCTTTCGAGGTCATCACTGAGATCGCGCGGGGGCTGAGTTGATAGCCTCGTCGAGATTGCGCCGGAGCTTTTCTCTCTGCAGTCGCCCGATTTTCATTAGCCGGCCCATACCTGTTCATGGCTTTCGTTTTCAGCTATAGACGAGGAAAACGAAAATGAGAGGTTGCTAGATGTATCTGTCGCCGCGTCATTCCGAAATCATCCAGATGGCCAAGGACCATGGCCGCGTACTGGTCGAGGAGCTGGCGACGCATTTCAACGTGACGCCGCAGACGATCCGCAAGGATCTCAACGATCTCTGCGACCAGCGGCTTTTGTCCCGCATCCATGGCGGGGCATTGTTCCCCTCCGGCATCGAGAACATGGAATATGAGGCTCGGCGCAAGATCGCCGCCGAGGAGAAGGAGGCGATCGGCCGCGCAGCAGCCCGGCTGATCCCCGACAACGCGTCTCTGTTCATCAATATCGGGACAACGACGGAAGCTGTCAGCAAGTCGCTGCTCGATCACAGCGGCCTGATGGTCATCACCAATAACATCAATGTTGCCAACAGGATGCGCATATATCCTTCGATCGAGGTGGTGATCGCCGGCGGTGTCGTGCGCGGTTCCGACGGCGGTGTGGTCGGCGAGGCCGCGGTCGATTTCATCAGGCAGTTCAAGGTCGATTTTGCGGTGATCGGCGCCTCGGCCATCGACCATGACGGCGCACTGCTCGACTTCGATTTTCGCGAGGTGAAGGTGGCTCAGGCGATCATCGCCAACGCCCGACATGTGATCCTGGTGTCGGACCAGACCAAATTCGAGCGCACCGCGCCCGTCCGCATCGGCCATCTGTCGCAGGTCAACACCTTTATCACCGATCGTTGCGACATCCCGTCGGTGCGTAAGATCTGCCAGGAGGCAGAAGTTCAGCTGATCGAAACGTCGCTCTCCTAGAGATGCCGTAGCGGCATCTTCCGCCTATCATATTTCGTTTGACATTCGTTATCATTTCGAAATAATTCCTCTACGGTTTCGCAAGAACCCAAAAATGCTGCAATGCGAAATCGAGGGAGGATTCTTTGAGCGCATCACCGATTCATGACATTTTCGTCATCGGTGGCGGCATCAATGGCTGCGGCATCGCCCGCGATGCCGTTGGACGTGGCTTTTCGGTTTTTCTTGCCGAGATGAACGATCTGGCCAGCGGGACCTCTTCCGGCTCGACCAAACTGATCCACGGCGGCTTGCGCTATCTCGAATTCTACGAATTCCGTCTGGTGCGCGAAGCGCTGATGGAACGCGAGGTCCTGTGGAGGAACGCGCCGCATATCATCTGGCCGATGCGCTTCGTGCTGCCATACGCCAAGGGACTGCGTCCGGCCTGGCTCATCCGGCTCGGGCTTTTCCTCTACGACCATATTGGCGGGCGCAAATTGCTGCCGCCGACGAAAACGCTGGACATGGCCAAGGATCCGGCCGGCAAGCCGCTGAAGCCGCTGTTTCGAAAGGCGTTCGAATATTCGGACGGTTGGGTCAACGATGCCCGGCTGGTTGTGTTGAACGCCCGCGACGCTGCCGAACGCGGCGCAACCATTCGAACCCGAACAAAGGTCGTCAGCGCACGCCGCGAAGGCAATCTCTGGACGGTCAGGCTTGAAAATGTGCGGACCGGCGATACCGAGGAGATCAAGGCGCGGCTGCTGGTCAATGCCGCCGGCCCATGGGTCGATCAGGTGCTGTCGGCCACCGTCGGCTTGAACGACGTGCACAATGTCCGCCTCGTACAAGGCAGCCACATCGTCGTGGGCAAGAAATTCGACGACCCACGCGCCTATTTCTTTCAGAACAAGGACGGGCGCATCATTTTCGCCATCCCTTACGAGGACGAATTCACGCTCATCGGCACCACCGACCGTGACTATCCCGGCGATCCGCACGACGTCAGGATCAGTGACGCCGAGATCGGCTATCTCTGCGCTGCGGCAAGCGAATATTTCGCGCAGCCGGTCAAGCCGTCGGATATCGTCTGGACCTATTCCGCAGTGCGACCGCTCTACGACGATGGCGCCTCAAAGGCGCAGGAAGCCACCCGAGACTATGTGCTGAAGGCCGATGGAGGCGAGGGTGCCGCCCCGATCGTCAACGCCTTTGGCGGCAAGATCACGACCTACCGCCGATTGTCGGAATCGATGCTCGAGAAGATCGAGGGTTTTCTCGGCAAGCGCGGCAAACCATGGACGGCAAACGCGCCGCTGCCCGGCGGTGACTTTCCCGTCACCGGCTTCGATGCCGAGGTGGCGAAACTGAAAACGGCGTACCCGTTCCTCGACGCCCGGCTGGCCCGCCGGTTGACCCGGCTCTACGGCACCCGCGCAAGGAAGCTGCTGGGCCTCGCCAAGTCGAACGTCGATCTTGGCCGCAACTTCGGCGCCGATCTCTACGAAGCCGAGGTGCGCTACCTCGTCGAAAACGAATGGGCGATGACTGCCGAGGATGTATTGTGGCGCCGGACCAAGCGCGGCCTGCGTCTCAGCCGTGAGCAGGCGGCAGTGCTCGACGAGTTCATGCGCGGAATAAGCCGGCAGCACGTAGCGGCTGCCGAATAGGAAGGGCCGACTGATGCAGAAAGCCTGGGAGGAGGCATCATGCTTGAACTGAGAAACGTGACGAAGACGGTGGGTGCGGCGGAACATATCCGCGACGTCTCGCTGACGCTTCAGCACGGCTCGCTCAACGTCCTGCTCGGGCCGACGCTCTCCGGCAAGACCAGCCTGATGCGGCTGATGGCGGGCCTCGACGTGCCGACCTCGGGCTCGGTCTGGTTCGATGGCAAGGATGTCACCGGCATGCCGGTGCAAAAGCGCAACGTCGCCATGGTCTACCAGCAATTCATCAATTATCCGGCGATGACGGTCTACGAAAACATCGCCTCACCGCTGCGGGTGGCCGGCACGGATCAGGCAACGATCGACAGGGAGGTGCGCAATGCCGCCGCCCTTCTCAAACTAACGCCCTATCTCGACCGGACGCCTCTCAGTCTGTCGGGCGGCCAGCAGCAGCGCACCGCGCTGGCCCGCGCCATCGTCAAGAATGCCAGCCTCGTGCTGCTCGACGAGCCGCTCGCCAATCTCGACTATAAGCTGCGTGAAGAATTACGCGCGGAACTGCCGAAAGTCTTCGCGGCCGCCGGTACAATCTTTGTTTATGCCACGACCGAGCCGCACGAGGCCTTGCTGCTCGGCGGCAACACGGCAACGCTTTCCGAGGGCAGCATCACCCAGTTCGGGCCGACCATCGAAGTGTTCCGCAAACCGGTCGATCTGGTGACGGCGAGAACCTTCGCCGATCCGCCGCTCAACACCATCGTGCTTGCCAAGAAGGGCCTGGATTTCCTGCTCGAGGGCGGCGTGAAATTGCCGGTGCCGGCGGAACTCTTCGGCGTCGCCGATGCGATCTATACGATCGGCTTCCAGCCGCATCATCTGTCCCTCGATCGGCCCAACGCCGCCGCAGTGCCGGTGCGCGCAAAGGTGACGATCACCGAGATCACCGGATCGGAAAGCTTCATCCATCTCGATTTTGCCGATGCGCGCTGGGTCATGCTGACCCACGGCATTCGCGACTTCGAGCCGGACGAGGAGGTCGAGGTGTTCATCGACCCGCGCCACATCATGGTCTTCGACGAGCACGGCCGCGCGATGGCCGCGCCGAAGCTGGCGGCTTAGGAGGAAGCGATGGCGCGCATCGACGTCAATCATATCCGCCACTCCTATCTGCAGAACCCGCGCACGGATGCCGATTTCGCGCTGAAGGAAGTGCACCACACCTTCGAGGATGGCGGCGCTTATGCGCTGCTCGGCCCATCCGGCTGCGGCAAGACCACGCTGCTCAACATCATTTCGGGATTGCTGCATCCCTCGCACGGCCAGCTGCTGTTCAACGGCAGGGACGTGACCAATCTGTCGACCCAAGAGCGCAACATTGCCCAGGTCTTCCAGTTCCCGGTGATCTACGACACGATGACCGTCTACGACAATCTGGCGTTCCCGCTGCGCAATCGCGGCGTGCCGGAGGCCGACGTCGACCGTAAGGTGCGCGAGACGCTGGAGATGACCGGGCTGGCCGATATGGCCAAACGAAAGGCGCGCGGACTGACCGCCGACCAGAAGCAGAAAATCTCGCTCGGACGCGGGCTGGTGCGCTCCGACGTCAATGCCATCCTGTTCGACGAGCCTTTGACCGTCATCGACCCGCATATGAAATGGGTGCTGCGCTCGCAGTTGAAGCAGCTTCACCGCCGCTTCGGTTACACCATGGTCTACGTCACGCACGACCAGACCGAGGCCTTGACCTTCGCCGACAGGGTGGTCGTCATGTATGACGGCGAAATCGTGCAGATCGGCACACCGGCGGAGCTGTTCGAGCGCCCGCGCCACACTTTTGTCGGCTATTTCATCGGCTCGCCCGGCATGAATGTCATGCCGGTGGCGATCGACGGCAAGACAGCGAAGCTGGGCTCGCAGCAGATCGAACTGCCGGGCGTGCCCAAGGCGGGCGGCGGCGCCATCGAGCTCGGCATCCGTCCCGAATATGTGCGCCTGGGCAGCCAGGGCATGGCCGTCCGGGTCAGCAAGGTCGAGGACGTCGGCCGCCATAAGGTGGTCCGTGCCAATCTCGAAGGACGCGAGATCGCCGCCGTCATCGGCGAGGACGAGACAGTTCCGGCTGATCCGAAGGTGCGGTTCGACCCGGCTGGCATCAACATCTATGCCGATTCCTGGCGCGTCGAGATGGGAGCCTGAAGTGGAAAAGACCTGGAACAACAGAGCCTGGTTCCTGGTGCTGCCGGTGCTGCTGCTGGTGGCGTTCTCGGCGGTCATACCGCTGATGACGGTCGTCAATTATTCGGTGCAGGACACTTTCGGCAATAACGTCTTCTTCTGGGCCGGCACGGAATGGTTCGAGGAACTGCTTTCCTCCAGCCGCTTCTGGCAGGCGATGATCCGCAACCTTGTCTTCTCCTTCATCATCCTGGCGATCGAAGTGCCGCTCGGCATCTTCATTGCGCTCAATATGCCGAAGAAGGGTTGGGGCGTGCCTGTTTGCCTTGTTTTGATGGCGTTGCCGCTGCTGATCCCGTGGAACGTCGTCGGCACCATCTGGCAGGTGTTCGGGCGCAACGACATTGGCCTGCTCGGCTATTACGTCAACGCGCTCGGCATCGACTATAATTATGTGCAAGACCCATATGACGCCTGGGTCACGGTCATCATCATGGACGTCTGGCATTGGACCAGCCTCGTCGTTCTGCTCTGCTACGCCGGCCTGGTCTCGATCCCGGATGCCTTTTATCAGGCGGCCAAGATCGACGGTGCCTCGCGCTGGGCGGTGTTCCGTTACATCCAGCTGCCGAAGATGAACCGCGTGCTGCTGATCGCCGTGCTGCTGCGCTTTATGGATAGCTTCATGATCTACACCGAACCGTTCGTGGTGACCGGCGGCGGACCCGGCAACTCGACGACCTTTCTTTCGATCGATCTCGTCAAGACCGCGCTCGGCCAGTTCGACCTCGGCCCGGCGGCGGCGATGTCGCTGGTCTACTTCCTTATCGTCCTGTTGTTGTCATGGGTGTTCTACACCGTGATGACCAATTACGACGCGGAGCGCTGAGATGAGCCGCACCGAAGAGAGAGCCGATAGGGTGAGCGAGACGACAGCTTCGGAAGGGCTCGCCAGCACGCTACGGCAGGACGAGATCGCACGGCTGATGCGCCGTCGCGGCGAGGAGTCGCGTTGGTGGTGGATCGTGCCGACGCTCTACATCATCGTTCTGCTTTTGCCGATCTACTGGCTCATCAATATGAGCTTCAAGACCAATGGCGAGATCGTCTCGTCGCTGACGCTCTACCCGCACGCACCGACATTGGCGAATTACCGCACCATCTTCACCGACGCGTCCTGGTATTCGGGCTACATCAACTCGATCACCTATGTGGTTATGAACATGGTGATTTCGGTGGCTGCGGCACTGCCTGCTGCCTATGCCTTTTCGCGCTATCGCTTCCTCGGCGACAAGCATCTGTTCTTCTGGCTGCTGACCAACCGCATGGCGCCGCCGGCGGTGTTCGCGCTGCCATTCTTCCAGCTTTATTCGGCCTTCGGCCTTATCGACACCCACATCGCCGTGGCTCTGGCGCATTGCCTGTTCAACGTGCCGCTGGCGGTGTGGATCCTCGAAGGCTTCATGTCGGGCGTACCCAAGGAGATCGACGAGACCGCCTATATCGACGGCTATTCGTTCCCGCGCTTCTTCATCAAGATCTTCATGCCGCTGATTGCGAGCGGCATCGGCGTGGCGTGCTTCTTCTGCTTCATGTTCTCGTGGGTGGAGCTCTTGATCGCCCGTACGCTGACGACAACCGATGCCAAGCCGATCGCCGCGACCATGACCCGCACCGTTTCGGCCGCCGGCATGGATTGGGGGCTGCTCGCCGCAGCCGGCGTGCTGACGCTGATTCCTGGCGCGCTCGTCATCTGGTTTGTGCGCAACTACATCGCCAAGGGCTTTGCCCTGGGGAGGGTATGATGGAGCAGGTCGACAGAAGCCCATGGTGGTGGGCCGTGCTGCTTCTCGCCCTAGTCGTCGTGGCCTGGGTGGCACTTCAAATCGATTTCGTGGCAATAACGGTAGGCTTCAGCGATCCGGCTAATATCCGCCTGTGGGGATTTAACCTCTCGTCCAACCTCGATTTTTCGTGGATGGCTTGGACGTGGCCGACCGCGGCCTTCTTTGGAACCATCTTTCTGCTGCTTTGCGGCATGGCGGTGTGGGAATACGTCTCGCCGGGCGGCAATCCGCGCGTCGGCGTGCTGCGGTTCGAAACGACGCGTGGCGACCGCCTGTTCCTGTCGCTGCTTGGCAGCGCCTTTATCCATCTCGCTTGGCTGGGTCTAGTCGGACCCAATCTGTGGTGGGCTCTCGCTCTCTCCGTGGTCTACGCCGTCGGCGTGTTCCGCTACGTATAGAGGGGGAAACTGTTGGAACGGCGGCGTGCCGGCCGCCGATCCAGATCGCACTTTGAACTTTAACAGTGGAGGAAATACATGCGACGGCAATTCTTGACATCAACAACTGCGCTTGTCCTATTGCTCGGGGCAAGCAATGCCTATGCCGGAATGGACGAGGCCAAGGCCTTCCTCGATAAGGAAATCGGGCCCCTTTCGACGCTTTCGCGCGCCGACCAGGAAGCCGAGATGCAATGGTTCATCGATGCCGCGAAACCTTTCGCCGGCATGGATATCAAGGTGGTTTCCGAAACCATCGCCACGCATCAGTATGAATCGCAGGTGCTGGCGCCGGCCTTTACGGCCATCACCGGCATCAAGGTTACGCATGACGTCATCCAGGAAGGCGACGTCGTCGAGAAGATCCAGACCCAGATGCAGACCGGCCAGAACCTCTATGACGGCTGGGTCAACGATTCCGATCTGATCGGCACGCACTGGCGCTACCAGCAGGTGCGCAACCTGACCGACTGGATGGCAGGCGACGGCAAGGATGTCACCAACCCGAATCTCGACCTGAAGGATTTCATCGGCACTTCGTTCACCACCGCGCCCGACAAGAAACTCTACCAACTTCCCGACCAGCAGTTCGCCAACCTCTACTGGTTCCGTTACGACTGGTTCAACGACGAGAAGAACAAGGCGGACTTCAAGGCCAAATACGGCTACGACCTTGGCGTGCCGGTGAACTGGTCGGCCTATGAGGACATTGCAGCGTTCTTCACCGGGCGTGAGATCGACGGCAAGAAGGTCTACGGCCATATGGACTATGGCAAGAAGGACCCCTCGCTCGGCTGGCGGTTCACCGACGCCTGGCTGTCGATGGCCGGCAATGGCGACAAGGGCATTCCGAACGGTCTGCCCGTCGACGAATGGGGCATCAAGGTCGACGAGAATTCGCGTCCGGTCGGTTCCTGCACGGCGCGCGGCGGCGACACCAATGGTCCGGCTTCCGTCTATGCCATCCAGAAGTACCTCGATTGGCTGAAGGCCTATGCACCGGCGGAAGCCCAAGGCATGACCTTCTCCGAATCGGGGCCAGTTCCGGCGCAGGGCGCGGTTGCCCAGCAGATCTTCTGGTACACCGCCTTCACCGCCAGCATGGTCGACGCCAGCGCCAAGGCGGTGCTGAACGACGACGGCACGCCGAAGTGGCGCATGGCGCCGTCGCCGCATGGCGTCTACTGGAAGGACGGCATGAAGCTCGGCTATCAGGACGTCGGTTCCTGGACGCTGATGAAGTCGACGCCGACCGACCGCGCCAAGGCCGCCTGGCTCTACGCGCAGTTCGTCACCTCGAAGACGGTCGATGTGAAGAAGAGCCATGTCGGCCTGACCTTCATCCGCGAGAGCACGATCCACGACAAGAGCTTCACCGAACGTGCGCCAAAGCTCGGCGGCTTGATCGAGTTCTACCGCTCGCCGGCACGCGTCCAGTGGTCGCCGACCGGCACCAACGTGCCGGACTATCCGAAGCTGGCACAGCTCTGGTGGCAGGCGATCGGCGATGCTTCGTCGGGCGCCAAGAGCGCGCAAGAAGCAATGGACTCGCTCTGCGCCGAGCAGGAAAAGGTGATGAGCCGCATCGAGAAGTCGGGCGTCCAGGGCGATATTGGCCCGAAGATGGCCGAAGAGCATGACCTCGCCTACTGGAATGCGGACGCGGTCAAGAAGGGCAATCTCGCTCCTCAGCTCAAGATCGAGAACGAGAAGGAAAAGCCGGTCACCATCAACTACGACGAGCTGGTGAAGAGCTGGCAGCAATAGGACCGTTTGATGCGGGCGTCCGCGCCCGCATCGCCATGCTCAGGGGAGGCGGCATGTTGCCGTCTCCCCTGTTTGCGTGAACGGCTCCGCGCCATCCGGCGTCGAGACATCGTTGCACCTTGAAGTCGCTTCGACGGGAGAGAGAATGACCGGATATATCCTTGCAATCGACCAGGGGACGACATCGAGCCGGGCGATCCTGTTCGACGACAAGATGATGGTCGTCGGCAGCGGGCAAAAGGAATTCACCCAATATTATCCGGCCTCCGGCTGGGTCGAGCACAATCCCGAGGAGATATGGGCAAGCGTCGTGGAAACGGTGAACGCCGCGCTGAAGACAGCCGGCCGCAACGCAGCGGAAGTCGCCGCGATCGGCATCACCAACCAGCGCGAAACCGTCGTCATCTGGGACAAGGAGACCGGCAAGCCGATCCACAACGCGATTGTCTGGCAGGACCGCCGCACCGCGCCGCTATGCCAGAAACTGAAGAAGCTGGGGCTGGAGAAGAAATTCACGAAAAAGACCGGCCTGCTGCTCGATCCCTATTTCTCCGGCACCAAGATCGCCTGGATGCTGGACAAGGTGAAGGGCGCCAGAAAACGCGCCGAGAAGGGCGAACTGCTGGCTGGCACCATCGACAGTTTCCTGATTTGGCGCCTGACTGGCGGCAGGGTCCACGCCACTGACGCCACCAATGCCTCACGCACACTGGTCTACAACATCGAACAAAACGCTTGGGACGACGAGCTGCTGGCCATTTTCGGCATACCTGCAAGAATGCTGCCGCAGGTGAAGGATTGTGCCGATGATTTTGGAATCACCGACAAAAGCCTGTTTGGTGCAGAGATCAGAATCCTCGGTGTGGCCGGCGACCAGCATGCGGCGGCGATCGGCCAGGCCTGTTTCGAACCGGGCATGATGAAATCCACCTACGGCACCGGTTGCTTCGCGCTGCTCAACACCGGAAGCGATCTGGTGCGTTCTAGGAACCGGCTTTTGACCACCATCGCCTACAGGCTGAACGGCAAGACCACCTATGCGCTGGAGGGCTCGATCTTTATCGCCGGCGCCGCCGTGCAATGGCTGCGGGACGGCATCAAAGTGATCGGCAAGGCCGAGCAGAGCGGCAAATTGGCGGCGGAAGCCGATCCAACGCAGAACGTCTATCTGGTGCCGGCTTTCGTCGGGCTCGGCGCACCGCACTGGGATGCCGAGGCGCGCGGCGCCATCTTCGGGCTGACCCGCAATTCGGGGCCGGCGGAATTTGCCCGCGCGGCACTGGAATCCGTTGCGTTCCAAACACGCGACCTGCTTGACGCCATGCGCAAGGACTGGAAGGCCGCCTCGGCCAAGACCGTCCTCAGGGTCGATGGCGGCATGGTGGCGTCGGACTGGACCATGCAGCGGCTGGCCGACATTCTCGATGCGCCGGTAGACCGGCCGACAATTCTCGAGACGACCGCGCTTGGTGCGGCATGGCTGGCCGGCTCGAAGGCCGGTGTCTGGCCGAAGGCGCGGGAATTCGCCAGGAGTTGGGCGCTCGAGCGCCGGTTCAAGCCGGACATGGATGCTTCGACACGTGCGGCCAAGCTGGCCGGTTGGCGCCACGCTGTGCGCAGGACGCTAAGTACGCAATAGGCAGGGATGCCCCGATGCCCGGGATTCGCACTAATGAAAAACCCGCGCCGTTTCGGGCGCGGGCTTCCAGCCTCTAATCTGGGACTCAGTAAGGCGACCGGCACTGCCGGCGCGGACCGTAATTGGGCTGGTAAGTGTTGTCAGAAGCGCGATAGCTCCGATAACGGTCATAGCACCACTGCACGTGGGCATCGCCACGATAGACACGATTCTGGTTGACGATCGCGCCGGTAATCAGCGCTCCGGTAGCAAACGCAGCCAGCGGGAACCAGAAGTCGCCGTGACGGCGATAGCCGCGACGATATTCGCGATAGCCGCGATGGCCACGCCAGTACATGCCGTCGTCACGCGCAAAATTGCGACGGAAATCGCGACGCGAGAAATCGCGATTGAAATTCCGGTGCCTCCGCCACGGCTCGTACTGGACGGTCTGGATATTCGAGGTGAGCCCCTGGGCCGGGGGCGCATAGCTGGGCTGAGCGTTGACTGGCACGATCTCCGCGGCAGCGAATGAGATCGAAAGAGTGGTCGCCAGCAGGCCCGACATGATCCTATTCATGGTCTTCTCCTTGAAACGCATGTCCCTTATCGCGGGAAACGGGCAGGCTGCGCAAATTGTTCCGCCAAAAATCCCAAGCTGCTGATCCGCAAAGGTTCTTCCGATTTGCTGCTTGCCTTTGTCGGCATAGAGGGCGAGCTTCGGTCTTGCGCGAGAACGAGGCCGTTCCGTCGACGCCGAAGCGCTCCGCAAGGCATGATGACACTGCAGGACAGTCCGGTTTGCGAGCCGTCTTTTTCCGGTTGACCGGCAGAGGCACTCTCCCTATGTTCCGCGCAATTTCGAGGGCGGCCTTTCTGAGCCCGCGGGAGCGCGTAGCTCAGCCGGTAGAGCAACTGACTTTTAATCAGTAGGTCATGGGTTCGAATCCCATCGCGCTCACCAACAAAATCAAGCACTTAGCACAGAAAACCAGCGGAATTCATGCGCCATCGCGGTTTACCGGAATTTCCCAGAATTACGGGCTTTTCCAAGCATTAGCCGGGATTCGTTGGCGCATGAATGGCGCATGGTCAGCCCGTCTTCAGGAATCGCCGCAGGCCGTCGTCCAGCTTTTCCTTCTTCGGTGCCGTGATACGGCGAAGCGCGGAACCTTGATTGCGTGCCGCCTTCTCCGTCTTGGCTTTCCCGCCTTTGGGATTGTGCGGCTTTGTCATGTCGCTACGCCCCTCTGACAAAGCACCTGCAGATAGGCTCGCCGCTCGTCAGCGACGATACTCTTGATGGCGAACGCCTCGCTGGTCCTAGCGTCGACCAGTCGCCAATCCGTCGTTAGCGGGCCGGTCTGGCTGCTATAGCGAAGCGTGAAGATGACCGGCTGTATGCCGGCCAGCCGATCGGCAAGCACCTGCTCATTGCCGCGCATGAAGATAATGCGGGCCGCGACCGTCGCGATAGGAACCCACGACGATACGGTATTTCCGTGGCCGTCATCGACCTCTTGGCGCTGCTCCAGCGTGACCGATTCTCTAAGCTGCCCGGCTGTCATCGATCTTCGCCTTGTTATCGTTCGCGGCGCCCAAAGCCCCATAGTTCAAAGGCTGGACGTAACTGTCGCCATCCTTGATCTTCGCCATATTCTCGGTCTGCCTGATTTCGTTGACGGACAGCCATCCGCCTTCACGGCCAACGCGGTATGCGTTGTAACGAGCGACGATATCGCCGTGCAAAAGTCCATCGAGGTCATGCTCCAATAGCAGGCCCTTACGGCTTTCCGGCGACAGAAGCGCGATCATCATGGCGGACTCGACACGCCTTGCCATAGGCGCCAGGCAGCGCTGCACCAGAGCGCGGGATTCGCCGTCGACATTGCTGTAAGTCGCGTTATCAACAATGCCGGCCACGGTAGGCGGCACTCCGTACACGCGGGCGATGTCGAGGTTCGATAGCTTGCGAGATTCCAAGAATTCGCTGTCTTTCGCAGAAAACGAAATATTGGACCACGTGGCGCCGCCATCCAGAACGATCGGGTCATTAGCCTTAAGCTGACCAATGAACTTGGCGCGGAACTTCGTCAGCACGTCGTCTTTGGTGCCCGTGCCCGTGCCGGTCGATAGCTTGTCGGGGAAGGTCAGGATGCCGCTCGGTCTGAACGCGTTCTCCGCGGCCGCGCCTGCCTGGTCCGTTTGCGCGACAGCCAGCCCGAAGGTCGCTGCCGCAATCTGGATTGGCGATCGCCCGACGATGCCATCCATCGAGCGATAGCGGATGTGCAGCATCTCGTCTTGCAAGATGGTCTCGGCCGGCCCGTAGATCGGCTGATACTGATAGCGGACCTTGAACGCGGGAAGCTGTTCAATCGTGACCGCGCCAGTGATTAGCGGCACGAGCGCCGTCACCTGACCGCGGCCGTTGCGCACGATCTTGGCGAACGCATTGCCGTACACGAGCAGGCTGGCCAGCAGCCATTCCCGACCATCGAAGGCCGACACGCCAGGCGCGATCTCATCGCTCATCACGGTATAAAGCGGATGGTCGGTAGCAGGCTCGCGTCCGCCATTTTCGGTCTTACGGTAGAGCACCAGCGGAACGCCGGCCAGGTTCTCGGCAATGACCGATACGCACCTATGCGCCACGGCCAAGCCGCTTGCCTTTTCGATATCGGCGCGAGCAACAAAGCGAGCGCCGAGGAATTCGCCAAGATATGGATCCGATGAGACGATGCGTGTTTCAGCTTTCTTAAACGGCCACATTTTCAAGCTCCAATCTGGCCAGCCTACGGGCCGCCGTGGTGCGCTTCTGTCGGGACCGAGCTGAAACAGACGTGCCGTCATAGGCCGGGAAGGACTGAACAACCGAAATCTCATGCAGCGTGACGTTCCGCAGCGTTCGCTTGTCGCCGCGCCATTCCTCGCCGCCTTCCGGCACCGAGAAGCCGAACGACATACCGCCGAGGTTGCGACTGGCCGCCATCGCAAGGATGTCGTTTCCAAGCGTGGTCTGCGGAACTTCGATCGCGAACTTTAGGCCGCGCTCGTCCTCGGCAAGCTGCAGCGTTCCTGCGGCTGTCCTCGCAAGCACCTTGCCGGTGTCGTGGTCGACAAGGGCCAGGATGTCTTTGCTGGCCGCAAGCGAGCGCTGGAACGCACCGGCAGCAATGGTTTCATGGAAGTCGGTGATGCGCGCTTCCGTGCCGAACGTTGCGGCATAGCCGGTGAGCTTCCGCCCCTCGGCTCGAAGCTCTGTTGCGTGTCTTTTTTCCAATTTAGACCTCCCATGCGCGGTAAGGCGACAGCAACGCGTCGACGCCATAGGCGATGGCCTTCGGCGGTGCGTCGGTCGCAGCTTCTCTGTGTTCGTTGAAATGGGAAATCAGCAGGTAGCAGGCTTGCCGAACCGGGGCGTCAATGGGGGCGGCAACAGCCACCCCCACCTTTGAAACGTACGCCTCGGTCGCGTCAATCAAGCCCTGCAGATAGGTGTCATCGTCAGTGTTAGTTACACGAAGATGCGCCTTTGCTTCCGCAAGGGTGATTACGCTCATGGCTTAGGCAACGCCCTTCCAGGCGAACGCCTCAGGATGGCGCAGATCGATGTCCGCATCGAGGAAGGCGTGCAGCCACAGGCCGCCCTTGCTGGCATCCTTGTACG
The DNA here is from genome assembly GCF_040320365.1 of Mesorhizobium sp. M0701. NCBI lineage: Bacteria > Pseudomonadati > Pseudomonadota > Alphaproteobacteria > Hyphomicrobiales > Phyllobacteriaceae > Mesorhizobium > Mesorhizobium sp. M0701. The sequence goes on from NZ_JAMYPO010000005.1 coordinate 73,092, forward strand.
GGTTGGCGAGCAGATCGATTCCCGACCAATAGGCAAGGATCAGGTTGCTCCACACACCGTAGATGAACGGATGCTCCGTCGCGACAACCGGCACGTTGTTCGTCATCACAGACGGTTCGCCGTGCAGCGTGGTTGCGATCGGAATCGGCAACGTGGTCGACGTCTCCTTCAGTTTCCGAAGGATGTTCTGCACATAGCTGTCGAACAGAAAGCCGCCCGTGCCGTCGACATTATCGGCCTCGATATCGGCGATAAGGTCGGCCGCGATGTCGGAATAGGCGGTCGAAGCAGTGGCCGATTCCGTAACCTGCGTGGTCACGCCGGAAGGCTGGTTAGAAGCACCAGTGCCCGCGATGGCGGCCTTGTCGAGCGCCTGACCAAGCACAAACGCAAGGTCGGAACGCAAGACGTTCTCGAGCGCAACCGAGTTCTGCAGCACCAGCCGGCGCGACAGATACATTTCGCCGCTGACCGTCTTCGGCGACAGGCTGATCTTGTCGAAGGTCGAGTCCGATGGAGTCGTGCTGCCGTCTTCCGCAATCCAATAAGCGCTCGGGCCGCCAGTCAGGCGAGGCAGATCAAGGTTGCCGGTCAGGCCGGAAAGCACCGTGGCGCCAAGGCGCTGGACCGCAAGGGTCGGCTTCAGCCGATCGATCATCCCGCCAAGATTGGTGGCGACCGTATTACCCGACGAACCGCTGGTGAGCATGGCGCGCGTCTCGCCAAGGATCAGGGAAGTCGGCACCATAACGCCGCGGGTTTCACGGCCTTTGGCGAGTTCCTGGTGGACTTCGCGCTCACGGCCGGAAAGATGATCCGGACCTTCGCGAAGGGCTTTGGTCACGCTGAATTCGCGGGTTTCGGCATCGAAGCGATTGTCGACGGTTTCGGCCTGCCGCTCGAAGTCGGCCAGCTTCGCCGCGCGGGCGATCTTGGCGTCAAGGGCGCGAATCTCGCCTTCCAGAGCGTCGAACCGTTCAGCCTTGCTGCCGTCGAGGTCGTCGCCCAGGGCGCGCATCTCGGCAATCTTGGCAGAACGGTTTTCCTGAAGGTGATGAATGTTCAAAGTAGTCTCCAAATTTGGATATGAAAAAGGCCGCCCGCAGGCAGCCCCAGCTAGAAGTCGGCCATGGTCCGACTGGTCATGCGGCGCGGAGGTAAAGCTCCGAACACGCATCGGTTATCCGCCCGGCTATTTGGCCGATCGGAATTAGAATTTGTGATTTCTCGATAAGCAGCCGCGCCACGTCGCGATCGGCGATGATCCGGCCACTTCTGGCGCTTACCGTGCCAGCCGGCACAACAAGAATGGCGTCCGGGTCGGGCAGCGCCTGTAGGTGCTCGTAGGCAGTCGCGACGGCGGTAAGCAATACCATCCCGCTTCGCTCAAGTTCGCGCGCTACCGCAAGCACGGCGATGTCCTTCATGGAGAACCATCGCCTGCCGCCACGCTTGCCAGCGAACAGGCATTCCGCGCCATCTTTCAGGCGATGAATCATCACGTCCAGATTGCCGCGCCGAATACCGGCCAGGCGAGCCGCTTCTTCTACCGTGAAGCAGCGTTCTTCAAAGGCCGGCATGTTGCTGGCTCCTTTCGATTGTAAGATTGATTTTTGGGCAAACTAAAAGCCGCCCCGAGGGGACGGCTGGAATGAGGAGGGAGATTGCTCTACCTATCTATAGGCGCGGGAGGGGAATGTGGTGCGCACCAGGACGCTTTCCGTACCCTTCCCAACGTACTCCGAAGAACTTTGCGAAAAGGGACGCTTCCCCTTTTTCATATACACCATGAGAAGGGCGGAAAGCGGCGTACCCTCACAATACTGTAAGCTCAAACGGGAAAGCGGCACTACCCCTCATATATATACGTGATAACTCGACACAGACGATTTTCCTGTGTTAAAGCAAAAGCTTACTCGCTATAGTTAATGCGATAGCGCAAGAAATTATCACGAAATCGCACTTTTGTTACAGCGGTGTAACAATTCGTTACCAAAAAGTGTGTCATATTTGCAACGGTATGTACCGATAGCGCAGAAAAACAACGCGGAAGCCGAAGCCGCCGCGTGGCCTATGATGGTTGCGCCGACTCTGACAAGCATGTCAAACTGACCGCTTCAACGGGGGAGTTTCGGAATGTCCGGCTACAAAGAACACCTTGAGAAGCAGTTGGCCGCTAAAGCTGATGCCGAAAATAAAGCCAAAGCCGATGCTATTCAGAAGAAAGAGCGTCAGGCGGCGAGCTTGGTGGATGGAAAGGCATGGCTTGAGCAGACAATTCTCCCTGAATTACAAGAAGCAAAATCGGACTTGGACGGTCACATCAGAATCGACTTCAGCAATCAAGTCACGCAGAGGCAACTCAAATCAGGAATGGTGAATGAGGTCACTTTCACTGTTAACCCATGGGAGAGCAGGGGAGGATTTCGCTCGCACATCTTCGCAATCTGCACGGGGGAAGACGAGAACGCGTGGATAGAAGCAAGGCAGCCCTCTGAAGATGGTTGGGGTGATGCATATAAGGTCGTCGGCACGGATCAGGCGGATAGCTTCCATAAAATTAAGGCAGCGGATTTTCAGAAATACCTCAAGGGTAGAATCGACAGCGTCTTGTCCCGCTAATTCGCCTTTAGGCTGCCAAATCCATCAAGCACGCCGGCAGGCTTTCCGGCTCGTGCCGCGACGCAACGCTTAGTCCCATGGCGAGCGCCACGAGTCCATCGATACGGCCCGCCGCTTTTGCTTTGTCCAGCTTCCTGCCGCCCGCCGCGTCTTTCGTAATGACGGCATTTGCCGCGCACATTTGCAGCACCGGATTGCCGCCATGCCGCAACTTGCCTTCCGCCACAGCCCGCTCGAGAACGTCGACCGCAGGCGACATGTCGCGGAAGCCCTGCCCATGGGGAACGAGGTTCATTTCCATGCCGATCGCGGCAAGCTCGCGCTTCAAATCCTCGATGCGCCAGCGGTCATACGCCACGGCATGGATGTCGAAACGGGCCGCGTCTTCGGCCATGGCTTCGGCAATAAAGCCGGGGTCGATTGTCTTGCCGGGTAGCAAGGTCAGGAAGTCCTGTTTTGCCCATAGGTCATACGGAACGCGGTCGGCTTCCGACTTGTCGCCAATGCCGCTTTCCGGGAGGAAGAACCGCGGCAACACGTCAAACGTCCCGTCGTCATTCGGGAACACCAAGAGCCAGCAAGAAAGGTCGCGTGCCGCGCTCAAATCCAAACCGCCAAACGCCGTCCGCCCCTTCAGCGCCTCGATATCGACCGGGCCGTTGCAAGCCCGCCATTCTGCCGCCGCAATAAACCGGACGTGCGCCGCAACGCGCATGTTCAGGATGAGATTGCGGAAGGCGTTTTCTTTGGACGGCACGCGCTGCGCTTGTGCGGCTTGCCGTTCCACATCGGGCAGGGAACGGAAATCGCCCAAAGCCGGATTCGCGAGCTTCCAAGTTTCGAGCGACCAAGGGTCAGCACCTTCCGGCGCGGCATACAAGGTCAGGTGAAACGTCGGATCCTGAACTTCGCCGGCATTCACCTTCAGGCCGTAATCGATAAGCTCGCTCATAGGCGCGTGGTCGCTCGCCGCCTGCGTCGAGATGACAACCATCAGCGGATTGTCGCGTGCCCCCATGGCGGTATCCAGCGCCTCGAATAGATCGCGCTTCGTCGCCTGGCCTAGCTCGTCATAGACGATGAACGATGGCGACAAGCCGTGCTTGGTCGTGGCGTCTGCGGAAAGGGCCTTGTAGAGCGAACCGGCGCCTTGACCGGATAGCACCTCAATTTCCTTTCGGAATCTCACGACGTTGCAGCGTGCATCAAGCTCCCGGTGCGCATTCAGGATGGCGACGATCTCGGAGAAGACCCGGCCGGATTGCGAGACGTCGTTGGCGGCCGAATAGCACTCGCCGCGCGGCTCGGCCTCAGGGCCGGCGAGGTGGCAGAGTGCAAGCGGCACAATCAAGCCGGTCTTGCCGTTCTTTCTGCCCATAGACAGCACTGCTGTCCGCACAGGACGGTTGCCGTCCGCATCCTCGCGATACACCTCCAGAATGAAGTCCTTTTGCCATTGGCGAAGCTTCATTTTCGTGCCGGCGAGCTTGCCTTGCGTGATAGGCATGTCCTCGCAGAACGCGATGACGCGCTCGGCCCGTGACAGCCCTTTTTTCTCCCATGGAAGGCGTTTGCGGAGGTTATCATTTGCGGCTTCGCGGGCCGCTTTCGGCTTTGCGCCGATGCCCCTCAGACCCATATTTTTGTTTCCTCACATGAAAGTAAGTACTTGTTCTTGGGGGACGCCGGTCTCGGCCGATCGATCGGCCGTCCTGCGAAGCCCCGGGGTTCGTGGGGATGGGCCACAGGCAGGGCAGGGCGGGCCGCTGGTGCGGTCCAGCCTTCCGGGTCTAGCGGGTTGCCTTCCGCATCGAAGCCCTTCAGCGCCCGCCTAAAGCCCGACGCGTTGGGATGGTCGACGGCGTTGGTCTTGGCATTGTGGCACGGCTCGCACATCGCCATCAAACCAGTAAGCGGAGGGAATGCATCGCCACCCTTAGCAATGGCAACCACGTGGTCGACGGCATGGGCCAGCGTGACGACTTCCCGGCGCAAGCACGCCTCGCAAAGGGGCTGGTCGGACAGCTTGGCAGCGCGCAACCGCTGCCAAGCCGCTGTGTTGTACGGCCAGCTAGCCATCAGAGCGCGTCACAGCATCAGCGACGTCGACAGTCAGCACACCGTCTTCATCCTCAGTGAGGATCAGGAACTTGCCGTAGCCTGCAACACTCTCGGGTGGCATGACGCCAACGACGGTACACGGCAGCCAATGCTCACCGCCGCCCATCTGGCGCACGGCGTACACGGCTTCGAAAGGCTGCATAGAAATTGCGTTGGTGCTCATGATTGAATGCTTTCATTGGTTCTCTCCTCTGGATTTCGTTTAGGTTGGCAAGCGACAGCCGGTCTTCCAACCGGCGTCGGTCGCTTCCAACCGATGCGGGGTTATAGGGGTATATTCACACACATCGATTGGAAGGGGTTGGAAGGCGATTGGAAGCCAATTGGAAGGGCGATTGGAAATCGCTTAGTTGATCGCCAGTCGGCTGCGCATACGGGATGCCGAGCCTTCCGTGATCATCTTGATACGGCCCGCGTCGAACATGCGCGCCATTGCGTCAACAAGCTGCCTCTTAGACGTGCCCTTGGCGTCAGGATGACCGGCAATTTTCGACGGTGCGTAGGTCGGACCCGTATTTGCACTGACGTTCACGCCCTGCTCTGCAAATTTGGCGAGGACAGCCATGAAGACATCATCGGCTCTCTTATTCAGCAGCCCTGCCACTGGTGATGGCTTGCCGTCGTCCAACGCAAAAGCGCCGTCCTGCCAGCGCACTTTAATCTCCGAGCCGGTCTTGCCATAGTTCGCCTTCTTCGTCGTGAGAATGCGCATGTCCTCGTCGTCAGTGCCCTTCGTCAGATAGAGCCTCGAACGCACGGAGTTGTTCCATGCCGTCGAGCCTGACGAGCCCGTGCCGCTTTGCATGCCCTGAATGGATGGATGCGAAAGCAGTAGCACTGACATGTCCAATTGAATGGCAGGCTTACGAAGCATCGCGATGAACTGCCTGACGTGGTTGCGTTTGATCTCATCTCCGCCAAAAAGGTCTGCGGACGTATCCAACACCAAAAAGCCAGGGCGGAACTCGGCCAGTCTTTCGACCAGTTTGCCCATGTTGTCGGTTGGCTGCATGACGCCAGCCTTATCGGGCACGGCTAGCAAAGCGTCGCGGTCAGCCATCGGGATAAGCCGAAAATCGGACAGGTCGCTCATCTGGCGGTGATGCTGATACGTGATATCGGCCAGCCGCCTATGGAACTCGTCCGCCTCGTCTTCCGCGCCGAGGTACATGACACGGCCCGCCATTGGCTGCATGCCGATCGTCTGGCATCCCATGGCGCTAGCCGCACTGATTTGCAACGCGAGCAGTGACTTCCCGACGCCGCCATCGCCGTTAAGGATGGTCACCTGCCGCTTAGGGATGAGCCCGCCGAGGAACCATTCGCGTGTCGGCACGGGCAGGCCGTGCCAGTCTGCCGGATTGATGAATGGCAGACCGTTATCGTTCGCCGCGACAGGCTCGTCTTGGTGCGGATTTAGGAAGGCCGCGATAACGCGCTTATCGCCTGCCGTGTCGAATTGGATGCGATATTTCGGCCGATCCCGATCGTCTATGATCGTTCCGACGCCGAAGGTGCGATGCGCAACGCGATCACTTTCGTTGAAATGTTTAGGCTGCTGCTGCGCGGTCATTATTGATTTCATCCTTAAAGATCATTGTCGCACGCTCGATGATTTCCTGCCTCAGTGTGGGTGCCAGGCTCATGGACGGCGCGTCGTATACGGTCGGCGGGGCGTGTAGCAGCAGTCTCCCAAATGGGGACTCGACTAGGGTTAGGTCGTAAAGCGTGACGTCCGGTGTGATCTGCAAATTGAATCGTCCGATGCCTCTGAATCCGGCCGCATTCGCCGGCTTGTTGACAGGCCGCGCGTTGAAAATGTGCATCGTGGTTTTCCTATTGAGGTTGGTGGTTATGCTGCCGCGGCTTCTTTTTCCGCCAGCCAGGCAGTCAGTGAGGAACGACGAGCTGAAACCGTTCCGCCAAGTTTGAAACTTGGAAGCAGGCCGTCGTAGACGAGGCGATAAGCCTGCCGTCTGGTGATGCCGAGAAATCGCGCTATAGCGTCGGCACCCATAAGCAGGTCTGGATTGTTGTCGTTCATATGATCCCTCCGTTGTGGTCGGGCGAAATTGCCCTTCCGCACTATAGATATTGGGCTGGAGAGAATTAGCCGGTGCTAAAGTAATGTTATGCCATTGATTTCAAACGATAACAAAAATTACGGGCATTACCTTGTTCTTCCCCATGTTCCACGATATTACCATGCGCCATAACATCAGTATGTCAGAGGCGAATCATGGCAACGATCACGAAGCGCAAATGGAAGACCGGCAAGGGTGAGCAACGCGAAGCCTGGGTGCTCGCCTATACCGACAAGAAAGGCGAACGGCATAAGGAGCAGTTCGCCAAGAAACGCGAAGCCGAAGCCAAGCGGGTGGATGTCGAAGGTCAGATCAGCAAGGGCGCATTCCGCGCGGAAGCGAGGACCAAGACCGTCAAGGACGCGATCGACTCCTATATCAAGCATCTCGAGAAGCGGCACGGGCGAGGCGAATGCACTACGATGTATCTGCGCAATACCAGCGGTCAGCTTCGTACTCACGTCGAGCCCGAACTCGGCAGCACCAAGCTCTCCGAACTCACCACTCGCTCAGTCAATGAACTTGTGGACAAGTTGCGGGAGGCCGAAGTTGGCATCCCAACCATCCGCCGTGTCGTCGGTGCGCTTTCCCGCGCTCTGGCTCATGCCGTTGGCGAGGACTGGGTGGCTACGAATGCCGCCAAAGGTGTTCGTGTGACGGCAAAGCGCGGGGAGGGCAGCGAGAAGGTCGTGCCGCCATCCAAAGCCGATCTTGCCGCCGTGCTTAAAGCCGCGAGGACATGGGAGCCAGAGGCGCCCAAAGGCTTCGGGCCAGAGGCGGATGCAAAGTTCAAGACGCGTGCGGCTGAGTTGAACGACCTTGAACTACGCATCAAATTCGCAGCGTCGACCGGATTGCGGGCTAGCGAACAGTGGGCATTGCGTTGGCGTCACTTGGATCTCAAGAAGCGCACCGTCACGGTAGAAGAGCGGGTCGACGCCTTCGGGGATTTCGACACCACAAAGTCAGACGCCGGTAAGCGTACCGTTCCATTGAGTAAGACGCTGACCGATGACCTCGCTGCACGTCGCAAGAAAACGAAGGCTGGCGACGATGATTTCGTGTTTCCCGATTCATCAGGGAGCTTCACTCGCCACACCAATTTCGACAAGCGCCGTTGGGGGCCACTCATCGCGAAGGCCGAGGTCAAAGATATCGGCTGGCACGCTCTTCGCCACTTTGCGGTTTCGACATGGATTGAGGCAGGGCTACAGCCAAAAGCGGTACAGACGCTGGCCGGTCATGCGACGTACTCGATTACGATGAACCGCTACGGACACTTATTTCCAAGCGAGACCCATTCTGATGCGATGGACAGGATTGCGGACCAACTTTACGCGAATTAACGAGCCTTGCCGCGTGTTCCATGGCGCACAAATGGCGCATGTAACGCGCAACGCCTTATTTTCTGCTGATTTACTACGGCCTTTTAATCAGTAGGTCATGGGTTCGAATCCCATCGCGCTCACCAAAATCAAGATTGTCCAACCCGGAGACATAGGTAACAGATTGTACCTAAGACATGGGTGACAACCTCGTGCCGAACGCATGCAGTGGCTTTAGCCGCCCGCCCCATCGTCCATCATTGTGCCGGTGAGTGCCTCGTAGGCTCTGCTGCACAGCTGTGAATGCGGACAATCCTTCACGGTAAGCACTGGCACCACGGTGAGAACTGCTGCGGCAAGGATTTGCAGGCAAAGACCGACGGCGCTTACCTTTCTGCCGAACACGCCGGCCAGGAAAAAGTAGAGACCCTGGGCCATGCAGGCTGCGGTCAGAATGCCCAGAAGCGTGCTGGTCGCTCTTGCGAAGGGCGTTATGTAGCCATCAGGAAAACCCAGCATGCCGAGATCGGCGGACCATTGCAGCGCCAGCATGACGCTCAGCGCTGACCAGACGAGGGCCGTCGTACGAGTGAACAGCGTCTGCTTTGGTTTGTTGCTCGGATCGGCCATCGGGATCACGTCGGGATTGCTTGCCGTGACATGCGCAAGCTCTCGGTCAGATCAGTGAGACGTTGCCGCCGGGATGGCGTTCGAGACGTCCGGCGAGGTCGAGCTCCAGCAGCACCATGAACACTTGAGCGGGATGCAGGCCGGTGTGGCGGATGATCTCGTCTACCGCCACTGGCGTCGGGCCGAGCGCCTCGGCGACGCGGTCGCGGTCGTCCTCGCGCGGCGGCGGCGTTGCCGAAAAGTCGGGCGGCTCCTCAAGCGGCGATGTCCTTGGGGCCCAGGCGCCGACCAGCGGGGCGATCGCACTGGTGATATCGGCGGCCTCGGTGACAAGGGTTGCGCCGTCCTTGAGCAGGCCATTGGCGCCGGCAGCGCGCGGATCGAGCGGCGAACCGGGAACGGCAAAGACCAGCCGGCCCATCTCGCCGGCAAGCCGGGCGCTGATCAGTGAGCCGGAGCGCTGTGCGGCCTCGACCACCACCAGCCCTAATGCAGCACCCGCGACAAGCCGGTTGCGGCGCGGGAAATCCTGCGCGCGCGGCTGCCAGCCAAACGGCATTTCGGAGATGATGGCGCCGCCGCGCTCGGCAATCTCGTCGCACAGGCCGGCATTTTCGGGCGGATAGGGCAAATCGAGGCCGCCGGCGAGCACGCCGATTGTGCCAGTCGCAAGGCTGCCCTGGTGCGCGGCCGTATCGATGCCGCGCGCCAGGCCGGAGACGATGCCATAGCCGTCGCGGCCGAGATCCGCCGCCAGCATCCGCGCCATCTTGATGCCGGCCAGCGATGCGTTGCGAGCGCCGACGATGGCGACCGCTGGCAAGCGGAACACCGCGCTATTGCCCCTGACCGCGAGCAGCGGCGGCGGATGATCCATGCTTTTCATCAGCGGCGGATAATCCGCTTCGCCGATGCCGACGAAGCGGGCGCCAGCCCGCCGGGCGGTCTCCAACTCCGCCTCGGTCTCGGCAACGGACGGGATGCGGACGATTTTTTTGGCGCCACCCGAAATCATCAGCTCGGGCAGCATCGATAGCGCTGCTTCGGCCGAACCGAACCGGTTGATCAGGTCGCGAAAGGAAGCCGGGCCGACATTCGGCGTGCGGATCAGACGAAGCCAGCTCAGCCGTTGTCGGTCGCTGAGGCGCGGCCCAGCGTCGGGCTCGCTCACTCCTTGGCCCCGATCTTACCCTCGGTGCCGGCAAGCAGCCGCGCAATGTTGCCGCGGTGCTTTACAATGACGATTAGGCTCATCGCCGCGAAAAGCCCGGCAATCTGCGGCGTGCTCAGGAAATACAGTGCCATGGGCACCACGACTGCTGCCGTCAGCGCGGCGAGCGAGGAGTAGCGGAACAGGAAAGCCACCGCCAGCCAGACGACGGCGAAGATCAGCGCCGCCTGCCAGGCAAGGCCGATCAGCACGCCAAGGTAAGTGGCGACACCCTTGCCCCCCTTGAAGCCGAGCCAGACCGGAAAGAGATGACCTAAAAACGCGCCGAAGCCGGCCCAAAGTCCGAGCTCGGGCGCAAAGCGGCCTGCGATCAGCACCGCCGCGGTGCCTTTAAGGGCGTCGAGCAGAAGCGTGGCCGCGGCCAAGCTCTTGTTGCCGGTGCGCAGCACATTGGTGGCGCCGATGTTGCCGGAGCCGATGTTGCGCACGTCGCCGAGGCCGGCGGCACGGGTGATCAGCAGGCCAAACGGGATCGAGCCGAGAAGATAGCCGAACACCAATGCCAAGACGGGACTGTAAGCCATTGTTCCCCCGAACTTTCCTTGGCTGAGCGGATTTTAAGCCGTGACGCCTGTTTTCGTCCTAGGCCGAAAACACTGTGCGGCCCGCCACCATTGTTTGCAAGACCTTGCCTTGCAGTCGCGCGCCTTCGAAACAGGTGTTTTTCGAGCGTGAGCGGATGCCGCTCTCGCTGACGACCCATGGCTCGTCCAGATCGACGAGCGAAAGGTCGGCCAATGCCCCCGGTTTCAGCGTGCCGCCGGGCAGGCCGAACAATCTTGCCGGCGCGGTCGACAGTGTCTCGACCAGGCGGAGCAGCGTCACGTCGCCATTGTGATAGAGCCGCAGCGCTGCGCCTAGCAGCGTTTCCAGGCCGATGGCGCCGGCCGCGGCATCGGCAAAGGGAAGGCGCTTGGTGTCGACGTCCTGCGGGTCGTGCGAGGAGACGATGAGATCGATGGTGCCGTCCTTGATCGCTTCGATCATCGCCAGCCGGTCTTCCTCCGCGCGCAGCGGCGGCGTCAGCCGGAAGAAGGTGCGGTACTCGCCGACATCATTCTCGTTGAGCGACAGATTGTGGATCGACACGCCTGAGGTGACGTTGGCGCCATCGGCTTTTGCGCGCGCTACCGCGTTTGCCGCCATAGCCGTCGAAATCTTGGCAGCGTGATAGGCGCCGCCGGTCAGCCGAGCCAGCGCGAGATCGCGCTCCAGGGGGATCGATTCGGCTTCGCGCGGAATGCCGGCAAGGCCAAGCCAGCTTGCGTAAAGGCCTTCGTTCATCACGCCGGCCGAAGCGAGGTCGGCGTCTTGGGTTTCATGCGCGATGACGCCACCGAAATCGCGCGCATAGGTCAGCGCGCGGCGCATCACCAGCGCGCTGGCAATAGAATGCCGGCCATCGGTGAAGGCGACCGCGCCGGCCTCGCGCAGCAGGCCGAATTCGGTCATCTCGCGGCCTTCCAGCCCCTTGGTGATCGCTGCTGCCGGCAAGATGTTGACGATTGCGGTGTCCTTGGCGGTGCGCAGCACGAACTCGACCAGTGCGACATTGTCGATCACCGGGTCGGTATCGGGCATCATGACGATTGAGGTGACGCCGCCGGCCGCCGCAGCGATGCTCGCCGAAGCAATGGTCTCCCGGTGTTCGCCGCCGGGTTCGCCGATGAAGACGCGCGCGTCGATCAATCCGGGGATGATAGTCTTGCCGGCGCAGTCGATGATGGTGGCGCCGTCGGGCGCGCCCTGGTTCAAGGCCGCCTTGCCGGCGGCAACGATTTTGCGGCCTTCGACGATGACGGTGCCGACCTCATCGACGCCGCGCGACGGGTCGACGATGTGGGCCCGGCGGAAGACCGTTATGCTCATCAGGCGCGGCCCTCGTGATTTCGACGGGGGTCGAGCAGCGCTTCCATAACCGCCATGCGCACGGCGACGCCCATCTCAACCTGTTCCTGGATAACGCTTTGCGGGCCGTCGGCGATCTCGGAGGCGATCTCGACGCCGCGGTTCATCGGGCCGGGATGCATGACCAGCGCACCGTCCTTGGCCGCCTTCAGCTTCTCCGCGTCGAGGCCGAAATAGCGGAAATATTCGCGCACCGACGGTACGAAAGCGCCTTCCATGCGTTCGCGCTGCAGGCGCAGCATCATCACCACGTCGGCGTCCTTCAGACCCTCGGCCATGGAACGGGTGACGATGACGCCCATCTTCTCGATGCCGGCGGGCAAAAGCGTCGAAGGGGCGACGACCCTGACCTGGGCACCAAGCGCGTTGAGCAGGATGATGTTGGAGCGGGCCACGCGCGAATGCAGGATGTCCCCGCAGATCGCCACGATCAGCTTCGACAACGGACCCTTGACGCGGCGGATGGTTAGTGCGTCGAGCAGCGCCTGGGTAGGGTGCTCATGGGCGCCGTCGCCGGCATTGACCACCGAACAGCCGACTTTTTGGGCAAGAAGTGCTGCCGCGCCGGCCGATTGATGGCGGATGATCAATATGTCGGGACGCATGGCATTCAGCGTCATCGCCGTATCGATCAGCGTCTCGCCCTTTTTCACCGACGAACTCGCTACGGACATGTTCATGACGTCGGCGCCGAGCCGTTTGCCGGCCAGCTCGAATGACGATTGCGTACGGGTCGAGGCTTCGTAGAAGAGATTGATCTGGGTGCGGCCGCGCAGCGTGGATGTCTTCTTGTCCGACTGCCGCGAGATGGCAACGGCCCTGTCCGCCCGGTCGAGCAGAAGCTCGATGTCGGCAGGGGAAAGATCGCGGATGCCCAGAAGATGGCGGTGGGGATAAAGCGGCAGGGACGATGCGTCGGTCATCTCAAGTCGCTGCTATAGGGGGGAGGCTCCGCGGCTGCAAGCACCGGCTTGGGATTGGATTGGTTCTCCCCGGTATTTTCGTCGCGCGCCGCTGGCCATAGGCTATAAACCGCCTTGGCTTTGGATTCGCAGCCTTCAGGTGATAAGGACGAAGCGTGACTGACGACGTGACCAACCAGCCGCCGCCGCTGGCCGGCGGTAACGCCTGGCGGGGCGATCCGTTGCTGATCCAGCTTGCCGAGCGCTTTTCCGATCCGGTGCGCAAGGACCTCGACGGGCTTGGCCGTTTCGTTCTGACCCATGAGGCGCAGGAACTGGCCCGTCTTGCCAATGTCGAGATGCCGAAGCTCAGGACCCATGACCGCCAGGGCCGGCGCATCGACCAGGTCGAGTTCCATCCCGCCTATCACGCGCTCATGCGCCGCTCTGTTGCCAACGGGCTGCATTCGTCGGTCTGGGAGAATGGCGACGCCGAGATCGGCCGCCGCCACCAGGTGCGCGCTGCACGCTTTTACCTCACGGCTGAGCTCGAGACCGGGCATCTCTGCCCGATCACCATGACCAGCGCTTCGCTGGCAGCGCTGATGGCCAGCCCGAAGCTGTTTCGCGAATGGGCGCCTCGGGTGACGACGCGCAAATACGATCAAAGCCAAAAGCCTCCGGTCGAAAAAGCCGGGCTGACGCTCGGCATGGGCATGACCGAGAAGCAAGGCGGCACTGATGTCCGTGCCAACGTCACCAGGGCCGAGCGCGCGGGCAGCGGGTTTTATCGCCTGACCGGCCACAAATGGTTCATGTCGGCGCCGATGTCGGATGCCTTCCTGGTGCTCGGACAGGTGCCGGAGGGACTGTCGTGCTTTCTCGTTCCCCGCCTGCTCGGCGACGGATCCGGCAACGGCTTCCGTTTTCAACGGCTGAAGGACAAGCTCGGCAACCGATCCAATGCCTCGTCGGAGGTGGAATTCGTCAATACCATCGGCGAGATGGTCGGCGAGCCCGGCGCGGGCGTGAAGACGATCATGGACATGGTGACCCTGACGCGGCTCGACTGTGCCGTCGCCTCATCGGCGATCATGCGGGCCGGACTGGCCGAGGCCGTCCACCACACGCGCCACCGCAAGGTGTTTGGAACCAATCTGATCGAGCAGCCGCTGATGGAGCGTGTGCTGGCCGATATGGCGCTCGACGTTGCCGCCGCTACCGCGCTGTCGTTCCGGCTGGCGCGCTCCTTCGACGAGGCGGCCGGCGACCGCGGCGAGGCGGCCTTCGCCCGCGCCATGACGCCGGTCGTCAAATACTGGGTCTGCAAGATTGCGCCGCCGCTGCTCTATGAAGCGATGGAGTGCCTCGGCGGCAATGGCTATGTCGAGGAGGGGCCGCTCGCCCGCTACTATCGCGAAGCTCCGGTCAACGCGATCTGGGAGGGATCCGGCAACGTCATGGCGCTCGACGTGCTACGTGTGCTGGGGCGTGCACCCGGCCTGTTCGATGACGTGCTGGCCGGCATCGACCGCGATCTCGGCGCCGGCGGACGCGGCACCGTCGGCGTGCTCAAGGCGGCAATGCAGGTCGCTGCAACCGACGAGGGCTCGGCGCGGCTCTTGACCGAGCAATTGGCATTGTCGGCAGCGGCAGCAGAGCTTCGCAGGCTGGGGGCAGGGCGGATCGCCGACGCCTTCGTCGAAACGCGCCTCGCCGGCCAGTGGCGCAATACCTATGGCATGATCGATTCCCGCCATGATGCGCGCATGATCATCGATACGCTCTACCCGCCGATCAACTAAGGGCCGTCGCCCAATTCGCTGCCGCTCTCGCGACCCTGTGGATGGCCGTTAACCTTAACGAATGGTTTCCATTGCGGCGGCCGGTGGCAAAGCCCAGTGTTATGGTTAAGGCAAGGATTGTTCAGCTTGAGCGGCTTTGCCCTGCGAAGCAGGAGCGTCATGCGGCATATTCTGAGCTCTTTTCTGGCATTGCATTGGGCGGCCGTTTTCGCCCTGCTGGCGTTCATTTGCATCGACGGGAATCGAGGCGTGGCGACGGCCCTTGGCGTACTGGGCGTTCCCGTCCAGAACACTCGATTTGCCGATCTCGAAAACGCCGTCGTCGTGGCGCCGCTCGCCGTGGCACTGCTTGTCGTCGCGGTGCTGTTCTGCTGGGCCTTTGTTGAAGCACTGACCAGCGACACGACCAACCCGGATCCCGCCGACAGCGTCATGCGAATCGCCTTCATTTCCGCCTTGGGCGTGCTGTCGCTGATCGTCATCGGCGGCGCCGCGCAAGGCATCAATGGGCTGTTCATGATTGTCGCGGTGCAATTGGCGGCACTTCTGGCGTCCTATGTCGCGATGCTCGCGGAGCGGCGGTCGACCGTTGCCGCGGCAGTTCCAGGGACCGGCGAAATCCGAGCGGCCGCGCATGTCATGGCCAAGGCAGCGGCGCATAATTCCTCGCTTGCCCGCATTTCCGGCCGGCTGGATTCGAGGGATGACCGCTGATGCGCACCTTGTTCGCGCTGTGGGCGGCTCCGCTCCTCTTGTTTTGGGGCTGGTTCTTTCTGTCGCTCAACGACATCAATTTCGGCTATGTCATCCTGAGCCGCCAATTACACGATCTCGTCTTCCAGCTCTATGGACAGATGCTCGGCGTTGATCCGGCGCTTATTCCGGGCATGGTGGCGAAAGCTTGCGTGTTCGATGGGCTGCTGCTGGTGGCGTTCTGGGCATTTCGCCGCCGCAAGGCGATTGGTGGCTGGATCACGGCGATGCGCAACCGCTATTTCGACCAGGCATCGACGCCGAGCGCCTGAAGCCGGTCGAGAACACCTTGGAGGATAAAAGCGGCCGCCGCAGAATCGATCTTGCCGGCGCGTTTCTTGCGGGAAAAATCCATCTCGATCAGCGTCCGCTCGGCCGCCACCGTCGACAGCCGTTCGTCCCAAAAGAGGAAGGGCAGATCGGTCAATCCAGCCATGTTGCGCACGAAAGCGCGGGATTTTTGGGCGCGCGGGCCTTCGGAGCCGTCCATGTTGATGGGGAGGCCGATCACCACGGCGCCGGCATTTTCCTTCTGTAGCAGAGCGAGCAGCACTGCGGCATCGAGCGAGAATTTCCTGCGCATGATGACAGGGCGCGGGTGGGCGAACGACAAGCCGCGGTCGGAAACCGCCATGCCGATTGTCTTGTCGCCGAGGTCGAGACCGGCCAGGGTCTTGCCGCCGCCGAGCCGGGCCGGCAACTCCTCGATGGTGATGATGCCCAACGGCTTTTCCTTTGACCGCGACGCCGCACGTCCTATACGCGCAAAGCGTGCGTGGCACTTTAATTTCGCCGTCGGCGTTCTATCCTCTACCGAAGCAAAAATCGAGGAAAGCATTGATGAAACTGACCTGGTACGGACATTCGGCATTCCGAATTGAAATCGAAGGCGCGAAAATCCTCATCGACCCCTATCTGGTCGGCAATCCATCATGGACGGGCGGCTGGGAAGGGCCGGCCGAAGGGATCACGCACGTGTTGCTCACCCATGGCCACAGCGACCACATCAGCGGCGCCATCGAAGTGCTCAAGAAGAGCGGCGCGATGCTGGTCGCCAATTTCGAGATTTGCATGTACCTGGTCGGCAAGGGCGTCGGTGACAAGCAGATCAATCCCGGCAATATCGGCGGCACCGTCGATTGCGGCGGCTTCACCACCACCTTCGTTCAGGCTCTGCATTCATCGTCCTTTCCGGGCGAGGGTGGCCAGAATACCTATCTCGGCAATCCGGGTGGGCTCGTCCTGCACTTTCCCGAGGACAAGACGCTTTATCATATGGGCGACACCGACATTTTTTCCGACATGGCGCTGATCAACGAGTTGCACGAACCGAAGATCGGCATCGTGCCGATCGGCGACCGCTTCACCATGGGTGGCGCGGTAGCAGCCCTTGCCTGCCAGCGTTTCTTCAAGTTCGAGACGGTCGTTCCCGCTCACTTCGGCACATTTCCGATGATCGATCAGACCGCCGACAAATTCGTGGCCGGGCTGGATGAATCGGGTGTGAAAGTTGCGTTGCCGAAGATCGGCGAGACGATTACGCTGTAAAGAAAGCCGGTCCGGAACGATACGATGCGCTTGAGAAATTCTCTTTGCATTTCCATGCTGGTTGCCGCGTCGCCGACGCTGGCCGCGGAAAATTTCATCGAGGGCGTCTATCTGCAATCGGAGGACCTCTGCGCGCAGGCCAAAAAGGATACGCTGCAGATGGTGATCGAGGGCGGCAATATCGTGCTGTCGGCAAATGGCCTGGAAAGCATCGAATATAATTGTGAATTCCTGCAGATCACCAAAGCGACACGCTCACCAAGCTGGGCGGTGACCGCCATATGCCAGGAGCCGGGCTACGTCTTTCCCGATGTTCTCTCACTGACACAGATGAGCCCGAAGCAGATCGACCTGGTATCGGTTCGGCCTGCCGCCGACGAAGGCGAGCAGAGCGGCAACGGCGGCAGTTATTTCCTCTGCGACGGCGTGGCGATGCCATAGGGCAGTTGAAGGCACGATGCATGTTGCGCGGCACGCGCCGCGCCGCTATAGCGCTGGTTTTCCCCGAGGCACAAACATGTCCGTTGATATAAAAACCGTGAAGCGCGTCGCGCATCTTGCCCGTATTGCGGTGAGCGAGGAGGATGCAGAGCGCATGACCGGCGAATTGAACGCCATTTTGGGCTTTGTCGAGCAGTTGAACGAGGTCGATGTTTCCGGCGTCGAGCCGATGACCTCAGTCACGCCGATGGCAATGAAAAAGCGCCAGGACGTCGTCACCGACGGCGGCAAGGCAGCCGACATCGTCGCCAATGCACCGGCGACCGAAGAGAATTTCTTCCTTGTGCCGAAGGTCGTGGAGTAGCAGGCCGATGGCAATCGACATCGCGGCTGAGACGCCGCTGCAGGACGATGTGCGTGGGCTGGTCGAGGAGCTCAACGCCACATTGCTGGAGCTGACGCCGCCGGAGCATTGCTACCATTTGACGGTCGAGCAGATGGCGGACCGCGACACGACCGTCTTCATCGCCCGCGACAACGGCCTTGCCATCGGTTGCGGCGCACTGAAGCGCCACGATGCTGTCGTCGGCGAGATCAAGCGCATGTATACGCGACCTTCGCATCGCGGCCACAAGATCGGCGCGAAGATTGTCGAGCGTATCGAGGCGCTGGCGCGCCAAGAAGGGCTTAAGCGTCTGGTGCTGGAGACGGGCGCCCGTCATCCCGCCGCCTGGACCGTCTACGAACGCGCCGGTTTTTCGCGTTGCGGGCCGGTGCTGGATTATCCCGATTCCGAGTGGTCGGTGTTTTACGAAAAGAGCCTTGCCTGATGAGCGACCTTACCCAGCTGACGATTTCGCAGGCCCGCGCCAAATTGCGCTCCAGGGAGATCACCGCCACCGAAATCACCGAGGCTTATCTATCGGCGGTCGAGCGAGCCAATCCGGCGCTCAATGCCTACGTGGTGGTCACCGACGACAAGGCGCGCGACATGGCCAAGACCTCCGACGCGAAACTGGCCAAGGGCGAGGGCGGGTCGCTCGAGGGTATCCCGCTCGGCATCAAGGATTTGTTCGGCACCGAAGGCGTCCACACCCAGGCCTGCAGCCATGTGCTGGACGGCTTCAAGCCGCGCTACGAATCGACGGTCACCGCCAATCTGTGGGCGGATGGTGCCGTCATGCTCGGCAAGCTCAACATGGACGAGTTCGCCATGGGCTCGTCCAACGAGACCTCGTATTATGGGCCGGTCATCAACCCGTGGCGGCGTTCGCGCCTCGACACGGTGGTGATGCCGACGACACATCAGGGCGAGGGCGGCTTCGTTTCGGCGGGCGGCACCAGGACCGCGCGCACGTTGGACAATGCCCAACTGGTGCCGGGCGGTTCGTCCGGAGGCTCGGCATCAGCGGTCTCGGCCTTCCTGTGCGCTGGCGCCACCGCCACCGACACCGGCGGCTCGATCCGCCAGCCCGCCGCCTTCACTGGCACAGTCGGCATCAAGCCGACCTATGGCCGCTGCTCGCGCTGGGGGATCGTAGCCTTCGCCTCGTCGCTCGACCAGGCCGGGCCGATCGCGCGCGACGTGCGCGATGCCGCGATCCTGTTGAAGTCGATGGCTTCGGTCGACCCGAAGGACACGACGTCCGTCGACCTGCCGGTGCCGGACTACGAGGCGGCGATCGGCCGCCCGATCAGGGGCATGAAGGTCGGCATTCCCAAGGAATATCGTGTCGACGACATGCCCGCGGAGATTGAGGCGCTGTGGCAGAAAGGCATTGCCTGGCTGCGGGATGCTGGTGCCGAGATCGTCGATATCTCGCTGCCGCACACCAAATATGCGCTGCCGGCCTATTACATCGTGGCGCCGGCCGAAGCCTCGTCCAACCTCGCCCGTTACGACGGCGTCCGCTATGGCTTGCGCGTGCCCGGCAAGGACATTGTCGATATGTATGAAAAGACCCGCGCCGCCGGCTTCGGGCGGGAGGTCAAGCGCCGTATCATGATCGGCACCTATGTGCTTTCCGCCGGCTACTACGATGCCTACTATCTACAGGCGCAGAAGGTTCGAACCCTGATCAAGCGTGACTTCGAAAATGTGTTTGCCGCAGGCGTCGACGTCATCCTGACGCCGGCAACGCCTTCCGCCGCCTTCGGCATCGCCGACGAGGAAATGGCCGCCGACCCGGTCAAGATGTATCTCAACGACATCTTTACGGTGACGGTGAACATGGCCGGCCTGCCCGGCATAGCGGTTCCGGCCGGGCTCGACGCCAAGGGGCTGCCGCTCGGCCTGCAGCTGATCGGCCGGCCCTTCGACGAGGAAACGCTGTTCCAGACCGCCCATGTCATCGAAAAGGCGGCCGGCACATTTCAGCCGGAAAAATGGTGGTAAGATCGTTTCTCATCTGAGGGGGGTGAGGGATGTTCTTCTATGTCTCCAAGGTTCTCGGGTTCTTCGTCGAGCCGTTGAATCTCGCGATCTTCCTGCTGCTGGCGGGGCTGGTCGCGGCGATGTTCGGGCGGCGACGGTTGGCGACCGCCGGCAGCGCTCTTGCCTTCCTCATTCTGGCGGTTTCGACATGGAGCCCGCTCGGCCCCATGATGCTCAATCGGCTGGAGGAACGCTTCCCCAGGCCGCCGCTGCCGGAAAAGGTTGACGGTATCATAGTGCTTGGCGGCAGTCTGGATGGCGCCGTCAATCTGGTGCGTGGCGGCTATGAAATGAACTCCAGCGGCGACCGGATGGTCGAGGCGGTCGTGCTGGCGCGGCGCTTTCCGACAGCGAAAGTCGTTATCTCCGGTGGCAGCATCGAAACGTTCCGCGGCGGCGAAGGCGATGCAGATACCGCGCCGCGTCTTTTTGCCGCTTTCGGCGTGGCGGCCGATCGGCTGATCCTCGAGAACAAATCCCGCAGCACCTACGAGAACGCTGTCTTTACCAGGGAACTGGTGACGCCGAAACCGGGCGAAACCTGGTTGCTGGTGACCTCGGCCTTCCATATGCCACGCGCCAAGGCGCTGTTCGACAAAGCCGGCTTTTCGACCGTTCCGTGGCCGGTCGACTATCGCACTTCCGGCAAGGAAAGCATCGGCACCTTGCCTTATCCCGGCGACTGGCTGGAGGTCACCACTGTTGCGATCCGCGAATGGATAGGGCTCACCGCCTATTGGCTGTCGGGCCGCATCGATCGGCCTTTCCCCGGACCGGGCGGCTGACCGAGCACCGCCTGCCGCGCCGCCGAGAAAAACTGGCGGCGCACCAGTACCGCCAGAAGCAGCAGCGTCGATAGCACGAAGACGGTGGGATCGACGAACCAACCGAGATAGCCGATCGAGAAGAACACGCCGCGCAGGCCCGAATTGAAATGCTTTCCGGCCAGCATGTTCATGCGCGCGGCACGCCACACCGCCGTTTCGGTGACCGGATTGCGCGACGCCTCGCCATGTGGAATCGGCACGGCGCCGATCAGGATCGAGCAATAGTTGAACAGCCGGTAAGCCCAGCCGAACTTGAAGAAGGAAAAGGCCAGGATCAGCACCAGCCCGAACACCTTCGTCTGGAAGGCCGCGCGTGAGGACGTGGCGCCAAACGGCAGGTCGCTGAGCACGGTCAGAACCTGATCGGAGGCGCCGAGCAGGGCAAAACAGCCGCCGATCGCAATCAGCGAACTGGAGGCAAAGAAGGCGGTCCCCTGTTGTAGCCCGCTCATGATAGCGGTGTCGACGATGCGGATCTCGCGTTCGGCCATGGTCCGCATCCAGGCCTCGCGCTGCGCGTTCATAGCCCTCGTCAGCGACATGCGGCTGACCAGCATTCCGTCGGCGGCGAGCGTATGCAGCACCCACGCGGCAAGGAAGAACCCCAGCGCCGCAAGGTCGGCCATCGATAGATGAAAGGAATCGCTCATGCGTTGCTTTTACCACAGGCGGAGGGGACGCTTCGATGGCCGAAGCTGGAATGTCGCTGCCGGAGCAAACGAGGTCGGCAGGCGCAGCGCGGCGGTCCTTAAAACAGCGGAAAACATCATGGGAATTCCTATATGTAGATCTCAACAGGGTCCCAGGAGAAAACGCCCACGTGTTCCTTTCGGTTTTCGACTTGTTCAAGATCGGCATCGGCCCATCGAGTTCGCACACGATGGGGCCGATGACGGCCGCGCGGCGGTTTCTCGACGAGATTGCGGGAGACGACTGGCCGCGCCCGGCCGGCGCCAAGGTCGACCGGATCGCGGCCAGCCTGCATGGCTCGCTCGCCTATACCGGCATCGGCCATGGCTCCGATCGTGCCGTGGTGCTCGGCCTCGCCGGCCAGACGCCGCAGACTGTGGATCCCGACCTAGCAGACGGCATCGTCGCTCGCATCGCCGCCGAGAAGCGGATTTCGCCGCCCGGCCATCCGTCCTACCGTTTCGACCCGGCAACGGATCTTGTGCTGGATCGCAGGACGCCGCTGCCGGGTCACGCCAACGGCATGGCCTTCTCTGCCCATGATGCCGGCGACCGGTTGCTGCTGAGGCGCGTCTATTATTCGATCGGCGGCGGCTTCGTAGTGTCCGAGGAAGAACTGCAGCGGATGAAAGCAAGGGGCTCGGCGACAACCGAACGCAAGAAGGTTCCGTATCCGTTCAAGAACGCCGTCGAAATGCTGTCCATGGCAGCGAAAAGCGGGCTTTCCATTGCCGAGATGAAGCGCGTCAACGAGGAGACACAGATGTCGCGCGGGGAGCTCGACGCCGGCCTCGACGGCATCTGGAGCGCCATGAAGGGCTGCATCGAGCGCGGCCTGTCGCAAGACGGCATCATGCCGGGCGGACTCAAGGTGCGCCGCCGTGCCCGGATGCTGCACGACAAGCTGCAGGAGCAATGGCAGCAGAACCGGCCTAACCCGCTGCTCGCCAACGACTGGCTGTCGATCTATGCGATGGCGGTCAATGAGGAGAACGCTGCCGGCGGCCGTGTCGTCACCGCGCCAACCAATGGGGCGGCCGGCACTCTGCCCGCAGTGCTGCGCTACTGGTTGCATTTCCATCCCGAAGCCGACCAGCCCAGCATCCGCGATTTCCTGCTGACGGCGGCGGCCGTCGGCGGCATCATCAAAACCAATGCTTCGATCTCGGGGGCGGAAGTCGGCTGCCAAGGCGAGGTCGGTTCGGCTTCGGCAATGGCTGCGGCGGGATTGTGCGCCGTCATGGGCGGCACGCCCGAGCAGGTCGAGAATGCTGCCGAGATCGCGCTGGAACATCATCTCGGCATGACCTGCGATCCGGTCGGCGGCCTGGTGCAGGTGCCGTGTATCGAGCGCAACGCGCTTGGTGCCGTCAAGGCGGTGACCGCCGCTTCGCTGGCCATCAAGGGCGACGGCGTTCATTTCGTGCCGCTCGATGCCGCGATCGAGACGATGCGCCAGACCGGCCTCGACATGAACGAAAAGTACAAGGAAACCAGCCTTGGCGGATTGGCCGTCAATGTCGTGGAGTGCTGAGCGCCAATCTGGCGGCATGGACCACCACTGTGGAGAAGTCGATCAGGCCGTTGACGCGTTCGCGTGCTGGACTAAAACCTTAAACGATGTCTCTCAATCTCATAAAGCTTTGCGTCGGCTGTGACAGCGTCGAGGATCTGGAAGAGTGGATTGCCTTCCGTCTCGACGAGCGGCGCCGCGCCGGCGAACCGGCCGAGCACTACCACACCACCCGCATGGTGCCGACGCGTGGCGCCGAGATTGCCGACGGCGGCTCGCTCTACTGGGTGATCAAGGGCAATGTCCAATGCCGCCAGTTGATCACCGAAATCCGGCCCTTCACCGATGACGAGGGCATCGGCCGTTGCCATCTGATCCTCGATCCCGAGGTCGTGCGCACTGACTGGCAACCGCGCCGTGCATTCCAGGGGTGGCGCTACCTGAAGCAGGCGGACGCGCCGGCCGATCTCGGCAAGGGCAAAGCCGGGCTGATCGAGATGCCGCCGAAGCTCAGGCGTGAGCTTGCCGATCTCGGCCTGCTCTGACGCCAAGAAACGCAACGCCAGGACCACCAGCCGAAGCGTCGTCCGCAGGTGCCATCATCACAGGTCCTCCAGGTCGCCTCATCTGGGCTTGCAAGCCGGGGAACAACGCCACATCTTGAATGTCATGAGCGACAAGAAGCAGCCCGTGTCTGCAAAGGCCAATCCTGCGCCGGTCGAGTCTCAATCGAGCACCGGCGAGATCGACGCGTTTCTCCGTCAGGCAAGGACGCTCGCTGCATCCGCTACCGGTTCAGGTAGGCTGATCCTGTCCCTCGACGCGACGATGAGCCGCCAGCCGACCTGGGATCTCGCCTGTGCGCTGCAGGCCGAGATGTTCGACGCCGTCGGCAAGGCCGGGGCGCTCAAGGTTCAACTTGTCTATTTTCGCGGCCTTGGCGAGTGCCGCTCGTCCGCATTCGTCACCGATACCGAAGCTCTGAAACAGCTGATGACGCGCATCGACTGCCGCAGCGGCCATACCCAAATCGGCAAGGTGCTCGCCCATGCGCTGAAACAGACGGCGGCGGCCAAGGTCAACGCGCTGGTCTATATCGGCGACGCGATGGAAGAAAACATTGATGATCTGGCCGAAAAGGCCGGCAGCCTCGGTCTGCACGGCGTTCCTGTCTTCGTCTTTCAGGAGGGCCATGATGCCGCCGCGGAAAAGGCGTTCAAGGAAATTGCGCGGCTGTCGAAAGGGGCCTGGTTCCGGTTCGATCGGCGGGCCGCCGCGACGTTGGCCGGCCTGCTTTCGTCCGTCGCCGTGTTTGCGACCGGCGGGCTGAAGGCACTGGAGGCCCGGGGCAGGCCGGAGGACCGGCTGATGATCGAGCATATGCGGGGCGACGGAAACTGATGGGCGCGATTATCGCTTTCGTAGCATTGCTTCTGGTGTTTCTCGGCATGCTCACCATCTTCCTGCGCGCCGATCCGGCGAAGCTTGCAGGCGGCATGAGGACGCTTGGACCTGTGCTGCTCGGGCTGGTCGGCGTCGCCGTGCTGCTGGTCGGGCGCGAGGGCATCGGGGGCTTGATTCTGTCGGCTGCGCTCGCCTGGTACGGCTCCATGCGCATGAATCGGCCGGCAGCCAAACTGGCGGCAGGCAAGCGTTCGACAGTTCGTACGGCGGCGCTTGAGATGGAACTCGATCACGATACCGGCGGCCTCGAAGGCCTTGTGCTGGCTGGGCGCCATGAAGGCAAGATGCTTGGCTCGATGGGGCTTGCCGAATTGCAGCAACTCTATCGCGAACTCTCCGGCGATCCGGAGAGCCGCCAATTGCTAGAGACGTATCTTGACGGCAGATTTCCCATCTGGCGCAAAGACGCTGATGCGAATGGTGGCGAAGGGCTGGGTGTTGCGCCAGGTTCTGGCGCCATGACTAAGGAGGAGGCCTACAAGATCCTTGGTCTTGAAGCGGGGGCTGCCGCGGCGGATGTCCGCAAGGCGCACCGCCGCCTGATGCAGCGCCTGCACCCCGATATCGGTGGCACGTCTTTCCTGGCGGCGCGGATCAATGAAGCCAAGGACGTCTTGCTCTCCAATCACAACTAGTCTCCTTCGACGCAGAACTTCGGGAAAGATATCGTTTCGCGCGCCGCTTACTGCTGGACGGCGTAGCACTCGATCTTCTTCTTTTTCAAAGCGTTGCAGGCTTTCCAGGCAGCCGTCTTCGAACCGAAACCACCGAACCGGGCGCGGTAGTAGGTGACACCGTCCTTGTCGAAGGCGACGGTGAAACCGGAGGCATCGGTCAGAACGGAGGGCGCCTGCTTCGTCGCCTTGTCGAGGAAAGCCTTCGCTTCGGCCTGTTTTGGCGAAGAGGCGACCTGTATTGCCCAGCCGGATGGCACCGACGCCGTGCTGACAGGATCGACCTCTGCCGCCGGTTCGGCATAGGCTGCGGCGACCCGGGCTGTCGCCACGTCGTCCACCGTCGACACAGCCGTCGTCTTGACCCTCTTGGCCTGAACGACCGGAGCGGTCTCTTCAACGACGGGCGCATTTTCCTCGACAAGAGAGGCAACGGCATCGTCGTCCGGCTTTCTGTCCGGTGTCGGCGCGTCATGCTTCGGCAGAAGCACCTTGGCCAAGGCTGAAATCGGATTGCCGCCGCCGGCCTTGGCAATCAGCACGCCGCCGCCGCGCGACGACGCCTGCGGCATGTAGGCATTGATCAACCCGGCCATCTGGCTGTCGCGGCTGCCGCCGGACCTGCCGCCCATGACCACCGCTACGATGCGCCGATCGCCATCCGAGACCGAGGAGACCAGATTGTAACCGGAGGCGCGGGTGTAACCGGTCTTGATGCCGTCGACGCCCTTGATGCGTCCGAGCAGACGATTGTGGCCGTTGATGCGCTGCCGCCCGTAAAGAAAGGAGCGCTGCGAGAAATAGCCGTAGTATTGCGGGAAATGCTCTCTCAGGGCGATGCCGAGCATCGCCATGTCGCGCGCGGTCGTGAACTGGCCGGGATCAGGCAAGCCGTTGGCGTTGCGGAAAACGGTTCCCCTCATGCCCAGCGCCCGCGCCTTGGCGGTCATCATGCGGGCGAAATTGGCTTCGTTGCCGCCGAGCATCTCGCCAAGCGCTGTTGCGGAATCGTTTGCCGATTTGGTCACCATCGACAGGATCGCGGTCTCGACCGTGACCGAGCCGCCCCGCTTGACGCCGAGCTTCGTCGGCGGTTCGGCAGCGGCATTGGCCGAGAACACGACCGGGGAATTCTTGCTGATCCTGCCCTTCGCCAACGCCTCGAACGTCAGATAGAGCGTCATCATCTTGGTAAGCGACGCCGGATAGCGCCGGCCATCGGCGTCCGACGAATAAAGCACCTTGCCGGTCTTGGCATCGATGACGATGGCCGCCGACTTGGCCGCCATGGATGAGGCCGCGTCCGCGACGACGAAGCTCATCGCCATAGCGAGGATCATGATCGTTTTGAGGGGGGACGCGGATTTGGAAACGAAGCCCGACAACGCCTTACGCACTGATAGTTCCTTTGAATTTCCGTTGCCTTGGAGGCGGCAAAGGGTCCTGCCTCACCTCCGGCCACGCTAACGCGGGCAGCGTTACCAATCCGTTTATGGTAACCGCCGCGTTCACCATTTTCTGTGTGATTGAGCTTCTCTTTATTCGAATCTTAGCGATTGCCGGCAGCTCACTATGCGCATTGCCGCGGGAATCTTGACTTTTGTGCACTGCACAATATATTTACATGCATTGCACAACGCGGCCCGGACAAGCCGCGTCTATCGTCCAAGGCAACCGTTCAAGGGAATGCGTGAAATGACCCAGACCTATGAAGATTTCAGCAAATACGGCAAGGAATTTGCGGACACCGGATTGAAGAGCTTCGCCTCGCTGTCCAAGGGTGCGCAGGCTATCGCCGCCGAGGCGGGCGAGTACACCAAGAAAAGCTTCGAAGCCGGTAGCGCCGCTGTCGAGAAGCTCTTTTCCGCCAAGTCGCTGGACAAGGCGATCGAGATCCAGTCCGACTATGCCAAGCAGTCCTATGAGAGCTTCGTCACCGAAGCCACCAAGCTTGGCGATCTCTATGCCGAACTCGCCAAGGAAGCCTACAAGCCGTTCGAATCGATCGTCGCCAAGGCGAAGTAAATTCGACGAACATTCCGAGCCGGCCCCTGGGCTTGCAAAGACAGACCCGGTCGCGAACGCGCGGCCGGGTTTTTTCATGCCAGCTCGAAATCGGGGGCCTGCGGTCTTCACGATTTGAAAAATCGGTCAAGTTTGGCCACCTAGCCATATTGTCAGCTAAACAGAAGGGCTTAAAATCGTCCACCGAACACCTACATGTCGAGCATGCATGAGGATTCGAAAGAGGCAGGACTACGTGACTACAGGTTTGACTGCCACGAGCTACGTGGTGCGAATGCAGAACGGCAGCAACGGCAATGAGGCCGGTCGCGGCACGGCCGTCATCACGCGCACAAAAACCAAGACCAAGAAGCCCAGTCTGTATCGGGTCCTCATTCTTAACGACGACTACACACCCATGGAATTCGTGGTCCACGTGCTGGAGCGCTTTTTTCAGAAGGACCGCGAAGCCGCCACACGCATAATGCTTCATGTTCACAATCATGGGGTGGGCGAGTGCGGGGTCTATACATTCGAGGTGGCCGAGACCAAAGTGGCTCAGGTCATGGATTTCGCCCGACAGAATCAGCATCCGCTGCAATGCGTGATGGAGAAGAAGTGAGGTAACATGCCGGCTTTCTCCCAAGGCCTGGAAAAGGCGCTTCACCAAGCGCTGACGCTCGCCAATGAGCGGCACCATGAATATGCAACCCTTGAACATTTGCTGCTCGCCCTGATCGACGACACCGAGGCGGCGGCCGTCATGCGTGCCTGCAACGTCGATCTCGACGAGTTGAAGCATACGGTCCTCACCTATATCGACACCGAGCTCGACAACCTCGTCACCGGCTACGATGAAGATTCCAAGCCGACTGCCGGTTTCCAGCGCGTCATCCAGCGCGCGGTGATCCATGTGCAGTCGTCAGGCCGCGAGGAGGTGTCCGGCGCCAACGTGCTCGTCGCCATCTTCGCTGAGCGCGAGAGCCACGCCGCTTACTTCCTGCAGGAACAGCAGATGACCCGCTACGACGCGGTCAACTACATCTCGCATGGCATCGCCAAGCGCCCCGGCGCTTCCGAGACGCGGACGCCGCGCGGCGCCGACGACGAGCAAGGCAGCCAGAGCGGGGCCGAGCCGCAAGAGGAAGGCGGCAAGAAGAAGCAGCAGCAGGACGCGCTGACTGCCTATTGCGTCAACCTGAACAACAAGGCTAAGGCCGGCAAGATCGATCCATTGATCGGTCGCGAGAGCGAGATCAACCGGACCATCCAGGTGCTGTGCCGCCGCTCTAAGAACAACCCGCTCTATGTCGGTGATCCCGGCGTCGGCAAGACGGCAATCGCCGAAGGCCTCGCCAAGCGCATCGTCGAGGGCGACGTTCCCGAAGTGCTGCACAATGCCACCATCTTCGCGCTCGACATGGGCACGCTGCTGGCCGGCACCCGCTATCGCGGCGATTTCGAGGAGCGGCTGAAGCAGGTCGTCAAGGAGCTCGAGGATTATCCCGGCGCCGTGCTGTTCATCGACGAAATCCACACCGTGATCGGGGCAGGGGCCACCTCCGGCGGCGCCATGGATGCGTCGAACCTGTTGAAGCCGGCGCTGTCGTCCGGCGCCATCCGCTGCATCGGCTCGACCACCTACAAGGAGTTCCGTCAGTTCTTCGAGAAGGACCGCGCGCTGGTGCGGCGCTTCCAGAAGATCGACGTCAACGAGCCGACCGTCGAGGACGCCATCGAGATCATGAAGGGCCTCAAGCCCTATTTCGAGGAGTTCCACAAGGTCCGCTACACGAGCGAGGCGATCAAGGCTTCGGTCGAGCTCTCGGCGCGTTACATCAACGACCGCAAGCTGCCGGACAAGGCGATCGACGTGATCGATGAGACCGGCGCCTCGCAAATGCTGGTGCCGGAAGCCAAGCGCAAGAAGACCATCGGCATCAAGGAGATCGAAGCGACGATCGCCACCATGGCGCGCATCCCGCCGAAGACGGTTTCCGCCGACGACGAGAAGGTGCTGCAAGGTCTCGACATCGAGTTGAAGCGCGTCGTCTACGGCCAGGACACCGCGATCACCGCGCTGACTTCGGCCATCAAGCTGGCGCGGGCCGGCCTGCGGGAACCGGAAAAGCCGATCGGCTCGTACCTGTTCTCGGGTCCGACCGGTGTCGGCAAGACGGAAGTGGCCAAGCAGCTCGCCGCCTCGCTCGGCGTGGAGCTGATCCGCTTCGACATGTCGGAATATATGGAACGCCACACCGTTTCACGGCTGATCGGCGCGCCTCCCGGCTATGTCGGCTTCGACCAGGGCGGCCTTCTGACCGACGGCGTCGACCAGCATCCGCACTGCGTGCTGTTGCTGGACGAAGTCGAGAAGGCGCATCCGGACCTGTTCAACATCCTGTTGCAGGTCATGGACCACGGCAAGCTGACCGACCATAACGGCAAGCAGATCGACTTCCGCAATGTCATCCTGATCATGACCACCAATGCGGGCGCGTCCGACGCGCAGCGCGCGGCCATCGGTTTCGGTTCGACCAAGCGCGAAGGCGACGATGTCGAGGCGATCAACCGGCTGTTCACGCCGGAGTTCCGCAACCGTCTCGATGCGATCATTCCGTTCGGCTCGCTGCCGGTGCCGGTCATCCATCAGGTGGTGCAGAAGTTCGTCATGCAGCTGGAAGCACAGCTTTCCGAGCGTGGCGTGACCTTCGACTTGTCGCAGGATGCAATCGCATGGCTGGCCGATAAGGGCTATGACGAGCGCATGGGCGCCCGGCCGCTTGGCCGTGTCATCCAGGAGCACATCAAGAAGCCGCTGGCCGACGAGGTGCTGTTCGGCAAGCTCAAGAAGGGCGGCACAGTACGTGTCACCGTCGAGAAGAAGGAAACCGGCGAGACCGGCCTGAAGCTCGAATCGCTCGCCGACGAGGCGCCGGTGAAGCCGAAGAAGGAAGAGCCGGACGACGCGCCGAAGGCCAAGAAGGCGGTGGCGAAAAAGCCCGCCGCAAAAAAGGCGGTGGCGCAGAAGCCGGAGCCCAAAGGTAAGGACGGCGGCAAGCGCAGCCTTGTGCCGCAACTGCCGCGTAAGAACTGACGAACCAGCCAGTAAAAAAGCCCCGGAAACGGGGCTTTTTTTGTGACACCTTCCGGTTAAGCACCCGGCGCCCGCCGGAGCGGTTTGCGCCGGTTCAGCTTGCCAGCGCCATCCGTATCTTGCCGGCGTTCTCGGCCAGGACTTCAGGCTTTTCCATCTGTCCGCTGTGCGGTTTCAGGGGAATGCCCTCGAAGCGCGGAATGACATGGACGTGAAGGTGAAAGACAGTCTGCCCCGAAGCTGGTTCGTTGAACTGCATAACCGTGACGCCATCGGCATCGAAGGCCTTCTTTACGGCCCGCGCAACTTTCTGGACGTGAACGAAGAGCGGGCCAAGCACCGCCGGATCCGCGTCGAGCAGGTTGCGCGACGGCGCTTTCGGCACCACCAGCGTGTGACCCTGTCCTTGCGGCATCACATCCATGAAGACGATGACCGCGTCATCTTCGTAGACGCGGTGCGAAGGGATTTCTCCGCGCAGGATTTTTGCGAAGATGTTGCTGCTGTCATAGGTTGCTTCGGCCATGGCGCGCGCTCCGGTTCTTGGCTCGCTGTCTCGTGTAGCGAAGCTGTTCCGGGCGGGCAAGACGATCGGTCGACATCGGCCGTGCCGGCCCGCTCGGCTGAGCGATTGGGGCTCGCTACTCTACTCCGCCATCTCCTTGCGGAACGGGGTGTGCTCTTCCAGATATTCGCTCATCCGCTCGACTTCGCGCCGCTCGCGTTGGAGGTAGTCGGCCACTGCATTGCGCAGACCTGGATGGGCGATGTAGTGCGCCGAATGCATCGTCACGGGCCGGTAGCCGCGCGCCAGCTTGTGCTCGCCCTGCGCACCGGCTTCAACCACCTTCAGCTTGCGCGAGATGGCGAAATCGATCGCCTGATGGTAGCAGACCTCGAAATGCAGGAACGGGTGGTCCTCGATGCAGCCCCAATTGCGGCCGTAGAGCGCGTCTGAACCGATGAAGTTGATGGCACCTGCAATGTAGCGCCCGTTGCGTTTGGCCATGACCAGCAGGATGTCGTCGGCCATGCGTTCGCCGATCAGCGAGAAGAAATCGCGGTTGAGGTAGGGCCGGCCCCATTTCCTGCTGCCGGTATCCATGTAGAACGCGAAAAAGTCGTCCCAGGCCTTTTCGGTCAGATCCTTGCCGGTCAGCCAGTCGATCGAGATGCCGTCGGCGAGGGCCTCGCGCCGCTCTTTCTTCATTGCCTTGCGCTTGCGCGAGGCTAACGTTGCGAGAAAATCGTCGTAGCTCGAGAAGCCTTCGTTGAAGAAGTGAAACTGCTGGTCGGTGCGATGAAGGAAGCCGGCCGCCGCCAATATCTGGACGTCGTCCTCCGGCGCGAAAGTAACATGCGCGGAAGACACGCCGAGCTTATCCGTCACCGCCTTCAGGCCGGCCGCAAGACCGGCCTTGACGGTGGGGCTGTCCTCGCCCCTGCCGACCAGCAGGCGAGGGCCGGTGACGGGTGTGAACGGCACCGCGCATTGCAGCTTCGGATAGTAGCGCCCGCCGGCGCGTTCGAACGCGTCCGACCAGCCATGGTCGAAGACATATTCGCCCTGGCTGTGCGACTTCAGATAGCAGGGGACCGCCCCGAGCAGCTTGCCTCGCGCGGTTTCCAGCCTGAGGTGATGGCCTTGCCAGCCGGTGCGCCGAACAGCGCAGCCGGAATCTTCCAGCGCGCTCAAAAAAGCGAATGAAACAAGCGGGTTGTAGCCGTATTCTGCATCGCCGCGTGTGGTGCCGCCGAGGCTGTCCCATTCAGCGCTGGTAAAGGCGCCGATGCCCACGGCGATGCGGATCGACAGCTCCGCATTCGCCGTTTGTCTTTCGCAGTCGTCCCCTTGATCCATGAGGCTTACTTAAGCTCGCTGCGGACCCATACAAGCCCGCTCAGGCGAGCCGTACCAGATCGGGCTCGAATCCTTCGAACGTCATCTGGTCGGCATATTTGAAGGTCAGGTCGACGGCAGGCTGGTCGTGCACGGTCCAGGTGATCACCGGCATGCCGAGTCTCTCTCGCACGAAGGAGACGAACCGGTTCGGCAGGTCGCCGGCAGCGTAGGAGGTGAAGGCGATGTCATGCGCCAGCATGGCGAAATGCGCCTCGATCAGGTGGTTGTCGTTGCCGTAGGCGGTCAACCCGCCGGGTATGCCGGGTGCATATTTCGGGAAGTCGCGGATCAGCCAATGGTCGAACGACATGATCGCGGTCTTGCCCTTGTAATGCTTGAGCATCTTGCCGACGCTTTCGACCAGGCCTTCGTCGTGCCCGGCAGCACCTTTCAGCTCGACAACCATCGGCACACGGCCGTCGACCAGATCAAGCGCCTGCTGCAGCGTCGGCAAATGGTCGGCGGTGCCGCCGACCTTCAGCGCCGTGATCTCGGCAGCCGTACGCTGCCAGACGAAGCCGTCCTCGCCGGTCAGCCGCCGCAGATCGCCATCGTGGATGATGACGGGGACGCCGTCGGATGATAGGTGCACGTCGCATTCGATCGCGTAGCCGCGCTCGGCCGCCGCAGCGAAGGCGGAAAGGGTGTTCTCCCAGCGCGTCTTGTTCATGTCGTGGAGGCCGCGATGGGCGACGGGCCGGGCGGTCAGCCAGGAAAGATCGGTCATGGTTGCAGTCCCGGTCATTCGACTTCGAAGATCGCTTCGATTTCCACTGCGGCATTAAGCGGCAGGGAGGCGGTGCCGACGGCGGAGCGAGCGTGCTTGCCGCGATCGCCGAGCACGGCGGCGAGAAAATCCGAGGCGCCGTTGGCAACCAGATGCTGTTCGACAAAATCCGGTGCCGAGGCGACGAAGACGGTGATCTTCACCAAGCGACGGATTTTCTCGAGATCGCCAAGTGCCGCCTGAGCCTGGGCCAATATGTTGATCGCACAGTATTTTGCGGCTTCCTTGCCGGTCGCGGTGTCGACATCGCGGCCAAGCAGTCCGCTCGCCTGGAGCTTGCCCTCCTTGAGCGGCAACTGCCCGGCGGTGAACAGCAGATTGCCGGTCCGGCAATAGGGCACGTAATTGGCGGCGGGCGCGGCGGCGGCCGGCAGCGTCACGCCGAGATCGCTTAGCCGCTTTTCGATTGTTTCGCTCATGCTATTTCCCTATTGCTTGAAGGTGCCGCGCAGGCCGGGCCGAAATTGCTATTTTTGCCTCGCTTCCGCCACGACTTTTTTTAAGCTGGACCATCTTTCCATGCGGCTTGCCATTAGCCGCGATGATCGGAGCACCCCATGCGCGCAACGCGCCTCGCATTCAACGCCGTTCTCTTGACAGCGGCTTCCTGGGCGGCTCCCGCTTTTGCGGTGCCTGCGCTGCAGGCGCATCGTGCTGTTTACGACATTTCACTCGACAAGGCTTCAGACCGTTCCGGCATTACCGGCATCACCGGCCGCATGGTCTACGAGTTCAACGGCTCGCCTTGCGAGGGCTATACGGTAAAGTTTCGTTTGGTGACCCAGATCGTAACCAGCGACAACACCAGGCTGACCGACCAGCAGATGACCACCTTCGAGGATGCCGAGGGCAAGACCTTCTCCTTCGTGAACAAATCCTTTGTCGACCAGAACCTCGACAAGGAGGTCAAGGGTACCGCAACGAAGGAAGCCAACGGTCTCAAGGTCGATATCGACAAGCCCGAGAAGAACAGCCTGGAACTCGCGCCGACCCAGTTCCCGACCCAGCAAATGGTCGAAATGATCGGCAAGGCGGAAAAGGGCGAGCGTTTCTACGAAACCAACCTGTTCGACGGCTCTGAGGATGCCAACAAGGTGGTGACCACCACCGTCGTCGTCGGCAAGCAAGCCGATGCCGACAATGCCGATCCGGAAGCGCCGGCGCTGGCCAAGCTCGCCACCGACAAATACTGGCCGGTCGACATCGCCTATTTCGATGATGCCGACAAAGGCGGCGAGGAGGTGCCGGAATACCGGATCAGCTTCAAGCTGCACAAGAACGGCATCACGCGCGATCTCGTCATGGACTATGGCGAGTTCTCGATGACCGGCAAACTGGTCAATCTGTCGCTGTTCGATCAGCCAAAGACCTGCCCGTCTAAATAAGCTCGAGTGAACGGCAAGCCGCCGGCGCTATCCGGGATAGTAGCGCTTAATCTTGCGTGGCAGGTCGCATCGACTTGAGCATGCCGCAATTGCCTATCAACGTCTTATGAGGGTATGCGCCGCGGGGGAGCAGGTTGAGCAGGATCGACGTTTTTGTGGCGCCGCGGCCCAATGCAACGCTGATCAACGCTATGACATTCGTCAACCGGATTGTCATGCTGCACGGCATTCCAGGCTTTCGCGACCTGTTGCCATTCAACCGTCTGGCCGGTTTGCGCGGCGTCGCCAATGTCCGCCACATCGATTTTCCGGAGGATGACCGGCAAAGGCTGAAGGCTTGTTGCGGCGCGGGCAAGGCGACGTTCATCACGCCCAACCATCCCGAATTCTTTACCGACTGGATGATCGACAAGGAGGTCGTCTCGCGGGTAAGCCCGCTGGCGGCATCCTGGGCCACGCACGGCGTCGTCAACGGGCTTGGCAGGCTGATGCAGAAATTCTGGTTGGCCAACAATCTGATCGCGCAAATCCCGGGCAACAGCGCGGCCGCCAAGGAACATTCGGTGGCCTGGGCGCTGAAGGGGCACGGCGTGCTCCTGCATCCCGAAGGCGGTGTCGGCTGGCATGCCAACATCATTGCCCCGCTGCTGCCGGGCGCGGTCGAAATGGGGTTCGAGGCGCTGAAGCGCGGCCGCCTGACGGATCCGGATTTCAAGGTTTGGATCGCGCCCGTGATCTGGAAGCTTGCTTTCACGGGGAATGTCGAGGCAGCGCTGGCAAGGGAATGCGCCTATGTCGAGCACAGCCTGAAGATCGAACGCCGTGCCGCCGATTCGCTGCCGGAGCGCATCCATCATATCTATGCGACGTTGCTGTCGCGCGATGAGGCTGCATATGGCCTGCGGTCCGATGAGCGGGCTTTGTATGACGCACGTCAAAAGGACCTGCTGACCGAACTCGGCCGTCGCCTTGCCGAACTTGTCTCGGTCGACGCCGGCACGCTCGACAATGCGGACCTTTTGCGCCGTTCGCGGCGCTGGCTGCGGGAAGACACGGATGGCAGTGGAAGCCAGAAGCAGGTCCGAATGCTGGCGGATACAATCCAGCGCGTGCAGCGTGTCGGGCCGTGGGCTTCAGCCAACCCGGGCATCACGCAGGAGGAGATCGCCGAACATTTGAAGCGGATCCGCAACGATTATTGCAAGGGTACGCTGCGCGATACGATCAACCGTTTCGTGCCGCAGCCGGCAGGCCCACGCCGCGCCTATGTCCGGGTACCGGAGCCGCTAGGCTTGCACGCCTATCAAGGCTCCGTCGAGGAGGCACTCGCCGAACTGCACGGCCGGATGCAGGAGACCGTCACCAGGACGATGACGCAACTCGAGGCCGGCGGCGGCTTCATTTTCTATGCCAATCCCTTCTATCATCGTTAGCGATGTGTTGGTCGGCGCAAGATGAAGGAGTGCGGCAAGCCTCATGGCGGTCTATGTCGATGCGGCGATCTGGAAATGGGTCGGCCACCGCTGGTGTCATCTGCTGGCAGACGACACCGACGAGCTGCATCGCTTTGCCGGGCAGCTCGGCATCAAGCGCGCGTCCTACCAAGGACCGCCGAAGACATCGGCACCGCATTATGACATAACCGGGTTCGAGCGCGACCGCGCAGTGCGGTTAGGCGCCATCGAATGCACCCGCGAGGAGATCGTCGCTGTTTTCCGGCGTGTGCGGGTGCCGAAGGGGAAGATGCGGCGATGACACCGGTGCGCTGATCGCCGCACGCTGAAACACAGACGCCACAACGCTTGCGTTTGTCGCGCTTCCCCTCTATATGCGCGCTCATTCCACACACGGACTTTGGTGTCTGCCCGGGAGAAATCCGGCTGAAACCTCCGGTGGCGTTCGAGGACAAAGTCCAAAAATGCCTGTGTCCGTGGAGGCTAACCGGAAAGGAAATAAGAATGGCTCTGCCTGATTTCAGCATGCGCCAGCTATTGGAAGCTGGCATTCACTTCGGCCACCAGACCCACCGCTGGAACCCGAAAATGGCGCCCTATATCTACGGCGCCCGCAACAACATACACATCATCGACCTCTCGCAGACGGTGCCTTTGCTGCACCAGGCGCTGAAGCAGGTTTCCGACACTGTTGCCAAGGGCGGCCGCGTGCTGTTCGTCGGCACCAAGCGCCAGGCCTCCGACATCGTCGCCGATGCCGCGCAGCGCTCGGCCCAGTACTATGTCAACTCGCGCTGGCTCGGCGGCATGCTGACCAACTGGAAGACGATCTCGAATTCCATCCAGCGCCTGCGCAAGCTCGACGAAATGCTGGCCGGCGAGGCTCAGGGCCTGACCAAGAAGGAGCGCCTCAACCTCGACCGCGAGCGTGAGAAGCTCGACAAGGCGCTGGGCGGCATCAAGGATATGGGTTCGACGCCCGATTTGATGTTCGTGATCGACACCAACAAGGAAGCGATCGCCATTCTCGAAGCCAAGCGTCTCGGCATCCCGGTCGTTGCCATCATCGATTCCAACTGCGACCCGGACAAGATCGACTTCCCGATCCCCGGCAATGACGACGCGGCCCGCGCCATCCAGCTGTATTGCGATTTGATCGCCAAGGCAGCTATCGACGGCATCGCCCGTCAGCAGGGCGCGCTCGGTGTCGATATCGGCGCATCGGTCGAGGCTCCGGTCGAGCCGGCGCTCGATCAGACCCCGGCCGCCGAGAGCCCGGCAGCCCAGACCCCGGAAGCATAGTAGCGAAGGGCGGCCGCGGCCTTCATCTTTCCAATATGTTGGCGCGGTAAGCGCTACCGGCACCAGGCGCATCATCGAAAATCGATGGTGCGTCAGTGCATTTAGACAAAGAGGCGACAATGAGCATTTCGGCTGCACAGGTCAAAGAACTCCGCGACTTGACCGGCGCGGGCATGATGGACTGCAAGGCGGCGTTGAACGAGACCAACGGCAATATGGAAGAAGCCATCGACTGGCTGCGCAAGAAGGGCATTTCCAAGGCCGACAAGAAGGCTGGCCGTACCGCTGCCGAAGGCCTGATCGGCGTAGATTCCGGCGTCCGCGAGGCAGCGATCGTCGAGGTCAATTCCGAGACGGACTTCGTTGCCCGCAATGCTGCGTTCCAGGAGATCGTCGCCAATGTCGCGAAGGTCGCGCTTGCCTATGGCGGCAAGACCGAGGCCGTTGCCGCCGCTCCCTATCCGGGCTCGGGCAAGTCGGTCGCCGAGACCATCAAGGACGCTGTCGGCACCATCGGCGAGAATCTGGGCTTCCGCCGCTCGGCCAAGCTCACCGTCGAGCACGGCGCTGTCGCAACCTACGTTCACAATGCGGTCGCCGACGGCCTTGGCAAGCTCGGCGTGCTGGTGGCCATCGAGACGACAGGCAACGCGCATGCCGCCAACGCCTTCGCCCGTCAGGTTGCCATGCATGTCGCTGCCACCAATCCGATGGCCCTGACCACCGAAGAGCTCGATCCGGCCGCAGTGGAACGCGAGAAGGCGATCTTCGCCGACCAGGCGCGCCAGTCCGGCAAGCCGGAAGCGATAATCGAGAAGATGGTCGAAGGCCGTTTGCGCAAGTTCTATGAAGAGGTCGTGCTGCTCAAGCAGGCTTTCGTGCTCAATCCCGACATTACCGTCGAGAAGGCGCTGAAGGATGCCGAAAGCGAAATCGGCGCGCCAGCCAAAATCGCTGCCTATCTGCGCTTCGCGCTCGGTGAGGGCATCGAGAAGGACGAGACCGATTTCGCGGCGGAAGTCGCGGCAGCGGTCAAGAAGTAACTATTCGTTTGAAAGGCTTTTTCGGCCGGGTATCCGCGAGGATGCCCGGCCGATTTCTTGCGCGGTGTCGATGAAGGCGCGGAGCTTCGGGGCCATCGAGGCGCGGCGCGGGAAATAGAGGAACAGTCCCGGTTCCTCGATCGATACCTCGCCAAGGACTTCGACCAACCGGCCTGCCTCGATGTCGGGCTTGACAAGCGGCTCGAACAGATAGGCGAGGCCGATACCGGCAAGCGCCATTTCCCTTGCCGACAGCGGATCGCTGACGACCACGCTGCCGCGTGTCTCGACGCTGATATCCTTGCCCTGATCGGACAGATCCCAGCGATAGAGCGCACGTGATCGCAGCAGCCGATAGCCGATGCAGTTGTGCGCGGCGAGATCGGCCAACGCCCATGGCCGCCCGCGCCGGGCGACATAGGCCGGCGAGGCAACGATGATGCTGCGGAAAGGCCCTGTCAGTCGCACCGTCACCATATCCTCGGCGATCATCTCGCCCAGCCGGATGCCGGCGTCAAAACCCTCGCCGACGATATCGCTCAGACGTTCGTCGGTGACGATCTCCACCGTCACGTCAGGGTAACGTTCCGCCATCGCCGTCAGGATGGGCATCAGCGCCAGAGGCAGCGCCAAACGCGGCGCGTTGATCCTGAGCAGTCCGCTTGCCCGGCCTTTGACAGAGCGGATACGTTCGATCCGGTCGGCAATGTCTTCCAGCGCCGGCTCCGCCGCAGCGACAAGCGCGGTGCCAGCCTCGGTCAGCGAGACGCTGCGCGTGGTGCGGGCAAACAACGGCTGGCCGATTCGCTCCTCTACCAGCCGAACCGCATGGCTGACCGCTGACGGGCTCATGCCGAGCTCGGCGGCTGCCGGCGCGAAGCCGCCACGCCGCGCGACGGCAACGATTATAGGTAGGTGGCTAAGCAGATCGCGGTCCATTCATGCATGATACCGCATAGTCCATTCGGATAATGCAAATCTTATCGGTGGGGAAAGGAGGGCGCATCTTTGGCTGCATCACACGGCAATCGCCGAGCAGCTAAGGAGACGTCTAATGACCGACCTCGATTCCGAACGAACCCGTAATCTCGAGACCGTGCGTAAATTCTTTGATCTGATGCACCGCAACGACATTGAGTCATGGGGCGACCTTTGGGCTGAAGATGGCCGTATACTTGTCTTCTACCCACCGGCAGGATTTGGAAACAGCATCGATGGTAAGGCCGCGATCCTGGCGGCCTTCCGAGGCCTCTTCGGTAATTTCGAATCCTTCGATTCGCAGCTGACAGCCATCTATCCGGCAGCGGATTCGGACGCGATCGTCGTTGAGTACAAGAACCGCGCGGTGCTGATCGGCGGCACTGAATACACCAACAGCAATATCGCGATTTTCCACTTCAAGAGCGGTCTGATCAGCGCCTACCACGATTATTTCGATCCGCGCCGCTTCCAGGTGGTGGTCGATGCGCTGGCCAAGGCCTGACTGCGTATCCCAGGCAAGACCTCAATCCCGCTTTTCAAACTTCAGGAGAAATCCATGACCATGTCCTACTACACGCTCGGCAACAGCGGGCTGCGTGTCACCCGCCTGGCGCTCGGCACCATGACGTTCGGCACGGAATGGGGCTGGGGCGCGGAGAAGGAGACCGCGCGCTCCTTGGTTGATGCCTATGTCGAAGCCGGTGGCAATTTCTTCGATACCGCCGATCTCTATACCGGTGGCACGGCCGAAACCTGGCTCGGCGAATTCATCGCCGAGCGTGGGCTGCGCGACAAGGCGGTGATCAGTACCAAATTCACCTACAACGCCGAACCGGGCAACCCGAACGCCGGGGGCAACGGCCGCAAGAACATCCTGCGGGCGATAGACGGTTCGCTGAAGCGGCTCGGCACCGACTACATCGACCTCTACATCCTCCATACCTGGGACAGGCTGACGCCGCCGGAGGAGGTGATGCGGACGCTGGACGATCTGGTGCGCGCCGGAAAGATCCGGCATGTCGGTCTGTCCGACGTGCCGGCCTGGTACGCAAGCCGGGCGCAGGCCGTCGCCGAGCATCGCGGCTATGAACCGGTTTCGGCGCTTCAGCTCGAATATTCGCTGGCCGAGCGCAACATCGAGCACGAGTTCGTGCCGTTCGGCACGCGCTATGGCGCCGGAATCATGGTCTGGAGTCCATTGGCCAGCGGCCTGCTCAGCGGAAAATACCGTTTCGATACAATCGTCGAGGATGGTGGCCGGCTGGAGACAATGCGTGGTTCGACCAATCCCGGTTTCCAGAAATTCACCGATCGCAACTGGCAAATCGTCGCCGAACTGGAGAGGGTTGCCGGCCAGCTCGGCCGCAGCATGGCCCAGGTCGCCCTGAACTGGACGGCAAACAGGCCAGGCATTGCGTCCGTCATCGTCGGCGCCACCAGGCTTGACCAGCTCAAGGACAATCTCGGCGCGCTTGATTTCGACATTCCCGAAGATCTTCGGGCACGGCTCGATGCGGTGAGCCGGCCGGTCACGCCCTTTCCGTATTCGTTCTTCGGCCCTGAAATACAAGCCGGCCTGACCGGTGGGCAGGCGGTTGGCGGTAAGCCGGCAAGCTATCTGCCGGATCTGCTCATGCGAGGCACTTTTGCCGGCGTGAGCTGACGGCTATCCCGGTCCACGATCTCAACTTTCCGGCTCGAGCGCCGCGTGACATCGCGGCGCCCTTCGTGTATCGGAACGCCCAGTGTTTCGGGGCGCACCGAAACGCGTCACACGCACGATGACGAGGACCAGATGACGGTGAAGCCCCTCTACCGACGTGTCTTGCTGAAAGCGTCGGGCGAAGCGTTGATGGGCGAGCAGCATTTCGGCATCGACGTATCGGTGGTCGACCGCATCGCCGCCGACATCGCCGAGGCCCGCGCATTGGGCATCGAAGTCGGTGTCGTCATAGGCGGCGGCAACATCTTCCGTGGCGTCGCGGTTGCGTCAAAAGGCGGAGACCGCGTCACCGGCGACCATATGGGCATGCTTGCCACGGTTATCAATTCGCTGGCGCTGCGCACCTCGCTCAACAAGATCGGCGTCGACGCCGTGGTGCTGTCGGCGATCGCCATGCCCGAGCTTTGCGAAAGTTTTTCGCAGCGTCAGGCGACCGCCTACATGAACCAGGGCAAGGTCGTCATCTTCGCCGGCGGCACCGGCAATCCGTTCTTCACCACCGATTCGGCTGCAGCCCTTCGCGCCGCCGAGATCGGCGCCGATGCTCTGTTCAAGGGCACCCAGGTCGATGGTGTCTATTCGGCTGATCCCAAGAAGGACCCGCATGCGACACGTTTCGAGCGGATCAGCCATGACGAAGTCATCAAACGCGGGCTTTCGATCATGGATACGGCGGCGATTGCACTTGCGCGCGAAAACAACATTCCGATAATCGTCTATTCGATCCACGAGAAGGGTGGCTTCGGCGATATCCTGAGGGGCGGCGGCCGTTGCACGGTTGTCGCAGACGATTGACCGGACCATGAACCCGAAAGGGACCGGTTGCGGATGAGGCTCGAACAGGGCCTAAGCAGTGAACCCGGGTTAACGGGTCGAGGAGACGATGATGAGTGGCGAGTACGACGATCTCAAACGGCGCATGGACGGGGCGATCGCCGCGTTCAAGCATGATCTGGCTTCGCTGCGCACCGGCCGCGCGTCGAGCAACCTGCTCGATGCCGTCCAGGTGCAGGCCTATGGCACCACCATGCCGATCAACCAGGTGGCAACAGTGTCGGTGCCGGAACCGCGCATGATTTCGGTTTCGGTCTGGGACAAGTCGATGGTCAGCGCAGTCGACCGCGCCATCCGTGAAGCCAATCTCGGCTTCAATCCTATCGTCGACGGTACCAATCTCAGGATTCCGCTGCCCGAGCTCAACGAACAGCGCCGCAAGGAGCTGGTCAAGATCTCGCACGGTTATGCCGAGAATGCCCGCGTCGCCGCACGCCACGTTCGCCGGGACGGCATGGACTTTCTGAAAAAGGCGGAAAAGGACGGCGACATCAGTGAGGACGACCATCGCAAACGGGCCGACCAGGTTCAGAAACTGACCGACGAGACAATCAGCACCATCGACCACCTGCTTTCCGACAAGGAAGCGGAAATCATGCAGGTCTAGGGTCTGGCCACGCCTGGCCCGGAAGCGAGAATATGGCAACGCCCGCGCATGTCGCGATCATCATGGACGGAAACGGACGCTGGGCCAAGGCGCGCGGCTTGCCGCGGCTGGCCGGTCACCGCGCCGGCGTCGAGGCGCT
Organism: Mesorhizobium sp. M0701; assembly: GCF_040320365.1. Classification (NCBI taxonomy): domain Bacteria; kingdom Pseudomonadati; phylum Pseudomonadota; class Alphaproteobacteria; order Hyphomicrobiales; family Phyllobacteriaceae; genus Mesorhizobium; species Mesorhizobium sp. M0701. The sequence continues at coordinate 115,323 of NZ_JAMYPO010000005.1, forward strand.
GCGCAAGACAGTGCGCGCCGCCCCCGGCCTCGGCATCTCCTTCCTGACCGTCTACGCTTTTTCGTCGGAAAACTGGTCACGGCCGAAATCCGAAGTCAGCGACCTCATGGGCCTGCTGAAGCTTTTCATCCGACGTGACCTCGCCGAGCTGCACCAGAGTGGGGTGCGGATCAGGGTCATCGGTGACAGGGCAGGGCTGCAGCCCGACATAAGGGGGCTGCTCGAGGAAGCCGAAACGCTCACTCTCGGCAACGAGGCGCTGACACTGGTCATTGCCTTCAATTACGGCGGGCGCGACGAGATCGTGCGCACCGCGCGCAAGCTCGCAGCGGCGGTGGCGCGCGGTGAGATCGAGAGCGAGGCGATCACGGCCGATTCCTTTGCCAGCTCGCTCGATACAGAGGGCATTCCGGACCCGGAACTGGTCATCCGCACCAGCGGCGAGCTTCGGCTGTCCAACTTCCTGTTATGGCAGGCCGCCTATAGCGAACTCGTTTTCCTGCCTTGCTACTGGCCCGACTTCAGTCGCGAGCACCTGTCCGATGCACTGCGCGATTTCGCCGGCCGTGAGCGCCGCTTCGGCGGACTTGCCGCCCAAGATGTCGCCTCAGGCTGAGGAATGAGCAACCTCCAACTCCGGGTCATTTCGGCCGTCGTGCTTGCCATCGTCACGCTTGCCCTGACCTGGCTCGGCGGACTGTCCTTCCGGTTGCTTTGCGCCGCCATGGCGGCGGTGATCTTCTACGAGTGGACGCGGATGAGCCGCCCCGTTGCCCCGGCAGGTGCTGGTGCTACGGCAGGTCTCGGCTTTCTGCCCGAGGCGCTGATCGTGGTCTTTATTGGTGCCCTCGTCGCCGGCCTGCCTGCGTCTTTGCTGCTGCCGCTCGTCGCGGCTCTGGTTGCTGTCACTGCCGTCGCTTCTTCCATGCGCAGGGCAGGACCGTGGGAAGCATCCGGCCTTGCCTATGCGGCCGTGTCCGGCTTGTCGCTGGCCTTCTTGCGTGACGGCGACCATTCAGGGCTGCTGGCCATTCTGTTCCTATTCGCCGTGGTTTGGGCGACCGATATCTTTGCCTATTTCGTCGGCCGCTCCATCGGTGGTCCAAGGCTGGCGCCGTCGATCTCGCCGGGCAAGACGCGGAGCGGGGCGCTCGGTGGGTTGGTCGGCGGCGTAGTGGCCGGGCTGCTTCTGGCCGCCGTAGCCGGAACGGGCAACCTCGTCGTGCTTGGCGTGGTCGCACTGGTGCTTTCGATTGTCGCGCAGGCCGGCGACCTGTTCGAATCATGGGTCAAGCGACGCCACGGCCGTAAAGATTCCGGCACGCTGATACCCGGCCATGGCGGCATCATGGATCGGGTAGATGGGCTTGTCGCGGCGGCTTTCGCCCTATACGTCATCGGCTGGATTTCCGCGACCGCCGACCATCCGGCACAGGGGCTGTTTCCGGTTTGAACGGCATCGTCGGTGGGCCGACGCGGGGCTGCGTCATGGATTCGCCTGGATTGATGTCACAGTCGCGGCGTGATCTGTGCCGTGGATGAATTTGAGGGCATGAATTGAACGAGATTTTTCACGCGGTTTTCAGCACAGAGGGCTTTGTCCTCGGCACGCTGGTGCCTTTCCTGTTCGTGCTGACCGTGGTCGTTTTTGTCCACGAAATGGGCCATTACCTCGTCGGGCGTTGGTGCGGTATCGGCGCAAAAGCCTTTTCCATCGGTTTCGGCCCAGAGATCATCGGCTTCAACGATAGCCGCGGCACGCGCTGGAAGCTTTGCGCCATACCGCTCGGCGGCTACGTCAAGTTCGTCGGCGACATGAATGCGACGTCGAGCCAGCCCAGCTCGGAGGAGATCGAGGCACTGAGCGACGAAGAACGCAAGGTGGCCTTCCACACGCAGCCGATCTGGAAGCGCGCGGCGACCGTCGTGGCGGGGCCGCTGTTCAACTTCCTGCTGACGATCGCCGTCTTTGCCGTGCTGTTTTCCGTCCATGGCCGGCCCGTGCTGGAGCCGATGGTGGCTGAGGTCACCGTCGGCAGTCCGGCCGCCGCGGCCGGCATCATGCCCGGCGACCGATTCGTCAGCGTCGACGGCAGCAAGGTCGAGACCTTTGCCGACGTCCAGCGTCTGGTCTCTGGCCGCGCCGGCGACAGCATCACCTTCGTCATGCTACGCGGCGGCAAGGAAATCACCGTCACGGCGACGCCGCGCTTGATGGAACAACAAGACGCACTGGGCAACAAGGTCCAGGTGGCCGTGATCGGCGTCGTCAACAACAAGGAACTCGGCCAGCCGCGGCTGATCACCTATAGTCCGGCCGGGGCGGTCGGGGCAGCGGTCCAGGAAACCGGACACGTCATCCAGCGTACCGGCCAGTTCCTGCAACGTTTCGTTGTCGGTCGCGAGGACAAGTGCCAGCTGGGCGGGCCCATCAAGATCGCCAAGATGTCGGGTCAGGCGGCAAAGCTCGGCTTTGAATGGCTCGTGCAGCTTGTTGCATTCCTGTCAGTCGGGATAGGGATTCTCAACCTTTTGCCGATTCCCCCCCTCGACGGAGGGCATCTTCTGTTCTACGGCGTGGAGGCTGTCATCCGGCGGCCGGTGTCCGAACGCATGATGGAAATGGCTTACCGAAGCGGACTCATATTGGTGCTCGGGTTCATGGGCTTTGTTTTCTGGAACGATCTGTTTGGGTGCTGAAATCATGAAGGAATTTGGCTTCGGCACGAGCAATGTTGAGACGCCGTTTACCATGCGTGGGGATATGCGTGACGCGAAAGCCACGCCGCAGGGTTAAGTAAATACAAATTAACCAGAAGCCTTGCGTGTAGGGAAAATCCGGTTAATACGGTAGGGGAAATTACCGCACGTCCGGTTTTCTCGCCGTGGGGACTTCGAGAAAAGGTACAAAAGCCCGATGAAGGCAGCATCCAAGTTTCTGAGCGCCGCGTCCGCGGTGGCTATGTCCGCCGCTCTGGTTGTACCAGGCGCGCTCGCAGTGCAGTTCGTTGCCACATCGGCCGCCGAGGCGGCTGTCGTCTCCAGAGTCGAAGTCACCGGCAATCAGCGTGTCGACGCGGACACCATCCGCAATTACGTGACGATCAAGCCCGGCAAGGCGTTTTCCAGTTCGGATATCGACGATGCGGTCAAGGCGCTGTTTGGCACCGGGCTGTTTTCGGATGTGCAGATCAACCAGGTCGGATCGACGCTGGTCATCAAGGTGTCGGAATACCAAGTCGTCAACCAGGTGCTGTTCCAGGGCAACAAGAAGCTCAAGGACAACGCGCTTGAGGCCGCGGTGCAATTGAAGCCGCGCGGCACCTTCTCGCAACAGCAACTCGATGCCGATGTCGAGGCGGTCAAGGCCGCATACCGGCGTATCGGCCGCGACGATGCCGCCGTGACCACCCAGATCATGGATCTCGGCGACAACCGGGTAAACGTGGTCTTCAACATCAACGAAGGCGGCCGCACCCAGATTGCCGCGATCAATTTCGTCGGCAACAGCGCCTATTCGAGCCGCCGGCTGTCGGACATCATCTCCACCAAGCGCTCGTCCTTCCTGTCGTTCGTGCTGCGCGACGATGTTTATGACGAGGACAAGCTGCGCGCCGACCAGGAGCTGCTGCGCCGCTTCTATTATAATCACGGCTATGCCGACTTCCAGGTCGTCTCGGCTGTCGGCGAACTCGACGACACAACCAACAAATACACCGTCACCATCACGGTGCAGGAGGGCGAGCGTTATACGTTCGGGGATGTCAGCGTCGAAAGCACGATCCCCGAGGTCGACGCCAAGTCGCTTGAATCGGTGGTCGAGACCCACAAGGGCGATGTCTACAACGCCAAGAACGTCGAGGACACGATCATCGCCTTGACCGAAAAGGTCGCTGGATCCGGCTATGCCTTCGCCCAGGTGACGCCGCGCGGCGACCGCAACTTCGAGAACCACACGATCTCGGTCGTCTATACGGTCGACCAGGGTACCAAGGCCTATATCGAGCGCATCGAGATTCGCGGCAACGATCGGACGCGCGACTACGTCATTCGCCGCGAGTTCGATGTCAGCGAAGGCGACGCTTTCAATCAGGTCCTCATCCAGCGCGCGAAGAGGCGGCTGGAAGCACTCGATTATTTTGAAAAAGTCGAAATTTCCACCGTTCCGGGTTCTGAGCCGGACCAGGTTGTGCTGGTGGTGGATGTGGTCGAGAAATCGACCGGTGAGTTCACGGTCGGCGCCGGTTATTCGAGCGGCGGTGAAACGTCAGGTCCGTCCGTCGAAGGCTCCATCAGTGAGCGCAACTTCCTCGGTCGCGGCCAATTCATCAAGGTGGCGGCGGGCGGTGGCAAGAACTCGCGCGACTACAGCTTCTCTTTCACCGAACCCTATTTCCTCGGCCGCCGCATCGCGGCCGGCTTCGACATCTACAAGCAGAGCCGAAACTACGACCATTACGACAGCGACACGACAGGCGCGACCGTTCGCTTCGGCCTGCCGATCACAGACAATATCTCGACGCAACTCGCTTATAATATTGCGCAAGAGAAGTACGAGTTCGATGAGGGCTGCGACCCAGCGGCCGGTTGCGACGTGTCCCAGGCGATCCAAAACGGCGTTAACGAGAGCCCATGGCTCAAGTCTTCGGTCAGTCTCGGCCTGATCTACAATACCATCGACGACATGAAGAACCCGCATGACGGTATTTATGCCAATGTCGGCACGGAAGTGGCCGGCCTCGGCGGCGACGCCAAGTTCATCAAGGTCACGGCGCGCGGCAGCATTTATCAGACGCTGTCCGAACAATTGGACCTGGTGGGCCTCATTTCGGGCGGCGCCGGCCATGTCCAAGGCTATGGCAACGGCGATCTGCGCGTCTTCGACCATTTCCAGAGCAGCGACCGTATGATCCGCGGTTTCGAATATGGCGGCATCGGCCCGGTTGCTTCGGACAACAGCAATGACCATCTCGGCGGCACCACCTACTTCAATGCCTCGGCGGAAGCGCAGTTCCCGCTGCCGGTCATCCCCGAAAGCTTCGGTTTGCGTGGCGCTGTGTTCGCCGATGCGGCAACGCTCTACGGCAGCAAAATCGCAAGTGGCCTTGTCAATTCTTCGACAACCGGCATGGAATGGCGCGCTTCCGTCGGTGTCGGTTTGATGTGGGCATCGCCTTTCGGCCCGATCCGCATTGACTATGCGATCCCGGTCAAGAAGGAAAAGACCGACGACGTGCAGGAATTCAACTTCGGCATATCGACCCGCTTCTGATGTGCGGGCAATGATGCTTCCGGCTCGTTTGGGTCCGGATGGCAGTGATCCGACACTACAGCGCAGCGCGTCCTATCGGACGCGCAAAGGACGTTGTAGCACTTTGATTTGCGCATGATCCTTTCCGAGGGTCGATTTCCGATTTTCGGGGTCATGCGCTAGCTGGATATTGCTTCTGGAATGACCGATCCGGTGTTCTTCGCGCCCTCACGCCGGTATACGGCCGGCGAAGTCGCGAATCTGACCGGCTCGACGCTTGTTGATTCCGGTCTCTCCGACGTATCGATCGAGGCTCTGGCGCCCGCCAACGAAGGCGGCGAGAACGCCCTTGTCTTCGTCGATGGCAGGCGCAATTTCGCCCTGATGCAGTCACTGCGGGCGGCGGCGGTTCTCTGCCCTGCCGAATTTGCCGGCAAGGCGCCGGCGGGCATCGCGGTGCTGGTGCATCCGCGCCCGCAGCAGGCCTTCGCAATGGTCGGGCGTCTGCTTTTTCCGGCGGCTGCAACGCCTGGACCGATGACCGGCGAAACCGGTATCTCGCCGCACGCCCATATCGATGCGACCGCCCATGTCGAGGCTGGCGCGATCATCGAAGCGGGTGCGATCATCGGACCTCGCGCTGCCATCGGCAGCGGGACCGTCATTGCCCCGCATGCGGTCATCGGTCCGTCTTCGCAGATTGGCCGCGACGGCTATGTCGGTCCAGGTGCCAGCGTGCAATATGCGTTGATTGGCAATCGCGTCATCATCCATGGCGGTGCCAGGATCGGCCAGGATGGCTTCGGTTTCGTGGCCGGCGCCAAGGGTCCGGAGCGGGTTCCGCAGATCGGCCGCGTCATCATCCAGGACGACGTCGAGATCGGGTCGAATACGACCGTCGATCGCGGCGCCATGTCCGACACGATCATCGGCCAGGGCACCAAGATCGACAATCTGGTGCAGATCGCGCACAACGTTCGCATCGGCCGCAATTGCATAATAGCCGGGCTTTCGGGTATTTCCGGTTCCGTGACGGTAGGCGACAACGTCACCATGGGTGGCGGTGTCGGCCTTGCGGATCATTTGACCATCGGGTCCGGGGCCAAGCTTGCGGCAAGAAGCGGGTTTATGAGCAATGTGCCTGCCGGTGAGATTTGGGGAGGATATCCGGCGCAGCCGATGGCGGAAGCCATGCGCGAGATAGCGGCCTTGCGCAGACTTGCACGGACGCGCAAACAGGGTGAGGGGGGAAATGGCTGACATCGCAGCGGCGACGCTCGAAGCGGTTGACATAATGCGGCTGATGAAGCTCCTGCCGCACCGCTATCCGTTCTTGATGATCGACCGTATTGTCGACATAGATGGCGACGAATCCGCCATCGGCATCAAGAACGTCACCATAAACGAGCCGCATTTCCAAGGTCATTTCCCCGACCAGCCGGTCATGCCCGGCGTGCTGATCATCGAGGCGATGGCGCAGACGGCCGGCGCCATCTGCATCCGCAGCCTTGGTACGGAAAAGCCGTCGCTGGTTTATTTCCTGACCATCGACAATGCCAAGTTCCGCAAGCCGGTCGTTCCAGGCGACCAGCTGAAAATTCATGTGAAGAAAATCAAGAAACGCGGCAATCTTCTCAAATTCGCTTGCGAGGCCCTCGTCGATGGCGCCAAGGCGGCGGAAGCCGAGATCTCGGCGATGATGGTCGCAAGCGGCTGACAAACGAATGCTAATGAAAATCCAGACAGTCATCCATCCATCGTCGGTCATCGAGGCAGGCGCCCAAATCGGCGAAGGCGCCCGCATCGGGCCCTTCTGTCACGTCGGCCCCGACGCCGTGATCGGCGACCGCGTCGAACTGGTCAGCCATGTCTCGGTGATTGGCGCGACCACCATCGGTGCATCGACCAAGGTCTATCCGATGGCGATACTGGGCGGGCCGCCGCAGAACACCAAGCACAAGGGCGGCCGTACCACGCTGGTGATCGGCGAGAACTGCACGATCCGCGAAGGTGTCACCATGCATGTCGGCACCGATTCCAGCCGCGGCGAGACGACGATCGGCGACAACGGCAATTTCCTTGCCTATGCCCATATTGCCCATGACTGCGTGGTCGGCAAGAACGCCACCTTCGCCAATCAAGCGACGTTAGGCGGGCATTGCGAAGTCGGTGACAATGTCTACATCGGCGGCCTTACCGCGGTTCATCAGTTTGTCCGCATCGGCGATAACGCCTTTCTCGGCGGTTGCTCGGCGATCGTCGGCGACGTCATTCCTTACGCCATCGCCGTTGGCAACCGTGCCAGCCTTCGCGGCCTCAACATCATTGGCCTGAAGCGCGCCGGCCTGCCGCGTTCGGAGATCCACTTGCTGCGCAAAGCCTACAAGACGATCTTCGATCGCTCCCGGACTGTCGGCGAAAACATCGAATTCGCCAAGGCGGAATTCGCCTCGTCACCGACTGCCATGAAGATCGTCGACTTCATCGCCGGTCGCGGCAAGCGGCACTACGCCGTGCCGTCGCTCAAGGGTAGCGACGGCGACGATACCGATGATGAAGACTGAGGGCAGATGACGAAAATTGAGGCTGCCGGAAAGGGCCTTGATCTCGCGCCAGATGCCAAGGTCGGCATCATCGCCGGCGGCGGCAGTCTCCCGGTCGAAATTGCCCGAGCGCTCGCCCGGCAAGGCAAATTGCCCTTCGTCGTGATGGCGGCCGGCGAGGTCGATCGCATAGCCGATTTCGAGCCCTATGAGCAGGCAACCTTGAGGCTGGAAGACGTCGGCTCGCTGCTGCCGATCCTTAAGCGGCATCACGTTACGCATCTCGTAACCGCGGGTCATATCACGCGACGCCCCAGGCTGAGCGCCATGCGCCTCAATTTGGGCCTGCTCGCGTGGCTACCCAGCCTCTTCGTCGGTGTAACGCGGGGGGACGATACGGTGCTGAAACTGTTCGTGCGCAGGATCGAGCGCAGCGGCATCAAGGTCGTCGGCGCTCACGAGATCGTGCCGGAGCTGGTCGCCGCCGAAGGCCTGCTGACCAAGGCGGCGCCACGCAAATCCGACTGGCGCGACATCGAGGCGGCGCACGCGGCGGCAAAAGCCATCGGCGCGCTGGATATCGGCCAAGCGGCTGTTGCGGTCGGCGGCCGCGCCATTGCGTTGGAAGGCGTCGAAGGCACCGACGGGCTGCTCGAGCGGACAAGGGAGTTGCGCGGGCACGGCAGGCTGGCCGGCGGGAGCCGCGGTGTTCTGGTCAAATGCGCCAAGCCCGGTCAGGAACTGCGTGCCGATCTGCCCTCCATCGGCCCGCTGACCGTCGAGGCGGCGCATGCCGCCGGACTGGCCGGCATTGCCGTCGAAGCCGGTCGCTCGCTAGTGCTCGAAGGTCCCGCCACCATCGGACGTGCCAATGCGCTCGGCCTGTTCGTAATCGGCCTGCCTGCTGCGGAGCCGGCGCATGGCGAATGAGCGGCCGTTGAAGATAGCCGTCGTCGCCGGCGAGGAGTCCGGCGACCTGCTTGGCGCCGACCTTGTGCAGGCGCTCAAGCGCATGACCGGGCGCGAAGTTCGGCTTGTCGGCATCGGCGGCCGCCATTTGCAGGCGCTCGGCCTGGCGCCATTGTTCGACGGCAGCGAGATCGCACTGATGGGGCTTAGCGCCATCCTGCACGACCTGCCGCGCCTGATGCGGCGGATCGGCCAGACGGCAAACGCGATTGGCGGTGATAAGCCCGATTGCCTTATCACCATCGACAGTCCGGATTTCTCGCTGCGCGTCGCCAAGAAGGTGCGTGCCGCCGATCCGACTATCCCGATCGTCCACTATGTCTGCCCGAGCGTGTGGGCTTGGCGGCCGGGCAGGGCGGCAGCGATGAAGCCATATGTCGATCACATTCTTTGCATCCTGCCGTTCGAGGTGAAGGAACTCGCTCGCCTGGGCGGGCCGCCCGGCACCTATGTGGGGCATCGCCTTGCACACGATCCGGGCATAATCAGTGCCGCCAGGGCGCAGGCGCAGCCGCGTGACCTGTCCGCAGATCACGTCAAAACGTTGCTTGTACTGCCTGGTTCGCGTCGTGGTGAGGTGCGACGCATGGTCGGGCCGTTCGGCGAGACGGTGTCGATCCTGCGGGCGCGCGGGCACCGCTTGCGCCTGCTGTTGCCGACGGTGCCGCACGTCGCCGATCTGGTCAGGACCTCGGTCGCGAGCTGGGACGAGAAGCCGGAGATCATACTCGATGCCGAACGCAAATGGCAGGCCTTCGGCAAGGCCGATGCGGCGCTGATCGCATCGGGGACAGTATCGCTGGAACTGGCACTGGCGAGTGTGCCGATGATCTCCTGCTACCGGCTCGATCCGGTCATGCGCATGGCGCAGCCGCTGATCAAAGTATGGAGCGCAGCCTTGCCCAATCTCATTGCCGACCGGCCCGTTGTGCCGGAACACTACAATCAATATGTGCGGCCGCATTATCTGGCGCGGCAGTTGGAAGCGCTGTTCTCCGATACCGCCTACCGCACCTGGCAGAAGCACGGTTTTGCCGACATTGCCGGGCGTATGGCAACCGCCAAGCCGTCAGGCGAGATTGCCGCGGGTGTGGTGATGGGGATGGGGAGGAAGTGAGTGAATTGTGAATAGTGAATTGTGAATAGTGGTTTCTATGGACAGGGAGCGACGCTTCGCTACTCCCATTCACCATTCACCATTCACCATTCACCATTCACCATTCACCACCTTCACCGCTTCGCGATTGGCACGTAGTCCCGTTCCGGCGCGCCGGTATAGAGCTGGCGCGGGCGACCGATCTTCTGGTGCGGGTCCTCGATCATCTCCTTCCACTGCGCGATCCAGCCGACGGTGCGGGCGACCGCGAACAGCACGGTGAACATGGTGGTGGGAAAGCCCAGCGCCTTCAGCGTGATGCCGGAATAGAAATCGACGTTCGGATAGAGCTTCTTCTCGATGAAATAGGAATCGGTCAGTGCGATCCTTTCCAGCTCCATGGCGATGTCGAGCAGTGGATCGTCCTTGATGCCGAGCTCGCCCAGGACCTCGTGCGCGGTCTTCTGCATGATCTTGGCGCGCGGATCGTAATTCTTGTAAACGCGGTGGCCAAATCCCATCAATCGGAACGGATCGTTCTTATCCTTGGCGCGCGCAATGAATTCCGGGATGTGATCGACATGACCGATCTCGCCCAGCATGTTCAGGGCTGCCTCGTTGGCGCCGCCATGTGCGGGACCCCACAGGCAGGCGATGCCGGCAGCGATACAGGCAAAAGGATTGGCGCCCGACGAGCCGGCCAGGCGGACGGTCGAAGTCGAGGCGTTCTGTTCGTGATCGGCGTGCAGGATGAAGATGCGCTCCATCGCGCGGGCCAGCACCGGATTGATCTTGTATTCCTCGCAAGGCACGGCGAAGCACATATGCAGGAAATTGGCTGCGAAATTCAGCTCGTTCTTCGGGTAAATGAATGGCTGGCCGATGTGGTATTTATAGGCCATCGCCGCGATCGTCGGCATCTTGGCGATCAGCCGCATTGACGCGACCATGCGTTGATAGGGGTCCGAGATATCGGTGGAATCGTGATAGAAGGCCGACAGCGCGCCGACCACGCCGCACATCACCGCCATCGGATGCGCATCACGGCGGAAGCCGGTGAAAAAGCGCGACATCTGCTCATGCACCATGGTGTGGCGCGTCACCCGGTAGTCGAAATCGTCCTTCTGCGCCTTGGTCGGGAGTTCACCATAGAGCAAGAGATAGCAGACTTCGAGGAAGTCGCCGTGCTCGGCCAATTGGTCGATCGGGTAGCCGCGGTGCAAAAGAATGCCGGCATCGCCATCGATGAAGGTGATTTCCGATTCGCAGCTCGCCGTCGACGTAAAACCGGGATCGTAGGTAAAGACGCCGGCGGTGTTGTAGAGCGAACCGATGTCGATGACGTCAGGTCCTACCGAACCACTTCGTATCTTGAATTCATGGGTTTTGCCGCCGAGTTCCAGCTTGGCCGTCGATGCCTGGGTTTTGCCGCCAAATTCCATTTTTGTCGCAGGTTCGGTCATAGCAAACTCCTTTTTGTTTCCTCAGGCCGGCAAAGGCAAAATATCTGAACCCAACACGTCAAAAGCATCGGAATACGCACATTTGCGCCCGCAATTGAATCTGCGCGGCAGATTAGGCCAAGACCCAATGTTGCACTGCGAAACACACCTTTCAATGCCAATCTTCTTGGGCCAGTTTGCTAATCGATTTGATCAGCGATCCGCGCCAGGCTTTCCTCGCGGCCAAGCACGGCAAGCACATCAAAGACACCTGGCGAGGTACTTTTGCCGGTGAGCGCGGCGCGCAAAGGTTGGGCCACGGCGCCGAGTTTATGGCTGGCGGCCTGCGCATAGTCGCGGATCGCGGCTTCGGCTGAGGCGGCAGACCACTCCGAAACCGTGGCTAGTGCCGCATGAGCGCCCCGCAGGATCGCGCGCGCCTCACCGCTGAGCAGCGCCGCCGCCTTCTCGTCGACCGGCAGCGGCCGCTCGACGAAAAGGAATGCAGCCCCTTCAACAAGTTCGACCAGCGTCTTGGCGCGCTCCTTCAGGCCCGGCAAAGCGGCAAGCAGTTGCGCCCTGCGTCTGTCGTCGAGGCGCGCGGCGATTGCCGGGCCGCCTTCAAGATAGGGCAGAGTGGCGATGAAGATGTCGAGCAGCGCCGCGTCGTTCATCCGGCGCATATGCACGCCGTTAAGCGCCTCGAGCTTGGCGAAGTCGAAACGGGCGGCGCCCTTGTTGACGTCGCCAATGTCGAACCATGCAATCATGTCGGCGATCGACATGATCTCATCGTCGCCGTGGCTCCAGCCAAGCCTCGCAAGATAGTTGAGCAGCGCCTCCGGCAGGTAGCCCATGGCGCGATAGGCTTCGACGCCAAGCGCACCGTGCCGCTTCGACAGCTTGGCGCCGTCGGCACCGTGGATCAGCGGGATATGCGACATCGACGGCACCTTCCAGCCCATGGCCTGATAGATTACGGTCTGGCGTGCGGCGTTGGTCAAATGATCGTCGCCGCGGATGATGTGGGTGATGCCCATGTCGTGATCGTCGACGACGACGGCATGCATGTAGGTGGGATTGCCGTCCGAGCGCAGAATAATGAAATCGTCGAGATCCTTGTTGGGAAAGCGCACGTCGCCCTGGACGCGGTCATGCACCACCGTCTCGCCGTCTGTCGGCGCCTTGATGCGGATCGCCCCCTTGGCGCCGGGCGGCGCCTCCGACGGGTCGCGGTCGCGCCAGCGTCCATCATAGCGGGGAGGCAGCCCCTTGGCCCGTGCGCTCTCGCGCATTGCCTCTAGCTCGGCAGGCGTCGCATAACAATAATAGGCCTTGCCCATACGAACGAGCTCCTCGGCCACCTCGCGATGGCGCGGCGCACGCTCGAACTGCGACACCGGCTCGCCGTCCCATGTCAGGCCAAGCCAGGAAAGCCCGTCGAGAATGGCCGCGCTTGCCGCATCGGTGGAGCGCTCGCGGTCGGTGTCCTCGATGCGCAGCAGCATCGTGCCGCCTGTGTGCTTGGCATACAGCCAGTTGAACAGCGCCGTCCGCGCGCCGCCGATGTGCAGGTAGCCGGTGGGCGAGGGGGCAAAACGGGTGACGACCTTATCGGGCATGGAACTCTCAGGCGGGCGAAGGAAGTGGGTTTGCGGACTTTCGCGCGTTGCGCGTTCATGTAGCATAGGAGGTCGAGGGCGCAAGGGGCAGACCCGATGGCTGTGCGAGGCCGTGGTACGGGCGAGGGCGAGGACGTTGGCAGCGGCGTCAGCGAACGCTTGCTGTTTGCCGCTCGCCCGCCTGTCCTGCCGGCACCGGCATTGCTACCTGCTCCGCGCTTCGATGCTCCGTCGCTGCCGGCCAGCGACCGAGCAGCGGTTCTCGTGCCCGCGGGCGAGCCCATCGTACGCCTGCCCAGGCGTTTCCGCCTCCCGTCACCGTCCCGTATCCGCAACAGCGTAACCACGGCAGCCGACCTGGAACTTGACCGCGGCATTGCCTTCCTGCTGGTGCCGGTGTTCCTCGCATGCGGGGTGGTCGTATATTTCGGGCTGTCGGTGGAGCCGGCCTTTCCACAGCCGATCGCAATCGCGCTCCTCGCGGCCCTTTGTGCCGTCGTCTCGCGGTCATGGCCCAGGACGCGCCTGTGCTTCATGGTGGCGCTGCTCTGCGCGCTTGGCGTACTTGCCGCCAAGTTCGAGACATGGCGTGTCGGAATGCATATGCTCGGCTCCGAAATCTCGACGCGGCTGACGGGTCGCGTCGTATCGTACGAGCCCATGGCAAGCGGCCGCATCAGGCTGACAATCGATGTGATCTCAACGGCCAGGCCGACACTGCGCTACATGCCGGAACGGGTCCGCGTTTCGGCGATGAAGATACCGGCTGAGCTGACCGCCGGTTCCGAGATCACCGGCTATGTGCGGCTGCTGCCGCCGACCGGCCCGGTGCGGCCCGACAGCTATGATTTCTCCTTCGACAGCTATTTCGCCGGTATCGGCGGCAGCGGCTTTTTTCTCGGCAATCCGAAAATCGTGTCGTCGGGCAGCATGCCGCTTGGCGCGCAGCTTTCTTCCGCGATCGAAGACGCGCGCGAATCCATCGCCGACCATATCCGCAGCCGCATCGGCGGTGCCGAGGGCGAGATTGCTGCTGCGCTGATCGTCGGCGTGCGCGCCGGCATTCCCGAGGAGATCAACGAAGCGATGCGGCGCACCGGCATCTACCACATCATCTCCATCTCGGGGCTGCATATGGCGTTGGTCGCCGGCACCATCATGGCGCTGCTGCGGGGTGCCTTTGCGCTGTTTCCCGATTTCTCATCGCGACGGCCGGTCAAGAAATATGCCGCGGCCGCCGCGCTTTTTTCGATTGCGGCCTACCTCGTCTTTTCCGGCATTGTCGTGGCGGCCGAACGCAGCTTCATCATGCTGGCGGTGATGCTTATCGCCGTGCTGTTCGACCGGGCCGCGCTCACCATGCGCAACCTGGCGATCTCGGCCATCGCGGTCATCCTGGTGTCGCCGCACGAGGTGGTCGGTCCGAGTTTCCAGATGTCCTTCGCCGCGACGGCGGCCCTTGTCGGCGCCTATGCAGGCTGGTCCGATTACCGCGCCGGCAGGGCCACCATGCCGCCGCCGCGGCTGTCGCCGCTACGCTTTGCCACTCGAAAGGTCCTGCTGGGCATGTGCGGTCTGGCGATGACCTCGATCATTGCAGGGAGCGCCACGGCGCTTTTCGCCATATGGCATTTCCAGCGCGTGGCGCCGCTCAGCCTGTTCGCCAATCTGGCCATCATGCCCATCGTGTCACTGGTCGTCATGCCCTTCGCCGTTCTCAGCGCGCTGGCGATGCCGTTCGGTGCGGATGGCCCTTTTCTCTATGTCATGGGCAAGGGGCTGACGGCGATGATCGCCCTGTCCGGGTGGATCTCGGAGCGCTCGCCGATCGATGCGGTCGGGCTGATTTCGCTGAGATCCGTCCTTCTGGTGACGATCGCCCTCGTCATTGCCAGCATGGCGACGACGTGGTTGCGGCTGGCGGCACTTCCTTTTGCGCTCGCCGGCTTGCTGACGACAACGCAGACACGCATACCCGACGTATTGGTCTCGGAGGACGCACGGCTGGTCGCGCTGCCGATCGGCAGCGGTGAACTCGCGGTCAACCGGGCACGCCCGAATGAGTTCACCATCGACAACTGGAAACGCGCGCTCACATCAGAGGCTATCGTCGCGCCGGAAACACCTGGAAAGAACGACCCGCAATTCGACATTGCCGATCCGGCCGACCTACCGCCGGGCATGCCGTTCATTTGCACGGACGGCCTCTGCCTTGCCAGGCATCCATCCGGCGCGATCATCGCGCAAGCCAAGGACCGCGATACTGCGCGGCCAGCCTGCGCCTTTGCCAGCTTGATCGTCATCGACGACGCCACCGCCCATAACCCCTGCTACTACGACCGGCTGGTCCTCGTCGTCACCAAACGGCAACTGGCGCGCGCGGGAAGTGCCGCCGTCTATTTCGATCCACAAGCGGCAACACGCGCCGAGATCCGCTTCGCCGTCGAAAAATCATACCGGCCCTGGCACGTGCAGCGGAAATTTTCACGCGCGGCACGGGGCCTGCCGCCATACCGCCGGGCCGACAACCCCAAAGCCGGCGCCAAGGGCGGAGCTCAGTAGCGGCGGATCAGTCCGACGAGCTTGCCCTGCACCTTGACCCTGTCTGGTCCGAAGATGCGCGTCTCGTAGGCCGGATTGGCGGCTTCCAGGGCGATCGAGGCGCCCTTGCGGCGGAACCGCTTCAGCGTCGCTTCCTCCTCGTCGACCAGTGCCACCACGATCTCACCGGGGCTCGCCGTATCGGCATTGCGGATGATCACCGTGTCGCCGTCGAAAATGCCGGCCTCGATCATCGAATCGCCTTTGACCTCAAGCGCATAATGCTCGCCGCCCATGATCATATCCGGCGGCACCGAAATCGAATGCGTCTGGTGCTGGATGGCGTCGATCGGCACACCGGCAGCGATGCGGCCCATCACCGGGATCGAAACGGCGGCGACGACATCGTCGTCATTTCCGGCTGCGGGCACGCGCGACGATGTCGGCTTGCCTTGCCGAGGGGCGCCTTGCCCAAGACTGCCCTGGATGACACTCGGCGAGAACTTGCGTGCCGCATTGAGGCCGGGGGCGATCGAGTCAGGCAGGCGTAGCACCTCCAGCGCACGGGCCCGGTTGGGCAAACGGCGAATGAAGCCGCGCTCCTCCAGCGCCGTAATCAGCCGGTGGATTCCGGATTTGGAAGCCAGGTCGAGCGCTTCCTTCATCTCGTCGAATGAAGGCGGGATACCGCTTTCCTTCAACCTTTCGTGGATGAACATAAGCAGTTCGTGTTGTTTGCGTGTCAGCATAGCGACCCCCAACAGAATCAGAAAAACAAACCCAGAACAAACACTATCTGTTCCAGTTGTGTTCCGCAACTGTTTAAAGTTTAATGAATGCGTTAAGGCTCGGGAAACAAACGACGTCCCCTACCGGCGTACCGCATTTTCACCGCCGCGAGCCTCATCGCCTTGATTCTGCTTTCGTTTGCGCCCTTCTGGCCTCCTAGAAGGCGGCACTGGCATCGGCCGTCGGTCGGCAAAAGGCACGGAATTGAACCCGTATCGACTGTGCGGTTTGGTCAATGCACCGTGAACGAAACGAACTCAAAACGCCAACCTCGGGTTAAGTCCCGGTTTCCACCGCCTGGTCAGGCTGCTTCTCGCCGGTGGAGCCTTGCTGCGCGCAACCAAGTAATGGAAGAACAGTCGATGCGTGTCCGGCGTTGCGTTGGATCTTGGGGGAGCAGACAAATCATGACAGGAATTCCCGATCTCGTGGCCATAAAGGCGATGGATGCCGCGGATCCGCTGCGCGCGATGCGCGACCGCTTTGTGTTGCCGCAAGGAGTGATCTATCTCGACGGCAATTCGCTAGGAGCTGCTTCACGTGCCGCTTTCGATGAACTGCACAAGGCCGCGACCGAAGAATGGTCGCATGATCTCATCCGCGCATGGAACACGGCCGGCTGGTTCAACATGCCGCTTGAACTTGGCGACCAGCTCGGGCGCCTGATCGGGGCCGCGGCCGGCCAGACAGTGGTCTGCGACACGACATCGGTCAATATCTACAAGCTGCTGCACGCCGCCATGGCCATGCGACCGGAGCGGCAGGTCATCGTCGCCGAGGGCGATAGTTTTCCGACGGACCTCTACATGGCCGAGGGTGTGGTTTCGACGCGAAAAGATACGCTGCTGCGCCTCTCGGGAGTCGACGCGCCGACCATCGAAGAGCTGATCGACGAACGCACCGCTGTGGTGCTGGTCAACCACGTCAACTATAAGTCGGGCGAACTGCGCGACATGCCGGCGCTGACGCGCAGGGCTCAGGAAGCCGGGGCGATGATCGTCTGGGATCTCTGCCACACCGCCGGCGCGATGCCAGTCGAACTCGACAAGGCAAACGCCGATTTTGCCGTTGGCTGCACCTACAAATATCTGAATGGCGGCCCGGGCGCGCCTGCCTTCATCTATGCGGCTGAGCGGCATCTTTCCGACATCCAGCAGCCGCTCACCGGCTGGTGGGGCCATGCACGGCCCTTCGCCTTCGAGCCAGGCTATGCGGCCGGCACCGGCATCCGCCGGTTTCTGTGCGGCACGCAGCCGGTCCTGTCGATGCGCACGCTGAAGGGCGCGCTCGACATCTGGAACGATGTCGACATGACGGCGGTGCGCAAGAAGAGCATCGCGCTGGCGGATCTGTTCATCGAGCTTGTCGAGGCAAAGTGCGGCACTTACGGGCTCACGCTCGAAAGCACGCGCGATGGGGAAAAACGCGGCAGCCAGATTTCATTCATGCATGAGCATGGCTACCAGGTCATGCGCGCGCTGATCGAACGTGGCGTGATCGGCGATTTTCGCGCGCCATCGACCATGCGCTTCGGCTTCACCCCGCTCTATGTCGGCTATGCCGATGTCTGGCAGGCCGTCAAAGTGCTTGAGGACATCCTGCACACCGGTGCGTGGAAGGATGCGCGCTTCGCCATCAAAGCAGCTGTCACTTGAGATTGATGCGAGAGCTGGAATCGTGAGGCTGGCGACGACGCGCCGCGCGATGCTTACGGCTACGCTGCAGGGCCATATGCCAGGGAGGAGGGCGCAGGGTGTTCGAACGTCACATTGCCGATTGGGACAACGCCTATGCCAACGGCGCCAACATAGCCGGCAGCGATCGCTGGCCGGCGGCCTGGATCGAGCCCGCGCGGGTTTTCCGCGACGTGCTTTCGACCGAGGGCAGGGCGCGGCTCGACATGGCCTATGGCGACAATCCACGCAACCGGCTCGATCTTTTCCTGCCGGCCATCAAGCCTAAGGGACTCGTGGTGTTCGTTCATGGCGGCTACTGGATGGAATTCGACAAGAATTTCTGGTCGCATCTTGCCGCTGGCCCTGTTGATCGCGGCTATGCGGTGGCGATGCCGTCCTACACGCTCTGTCCGCAGATACGCATTGGCGGCATCGTCAAGGAGGTCGGCGCGGCGATCGGCAAGGCGGCGGCGACGGTTGCAGGGCCGCTGATGCTGACCGGGCACTCGGCCGGCGGCCATCTTGTTAGCCGGATGGTTACGGCGACGACGCCGCTGGCGACCGAAGTGGTCCGGCGCGTTCGTCATGTGGTGTCGATCTCGGGGGTGCACGATTTGCGCCCGATCATGCGCACCGGCATGAACGAGACGCTGGCGATCGATGAGGCCGAGGCGCAGGCCGAAAGTCCGGTGCTGCTGCGCCCGATGGACAAGGCCCGCCTGACCTGCTGGGCCGGCGGCGGCGAGCGCGCCGAATTCCTGCGTCAGAGCGCGTTGCTGGCCAACATCTGGATCGGCCTGGGTTCCGCGACCAGCTCGGTGGTCGAACCTGACCGGCATCATTTCAACATCATCGACGGTTTGGCCGATCCAGACCATCCGCTGACCCGGACCTTGATTTCGGAGTGAGGCAGGTTCAGCGTAGCATCAGCACGTCGCAGGGGGAGCCCGCCGCCGCGGCAGGCGCGAACGGCGCGCGAACGATCAGCCCGTTGGCATCGGCCAGCATTTTCAGCATCGAGGAGTCCTGGATGCCGAACGGCGTCGCCACGGGCGTACCGGCGTCATCTATGACAACAGCCCGCACATAATCTTGCCTGAGATCATTGGCCGGCATGGCGGCACCGAGCCGTGCCCGACGTATATCCTGCTGAAAGGCGCGGCCGCCGAGCCGCGCCAGCAGCGGCTTCAGGAAGAGCTGAGTGCAGACCAGGCTTGCCACCGGATTGCCGGGCAGGCCGATGCAGCGAATGTCTCCCAGCCGCCCGAACATCAGTGGCTTGCCCGGCCGCATGGCGATCTTCCAGAAATCGAGCGTCATGCCTTGCCCGGTCAGCACCTCATGGACGAAGTCGTGGTCACCGACCGAGGCACCGCCCAGCGTGACGATGACGTTCGCGCCAGCCTTCACGGCCTTTTCAACCAGCGCAGCGATCGCCTCCCTGCGGTCCGGCGCGATGCCAAGGTCGAGCGCGCGCGCACCGACCGACTGTGCGGCAGCGGCGACACCATAGGCATTGGAGGAGATGATCTGGTCGGGGCCAAGATCGCTGCCCGGCGGCAGCAATTCGTCGCCGGTGGCGATGATGGCGACCAGCGGCCGTTTGACCACGCGCACCTCGGGGTGATTGGCCGATGCCGCCAGCGACAAGGCCGCCGGGTCGAGCAGGCGGCCTTTGGGCAGCAGGACATCGCCCTTGGCGAAATCGAGCCCGAGGCGGCGGATGTTGCGCCCCTGCACCGTCCGTTCCGTCACTTCGACGCTGCCGCCACCGAGATCGCGGACGTTCTCCTGGATGACGATAGTGTCGGCGCCTTCGGGAAGCGGCGCGCCGGTAAAGATGCGCACGGCCTGCCGCTGCTGCACCGTTCCGGCAAAGCCGCGTCCCGCCGGCGCCATGCCGACCACCGAAAGCCTTGCCGGTACGGACGCGATATCGGCCGCCCGCACGGCATAGCCGTCCATGGCGGAGGCGTTGAACGGCGGCTGGGTGCGGAGCGCCAGAACCGGCTCCGCCAGCACGCGGTCGGCGGCATCCAGCAGTGCGACGCGTTCGCCCGGCAGCGCTGCTGCGCCGTCCAGCAGGCGCTCGAGCGCCTCGGCAACTGGGACCAGCGCCATTATCGGCCTGCCTCGGTGGCCCCGTCTCCGGTGATCTTGTAGTCGCCGGATTTGCCGCCGGTCTTTTCAACCAGCCTTATGCCGGAGATGACCATGGCGCGGTCGACCGCCTTGGCCATGTCGTAGATGGTCAGGCAAGCGACCGAGACGGCACTCAGAGCCTCCATCTCAACGCCGGTCTTGCCGGTGACACGGGTCAATGCTGTCACCTTCAGGCCGGGCAGCGCGGCGTCCGCCTCGATATCGACAGATATCCTGGTCAGCAGCAGCGGATGGCAAAGCGGGATCAGTTCATGCGTCTTCTTGGCCGCCATGATGCCGGCAATGCGCGCGGTGCCCAGCACGTCGCCCTTCTTGGCGTCGCCGGCGAGGATCATGTCCAGCGTCTCGGGCCGCATCGCGACAAAGCCTTCTGCGACTGCCGTGCGCACCGTCACAGCCTTGTCGCCGACATCGACCATGTTGGCTTCGCCCTGCGCGCCAAGATGGGTGAGGGTGGCCGCCATCCTCAAACGGCCTCTGCCGGCGCCTTGCCCGTCAACAGCAGGCGCGTTGCCGCGGCCACGTCCTGCTGGCGCATCAGGCTCTCGCCGACCAGGAAAGTCGCAATGCCGCTCTGCTCCAGTCGGCGGCAATCGTCGTGCGAAAAGATACCGCTCTCGCTGACCAGATGGCGGTCGGCCGGCACCCTCGCTGCCAGCCGCTCCGAGGTCTGCAGGCTGGTTTCGAAGGTCCGGAGATTGCGGTTGTTGATTCCGATCAGCCGCGACGACAGCTGCAGCGCGCGTTCCATTTCAGCCTCGTCATGCACTTCGACCAGCGCGTCCATGCCGAGCCCGAACGCTGTCGCTTCGAGTTCTCTTGCCAATGCGTCGTCGACGCTGGCCATGATGATCAGGATGGCATCGGCGCCCCATGCCCGGGCCTCGTAGACCTGATAGGGGTCGAACAGGAAATCCTTGCGCAAGGCAGGCAGTTCGACGGCAGCGCGCGCAGTGGTGAGGAATTCGGGCGCGCCTTGGAAGGAGGGTGCGTCGGTCAGCACCGAAAGGCAGGCGGCACCGCCCTTCGCATAGGCCCTGGCCAGCGCCGGCGGATCAAAATCGGCGCGGATCAGGCCTTTGGATGGGCTAGCCTTCTTGATTTCGGCAATCAGCGCGAACCTGTCGGATTTGCGCTTTGCTTCAAGGGCGGAAAGAAAGCCGCGCGGCGCGTCGGCATCCGTCGCCCGTGCCTTGATCTCGGCCAATGACACGCGTGCCTTGGCCGCCGCGATCTCGTCGCGCTTGTAAGCCTCGATCTTGCGCAGGATGTCGGACATGGTTTTAACCGTTCGAAATCTCGATCAGCCTGTCGAGCACTTTCAGCGCGCGGCCGCTGTCGATGGCCTGCGCCGCCGTTACCATGCCGTCGGCGAGGGTCGTCGCTGTGCCGGCCACCACCAGCCCGGCGCCGGCATTCATCAGCACCGTATCGCGAAAGGCGCCGGCGGCGCCGCCCAGCATGTCGCGCAGTGCCTGGGCGTTGTGGGCGGCGTCGCCGCCGCGCAACTCGTCCTTGGTGTGCCGCTTCAGTCCGACGGCTTCCGGGGTCAGCGTAAAGCTGCGGATCTCGCCGCCGGCCAATTCGGCGACAAGTGTCTCGCCGGTGGTGGTGATCTCGTCATAGCCGTCGCCATGGACGATCCAGGCATGGTCGGCACCAAGTTCCTTCAACGTTTCTGCCACCGGCATGATCCATTCGGGCAGGAACACGCCGACCATCTGCCGTCTGACACTCGCCGGATTGGAAAGCGGGCCCAGCAGGTTGAAGATGGTGCGGGTTCCGAGCTCGACCCGGGTCGGGCCGACATGCTTCATCGCCGGGTGATGCGCCGGCGCGAACATGAAGCCAACGCCGGCCTCGTGGATGCAGCGGCCGATCGTCTCCGGAGGGATGTCGATCTTGACGCCCAATGCGATCAGCACATCGGCGGCGCCGGTCAGCGAGGACAGCCCGCGATTGCCGTGCTTGGCGACGGGCACGCCGCTGCCGGCGATGACGAAAGCGGATGCGGTCGAAATGTTGACGCTGTGCGAATTGTCGCCGCCGGTGCCGACAATGTCGATGGCACCCTCGGGAGCTTCGACACGCAGCATCTTGGCGCGCATGGTGGCGACGGCGCCGGCGATCTCGCTGACGGTCTCACCGCGCACGCGCAATGCCATCAGGAAGCCGCCGATCTGGCCGGGGGTAGCATCGCCGGACATGATGATGTCGAAGGCCTCGCGCGCCTCCTCGAAGGAAAGAGCGCTGCCGGCGGCGACCTTGGCGATGTGGATCTTCAGCGCGCTCATCTGGCCAGGGCTTGGGTTACGGCCGCCTGATCGATGCGGACGTCATATTGCGTCTGCAACTGCGCCACCAACTGGTCGAGCAGGTCGTCGGACATGCCGGAGGTGAAAGACTTCTGTGCGTCCTCGGGTACAGAGCTGGCATCGGCCCCGGCAGGCTCGAACACCTCGGCAACCTTGAACAGGATCTGTCCGTCGCCCGTAGGTGAGGGGATCAGCCCGGTGCCGCCTTCGCCGACGCCGAACATCGCGGCGGCGCCTTCCTTGCCGAAATCGACGTCGTCCGCATCGCGCTTGACGCCGCGCTTGGTCTGCTTTTCGAGCTTGAGCTCACCGGCGATCACCTCAAGCGAGGCGCCAGCCTTGAGACGCTTCTCGAGCTCCTGTGCTTTTGCGGTGAGCCGTTTGGTGGTCTCCGCCGCGGTCCAGTCGGCCACGACCTTCTGGTGGACTTCGTCCAATGTGCGGTCGCGGGCAGGCGTGATCGCGCTCACGTCATAGAAGACGAAGCCGTTATCGGCGGTGGTGAGGCCTTCATTGTCGGTTCCGGGTTCGGATTCGAACACCGCCTTGATGAGTGCCGGCGATTCCGGCAGGTCTTTGACGATGCTTCCATCCGGCCGTTGGCCGGTGCGGTCGATGGCATCGATGGTGACGACCTTCAGCTTCAATTTGGCGGCTGCCTCGGCGAGCGAACTGCCCGAGGCGCGCGTATCCTCGTAATTGTCGTGCACGTCCAGCAAGATGCGGCTTGCCTCGCCCAGTGCCAGGTCCTTGCGTATCTGCTCGGACACTTCGGCCAGCGGCTTCACCACTTCGGGCTTGATCTCGGTGACGCGCAGCAGAACGGGACCAAAGGCGCCCTGTACGACCGGGCTGACCTCATTGACGTTTAGTTTGAAGGCAGCATCGGCGACCGCCTTGTCGGCGATCTTGTCCTTGGCCAGCGTGCCGAGCAGCGTGTCGGCCGGCGTCTTGCCTTCGGCAGCGACGATCTTGTCGAAGGTCGCGCCGGTCCCGAGCGAATCGAGCGCCGCCTTTGCGGCATCAGGTGTCTTGAACACAAGCTGCTCGATGGTGCGCATCTCCGGTGTGGTGTAGCGCGCCTTGTTCTTATTGTAGTCGTCGCTGACCTGTTGGTCGGTCACCGCGCTCAAATCCATGATGTCTTCCGGTTCGAGCCTGACATAGGAGAACTTGCGGTATTCGGGCGCGGCGTAGGTTTTCTTGTTTTCCTCGAAATAGGCCGAAAGCGCGCTGTCGAGCGGCGCTTCTACCGGCTCGACAAGCGATTTCGGCAAGGTCAGGTAGTCGATGGTGCGATCTTCGCCGCGATAGAGCGCGACCGCCTTGAAGAATGTATCCGGGGCCTTGAGGCCGTCCGAAACCGCCTCGACGATCTGCTGGCGGACCGCGACCTGGGCGCGGTTCTTCAAATAGTCTTCCGGCCGCATCCCGATCTGCCGAAGCAGGTACTCGAAGGTCCTCCTGTCGAAGCTTCCGGCAGGCCCTTTGAACGCCGGGTCTTCACGCGTCAGTTCGGCGAGCCGGTCCTTTGACAGGCCGAGTCCGAGCTTGCGGGCCTGCTCGTCGAGGACAGCGCCCGACACGAGTTGCGCCAGCACCTGGTTGTCGATGCCGAGCGCCGTCGCTTGCTCACGGCTGATGCGCTGGCCGAATTGCTGCGACATGACGCTGAGCTGGCGATCGTAGGCGAGGCGGTATTCGTTGATCGAGACCTTGGTGCCTCCGGCCGTGATCACGGCATCATGGCCGGCAAGACCGCCCATCAGGCGGCCCGAGATGCCCCAGACGGCGAAGCTCAACACCAACAATGACAGCAGCAGTTTAGCGACCCAGGTCCCCGCCGCGCTTCTCAACATACCAAGCATGAGTACTTCCGATTTTTGCGCATTTCGCATGCGCCGAGTCTGAAACAAGCGCAATAGCGCCCTTCCTGCCCACTGTCGATTGCTTTGTGGCCTGATTTTGATAGTGAGGGCCAGCTGGAAATTGCCCGGAGAAACAAATCCCATGACCACTGGAATCCGCCCGCTCGTCGCAGGCAATTGGAAAATGAACGGCACCAGCGCCTCGCTCAACGAGCTCAGGATGATCGGCAACGGCTTCATGAGTGGGCTAGACGCCGAGACCGAAGCGGTGGTCTGCGTGCCGGCGACCTTGCTTGCGCACGCCGCCGAGATTCTGTCGCGCACGCCGGTGCGGGCCGGCGGAGAGGATTGCCACACCGAGGAAAGCGGCGCCTATACCGGCTGCATTTCGGCCGAGATGCTGAAGGATGCAGGTGCCAGCCATGTCATCGTCGGCCATTCCGAATGCCGCGCCGATCGCAAGGAGGACGATGCCTTGGTCCAGGCCAAGGCCTCCGCCGCATGGCGCGCCGGGCTGGTGGCCATCATCTGCATTGGTGAGACAAGAGCCGAACGAGAAGCAGGAGCCACGCTCGACGTGCTGTCGCGCCAGGTCGCTGGCTCGGTCCCGCCAAACGCCACGGCTTCCAATACCGTCATTGCCTATGAGCCAATATGGGCGATTGGGACCGGCTTGACCCCGACCGCCGCCGACGTCGCCGAGGCACATGCGCATATCCGCGAAGAACTGGCACGGAAGCTCGGCAATACGGCGGCCAAGATGCGCATTCTCTACGGCGGCTCGGTCAAGCCGTCCAACGCCATCGAGTTGCTCGGCGTCAGGAATGTCGATGGCGCGCTGGTCGGCGGCGCCAGCCTAAAGGCGGCGGACTTCCTCGGCATCGCGGAAGCCTATCGAAACATCGCTTGATACAAGGGCTGGTTGCTGCATTTGAGCGGACGGCCGACGTCGAAATCGTTGCAAAGGACGCATTGCTTCCCATATTCCGGCCACGGGCTTGGAAATGCCGTCAAAGCATTGTATTGAGCCGCCTCCAAATCAGCGGCCGCACAAGGCCTTGCCAGGGTAAATTATGGAAACCGTACTGATCGTCGTCCACCTCATGGTCGTGCTCGCGCTTGTCGGCGTGGTGCTGCTGCAGCGCTCCGAAGGCGGCGGCCTCGGCATCGGCGGCGGATCGGGCTTCATGACCGCGCGTGGCGCCGCCAATGCGCTGACGCGGGCGACGGCGATCCTGGCTGCCGCTTTCTTCGTCACCTCGCTGACACTGTCGATCGTTGCGCGCTATGGCGAGAAGCCGATCGACATTCTCGATCGCGTGCCGGCGACCTCGGACGGAGCAGGCAAGGGCGTACTCAACCAATTGCCTGGAACCACGACGCCGACGCCGCCTTCAGGCACCACGGCGCCGACCCCGCCGTCCGGCAATGGCGCGGCAACGACGCCGCCGGCAACCGCTCCGGCGACGCCGCCAGCGACAAACGGCGCCACCGCGCCGGCCACGCCGCAGGTCCCCAACCAGTAATAGGGCAACTTATGCCGCGATCTGTTGTCGTTTGAACACAGTCGCGGCAAATGCCGCACGATCATGAAGATTCGACTGCGCCTCACGCTTGAGGCGCTTCCGGCTAATCGATTATACGTTGCACGCGGCATTCTCGGCGTCCTTGGGGGGCGCCGGGCGACGCCGTGGGCAACAAGCATTGAACGATCGGATCTTCCCCATGCAGCTTCGCAGCTTCATTTTTGCCGGCCTTTGTGCCGTGCTCAGCCTAGGTGCGCCCGCTTACGCGGCCATGCCGACGGCAAACTCGGCCCACAAAGCCGCAACAACAACCGACGTCGTCAAGGTCGCTGCCAAAAGCGATGCAGCGCAATTGAAGCTTCTCAAGAAGAAGAAAGATCCGACGCCGGACGACCTTGCGCAGATCCGCAAGATCGAAGCCAAGATCGCAGCCGACAAGGACGCCGCTCGCGCCAAGGCACTCGAAGCCAGGAAGCTGGCGATGCGCGAGGCGGCGAAAGCCAAAGCCGATGCGGAACGGCAGGCGTTCCTTGCCAAGAAGAGCCAGCCGCTCGCAACGGCCAAGGTGGCTGACGCCACGCCGGCCAAGAAGAAGACCGTCAACATCATCGGACCGATTACGCCCATTGCGCCGATCCAGTCGGCCGAGCCGATCCCGGCCGAGGCCATGAACGTTGCGCTGACCGGCAACAATGGCGAGTTGCGCAGCGAACCGGTCGGGCAGAAGCCGCAGAGCGTCGGGCTGTTCGCGGGACTGTTCGGCGGCACATCCTCTTCGTCGATGTCGCTGCTTCCGGAAACACGCGCGCTCGACGCCGCGCTCGAAAGGAAGCAGGCCAAGCGGCAGTTCAAGGTCAAGCCGGAATTCGTGCCGCAGGAGGTCGAATTCACCGGCTACAACCCCGGCACCATCGTCATCGATACGAGCGCCCGTCGTCTCTACCTCGTCGAATCATCGTCAACCGCCCGCCGTTATGCCATCGCGGTCGGCCGGGAAGGCCTGCAGTTCAAGGGTACGGTTGCCGTCGGCGACAAGCAGGAATGGCCGCGCTGGATTCCGACGCTGGATATGCAAAAGCGCGAACCCAAGCACTATGGCCAGTACAAGGACGGCATGCCCGGCGGCGGCGACAATCCGCTCGGTGCGCGCGCCATCTATCTTTACGACGGCAAGAAAGATACCCACCTGCGCATTCACGGCACCATCGCGCCGCAGTCAATCGGAACCAGCGCCTCCAATGGCTGCTTCCGTATGATCAACGAGCACGTCATGGACCTTTACCGCCGGGTGAAAGTAGGCACCAAAGTCGTCATCATCTGACGCTTTGACAGATCGTGCCAAAAGGGCCGGCCTCGCCGGCCCTTTTGTTTTGATACGCCAACGACCAGAGCGCCTTCTTGGGAAAAAGCCTTCGCGGCGGTTTTTTCTCTGGCGGAATCAATTCGGCCGCGTTAAGCGATGACTCCCATGGCGCGATATGTATTCATCACAGGCGGCGTGGTTTCCTCACTTGGAAAAGGCATTGCTGCAGCGGCCCTTGGGGCTCTCTTGCAGGCGCGGGGCTATCGCGCACGCATCAAAAAGCTCGATCCCTATCTCAATGTCGATCCCGGCACGATGTCGCCCTATCAGCACGGCGAAGTCTTCGTGACCGATGACGGGGCCGAGACCGATCTCGATCTTGGCCATTATGAGCGCTTCACCGGCCGCTCGGCCAACCAGCAGGACAACATCACCACCGGCCGCATCTATAAGAACATCATCGAGCGCGAGCGGCGCGGCGACTATCTCGGCGCTACCGTGCAGGTCATTCCGCACGTCACCGACGAGATCAAGAATTTCGTCCTCAACGGCAATGACGACTACGATTTCGTGCTGTGCGAGATCGGCGGCACCGTCGGCGACATCGAAGCGATGCCGTTCCTGGAGGCGATCCGCCAGCTCGGCAACGACCTGCCGCGCAACAACGCCGTCTACGTCCACCTGACCTTGATGCCTTACATTCCGACGGCAGGCGAACTGAAGACCAAGCCGACGCAGCATTCGGTCAAGGAGTTGCGCGGCATCGGCATCGCACCCGACATACTGCTGGTCCGCGCCGACCGGCCGATCCCCAAGGAAGAGCGCAGAAAGCTGTCGCTGTTCTGCAATGTCCGCGAAAGCGCCGTCATCCAGGCGCTCGACGTCCCGCATATCTACGACGTGCCGATGGCCTATCACAATGAAGGGCTGGATTCGGAAGTGCTGGCGGCCTTCGGCATCGATCCGGCGCCGAAGCCGCGCATGGAACGGTGGCAAGCGGTGTCCAACCGCATCCACAATCCGGAAGGCGAAGTGACCATTGCCGTCGTCGGCAAATATACCGGCCTCAAGGACGCCTACAAATCGCTGATCGAGGCGCTGTCGCATGGCGGCCTCGCCAACCGGGTCAAGGTCAAGCTCGACTGGATCGAAAGCGAGATATTCGAGAAGGAAGACCCGGCGCCGTGGCTGGAGAAGGTCCATGGCATTCTCGTCCCCGGCGGTTTTGGCGAGCGCGGCTCGGAGGGCAAGATCCTGGCGGCGAAGTTCGCGCGCGAACGCAAGGTGCCGTATTTCGGCATCTGCTTCGGCATGCAGATGGCCTGCATCGAGGCGGCGCGTTCGCTGGCCGGCGTCGAGCACGCATCATCGACCGAGTTTGGTCCAACCGAGGAGCCGGTTGTCGGCTTGATGACCGAATGGCTGAAGGGCAACATGCTGGAAAAGCGCAGGGAAACCGGCGACCTTGGTGGTACTATGCGGCTCGGTGCCTACCAGGCCGACCTCGCCAAGGGATCGAAGATCGCCGAGATCTATGACGATACCCAGATTTCCGAACGCCATCGCCACCGCTACGAGGTCAATGTCGACTATAAGGAGCGGCTCGAGGATTGCGGCCTGGTGTTTGCCGGCATGTCGCCGGACGGCGTGCTACCGGAAACGGTCGAATATCCCGACCACCCCTGGTTCATCGGCGTGCAGTACCATCCCGAGTTGAAAAGCCGGCCGCTCGATCCGCACCCGCTGTTTGCCAGCTTCATCGAGGCGGCGGTAGAGCAGTCGCGGCTGGTCTAACTAGCCGCCCATGCAAACTTACGTCGCGCTGCTCTACAGCATTGTCCTGGGCGAGGGGCGGCGGGTCGTCATGTCCGATCTGAAGGCGATGGCCGAAGGCCTGGGTCTGAATAACCCGCGCACGCTGGTGGCGACCGGCAATCTGGTTTTCGAGGCGCAAGAAACAGAACTTGCGGCGTTGGAGCAGCGGCTGGAGGCGGCGTTCGCAAAGACTTTCGGCCGCCACGTCGACATCATCGTGCGCCGCGCCGACGGCTGGCTAAGGCTGGCGGCCGGCAATCCGTTCCCAGCCGAATCGGCTGAGGCCGCGGACCAGGTGGCGGTGCGCGTGATGCGGGCGCCCGTTCCCGCCGAGACCGCCGCGGCGCTTGAGGCGTATGCCGGCAAGGACGAGAAGCTGCGGATTGTCGGCGGCGACATCTGGATCGTCTTTTCCCGCGAGACGCCGAGTTCGCGGCTGCTTGCGGCGGTCAGTCACAAACGTCTCGGCATCGGCACCTCGCGCAACTGGAATACCGTGCGCCGCCTGGCCGAGATGGTCGCAGAATAAACGGGGCGGCTCGCGCCGCCCCAAATCGCTCAGGCCTTGGCTATCCTGGCTCTGGCACCGAGTGCCATGGTGCGCAGCACGTAGTAGATGACGCCGGCAATTGCCACGCCGAAGAACCAGCCATAGACGCCCCACCATGACGGCAGCAGGCTGTTGAAGTTGGGCAGGATCGAGGAGAAGACCGCGCCGATACCGGCGGCGATGAAGGCATTGACATGCCAGCCGCCCTGAAAGCGGAATTCGCCATTCTCCCTGTAGAGCGCATCGACGTCGACCTCGCCCTTCCGGATCAGGTAATAGTCGACCATCATCACGCCGAAGATCGGCCCCATCGTTGCGCCAATGATGTTGACGAAGGAGGCGGCACTGCCTTCCCAGGGCGCGAATGGATAGAGCACCAGCGCGATCAGCGCCGCGATGTAGCCGCCCTTCTTGAAGTCGATCTGGCGTGGAAAGACATTGGAGAAGTCGAAGGCCGGCGACACGAAGTTCGCCACCACATTGATGCCGAGCGTCGCCACCGCAAAGGTCAGGGCTGCGAGCGCCGCCAGGAACCAGCTGTCGAATTTCGCCGAAATCTGGTCGGGATGCAGCAGCACCTCGCCATAGACGTCGAAGGCGGCGATCGTGGTAACGCCGGCGACCAGCGAGAACAGGATAAGATTGACCGGCAGGCCCCAGATGTTGCCCTTGCGCAGCGATGCCTTGTCGGGGGCGTAGCGCGCGAAATCGCAGAAGTTGAGATAGAGCGCGGAGAAATAGGTCACCCAGATCGCGGCCACCGCAAACAGCGAGGTCCAGGAGCCCGGCGTGCCCGGCACGCCCGCGTCCTTTGTCTTTTCCAGCAGCACATCCATCGGGATGTCGCTGGTGAAAGCGAAGGTG
Source organism: Mesorhizobium sp. M0701 (assembly GCF_040320365.1). NCBI lineage: Bacteria > Pseudomonadati > Pseudomonadota > Alphaproteobacteria > Hyphomicrobiales > Phyllobacteriaceae > Mesorhizobium > Mesorhizobium sp. M0701. Next base: position 145,656 of record NZ_JAMYPO010000005.1, read on the forward strand.
CCTGCCTTGATGCAAAGATAGATCGCCAGGATCAGCATCATCACCCACACCGCCGGTCCGGCCCAATCCTGGAAGCGGCGCACCGTTTCCATGCCTTTCTGGATGATCAGGAGTTGCAGCGCCCAGATGACGGCGAAGCAGATCACCTCGAGCCCGGAATGGCCGAGGAAATGTGTGCTCTGGTTGAAGTCGGCGAACCATTGCGAGCGGATCAGCAGGGCTACGATCGCCCCGGAGGCGGCCGCCGTCTGTGCGCCGTACCAGAAGCAGGCGACGATGGCGCGCACCAGCGCCGGTATGTTGGCGCCCCAGATGCCGAAGGAGGCACGCGCCAGGACAGGGTAGGGCACCCCGGTCTTCACGCCGGCATAGCCGACCATGTTCATCAACGCATAGATGATCAGCGAACCGATACCGATGGCGATGATGAAGTTGACGAAGCCGCCGCAGAACAGGAACAGGCTGGCAGCGAGATAGTAGCCCCACAGGCTGTGGACGTCCGACGTCCAGACGTTGAAGATCGAGAACGGTCCCCAGTTTCGAACCTTCGCCGGAGCGAGATCCTCATTGTACAGGTCCGGTGATGCGCCTTGTATTGTCATTGCTATGTCCTCCCCTTGCAACCGCACGCGCCTCCACGCAGGCACGCAGGTTAAGCCTGACGCAGGGGAACCGGCAAGCAGACGATTTGCCGGCTTTGGGCTTAAAGTCATTCAATGAGAAACGCGCTTATCGGCGTGGCGTCGTTGAGCTTCTAGCGCCGGCGATTCGGTGGGGTGACACCGATCGCTCGACCTAAGCTCCAGGGTCCACCTTGTGCGTGATCAGGGCGGCAAGCTTTTTGGGCGCTTGTGCGCGATAACTCTCATCGAGCCATGACTTCAGTTGTCCGATCGGTGGCAGTTCGTCCGGTGCTGGTTCGAACGTCACCCATCCGCTCTTGCCAAGGCCGTACTCCGTCGGCGACGCATAGTGGAGCTTTCTCGCCTCGTCGCCGCTGTAGGGGAGTTTGAGGGAGATGCTGAACGGTTCGCCTTCAAGGCTCAAATAAGCAAAGGTCTTGCCTTTCACTGCGAGATCGTCGTGACTAGGCCACGGACTCTTTGTCTCGGCGCCCGGATAGGTGAGGCCGAAGGCGCGCAGTTCCTTGAGAACAGCATCGGTCGAAGCACGCGATTTCCTACTCATCAACTCTCCTCCATCGCTGTCAGCGGCTTACGGTCCGGCTTCGAGAAAAGCCCGGGCAAAACCGGGCTGCACGGCTTCTATCGTTCCATCGGGCAACTTCAAAAGCCGGTCGATTGCGATGCCGTAGAGCCGCAATCGGCCCTCGAGCAGCCGCGCTGCTTCGTCGATATTACCCTGTTCGGCCTGTAGCAGGGCGCGGTGCATCACGTCCCGAAAGGTCAGCCGGAGTTGCAGGAACATCTCGGCAAAAGCTTGCGGGTCGGGCACGTCGAGAATGCCTTCCTCGCTTCCCTTCCTGAGCAGATTTGTGATTATCGGCTCGGCCAGTTCCCTGGCCGCCTGGTCGACCCGATGGAAGAGGGCAAGGTTCTCGGGCCGGAACACGACGAAGAACGTTTTTCGCAATTGCGGGGCAAGCTCGATGTTCAGCCGTCGCGAGCCGGCAAAGAGCGCATTGAGCCGGTCAATCCCATCGAGTGACGGGTCGTCGAGGAGGGGTTGCAGCTCGGCAAGGCTGTCACGTGCGAGACGTCTGGCGAGCGCCTCCAGCAGGGCCTCCTTCGACGCGAAATAGTGATAGAACGCACCCTTCGACAAGCCGGCCTCGCGGATGATGTCGTTCACCGTCGTGTTGTCGTAGCCATGCTCGAAGAAAAGCCGCTGGGCACAGTCGAGGAGCTCGGCGGATCGTATCTCCGGCGGCTTTATTACTCGGGGCAAAATCAACCTCAAAAAGTACAGGGGGCAAGAGGAGCACGAACCGTTTCTTTATGCAACTTTTATAGACCGACGGTCGGTCTAATGCTATGTCTGCCACCGCTCCGACGTTCGCATTCGATGGTGGAGGGAGAGCTTCTTGCGACGGATACGTTGGACTGTCGGCATCGTTCTTGTCGCGGCGACTGCTGCTTTCGGCGCTTGGTATGTGTTGCAGCCGGCCAAGGTTTCGGTCGTGACGCCACAACGCGGCGACGCGGCGGAAATTGTCTATGCGAGCGGCTCCGTCGAGCCGCGAACCTGGGCCAAGGTGGCTCCCGTGGTTCGCGAGCGGATCGTCGAGCAATGCAATTGCGAGGGGTCGCGAGTTAGGCAGGGCGACGTACTCGCCAGGCTCGACGACAGTGAAGCGCGGGCGGCGCTTGGCGAACTCGAGGCGCGTCAAGCACTTGCCCAGGAAGAGCTCCGGAGGCTGACCGTGCTTGCCGAAAGGCGTGCGGCAAGCCAGCAGGCGCTCGATCGCGCGCAAAGCGAGCTTGGCCAGATCGAAGCGCTGGTTGCCGGACAGAAAGCGCGGCTCGACACCTACGTCTTACGAGCGCCGAGCGCCGGCGTCGTGCTCAGGCAGGACGGGGAGGTGGGTGAGGTCGCCGAACTCGGCACGGTGTTGTTCTGGGTCGGCGAGCCGAAGCCGCTCCTGGTGGTCGCCGAGGTCAACGAGGAGGACATTCCACGGGTCGAGATCGGCCAGCGCGCGCTGCTTAAATCCGACGCGTTCCCTCGGCAGAATCTGGAAGCGGTGGTCGACAGCATCACGCCCAAGGGCGATCCGGTGACGAAGACCTATCGCGTCCGCTTCCGCCTGCCGGACAATACGCTGCTTCGTATAGGCATGTCGACCGACGTGAACATCGTCATCCGCGTCTCGAAAAACGCGCTGCTGATCCCGTCCGTCGCGATCGAAGGGAACAATGTGTTCATGGTCGAAGGCGGCAAGGCCGGGCGCCGTGAAATCCGCACGGGCATTCGTGGCACCAATGGCGTCGAGGTACGGTCAGGCATCGACGAGAAGGCCAGCATCGTCTCGCCCTATCCCGCTGACCTCGGCGACGGTGCGCGCGTGAGCATCGCCGCCGCGCAGGAGAGATAGGCAACGATGGCGCTGATCGTCGACATTGCCGTAACGCATATCGCCGGCCGCGGCCGCCAGACGCTGGTCGCCATAGTCGGCGTCGCGGTGGGTGTCGGCTTCTCAATTGCGATGGCGGCGCTGATGCAGGGCGGGCAGGACGATTTCGTCAGGCAGCTCGTCGACACGATGCCGCATGTCGACATCACCGACGAGCAGCGCACCGCCCGCCGGCAGCCGGCCGAGGACTACTTCGAGACCGCCGCCATCTCGGGGCTCCGGCCACGCGACGATCGACGCGGCATTATCAACCCGACCGCCGCGACCTCTTGGCTGGAGAGCTGGATTCCCGGCCGGTTCGCAGCAAGCCTCAAGACGCAGGGCGTGATCCGCTATTCCAGCCGCGAAGTGGGCGCAGCTATCATCGGGGTCGATCCGCAGCGCGAGACCGGCGTTTCACCGATCGTCGGAGAGTTCGTCGAAGGCAGCTTTTCGGAACTTGCCGCGGGCGGCAACAACGTGCTGATCGGCAACACGATGGCGAGCCGGCTCGGTGCCGGGTTCGGCGATACGATAACGGCGGTCTCCTCGGAAGGGCTCACGCGCAATTTCAAGATCGCCGGCCTTTTCCACACCGGCACCACCGCGCGCGACGAAGGCGAAGCTTATGTGCTTTTGAAGAACGCGCAGATTCTCTCAGCGCGGCCAAACGCCATCAACGATATCCGCATCAAGCTCGACGACCCCAACCGCGCTCCGGCGGTGGCGCATCGTGCAGAGGCCGAACTGGGCTACAAGGCCGTGGCGTGGCAGGAGGCCAATGAATCGATCCTCGAAGCACTCGTCGTGCGCAACGTCATCATGTACACCGTCGTCGGCGCGATCATGCTGGTTGCTGGCTTCGGCATCTACAACATCATCTCCACCATCACGCACGAGAAGGCGCGCGACATCGCCATCATGAAGTCGCTTGGCTTCCCGGAGTCCGACATGCGCCGGCTCTTTTTGCTGGAAGGCGTGGCGATCGGCGCTGCCGGCTCTGTGCTCGGCGGGGTGCTTGGCTTCTCCATGACCTATGCACTGTCGCTGGTGCGTTTCGAGATCGCCGCGACTGGCCAGGAGATGACCCGGCTGCCGATCGCTTGGAGCTTGATGCACTACGTCATCGCGTCGGCTTTCGCGCTGGGCTCGGCGGCAGTGGCCGGCTACCTGCCGGCGCGCCGTGCGGCGCGCCTGAACCCCGTCGAGATTATCCGAGGCGCGTCATGAGCGCACTCATCGAGACCGAGAGACTGACCCGCATCTTGCCCGAGACGGTCCCCGTTACGCTGGTCAAGGACATCACGCTCACGATCAACGACAACGAATTCGTCGCCGTGACCGGTCCCTCCGGCTCCGGTAAGTCCTCGCTGCTCTATCTGCTTGGGTTGCTCGACCGGCCGACAGGCGGGACCTTGAGGATAGGCGGACGCGATAGCGAGCCTATGAATGAAAGGGAGCGCGCGCAGACACGGCTTTCGACGCTGGGCTTCGTCTTCCAGTTTCATTTCCTTCTGCCGGAATTCACGGCGCGCGAAAATGTCGAAATCCCGATGCGCAAGCTTGGTCGGCTGGCCCGACCCGTGATGCGCGAACGGGCGGGCGAGTTGCTGTCATCCCTTGGACTCGGCGAGCATCTCGACAAGCGGCCTGACCAGCTCTCCGGCGGCCAGCGTCAGCGCGTCGCGGTGGCACGTTCGCTCGCCAACGACCCGCCGCTTATCCTCGCCGATGAGCCGACGGGGAGCCTCGACAGCAAGAGCTCCGAGCAGGTCTTCACGATCCTGCAGAATCTGGTGCGCGAGCGCGGCAAGACCGTCGTGGCGGTTACGCACGATCTCGACATGGCGGCGCGCATGGATCGCCGCATTCACATCGTGGACGGCAAGATCGAATAAGGCGTGTTGATATTCAGATGATCAAGAGACCGGCAAGGCCTCGAAATTGGCCTCGAGCCAGGCTATTGCGCCGGTCACGTCGTCGAGGGCATAGTTTGCGGTCGTCGGTCCGTTCGGCTTCACGCGGATGGAGATGCCGCCAATTTTATTGATCGCCTCGAAACCGTGTTCGTCCGATGTATCGTCTCCGAGGAATATCGGCCGCCCGCCGACAAAGGGCGGAATGTCCATGAAACGCCGGATGGCAGCACCTTTGACGGCTTCCAAAGGCATGAGCTCGACGCCGGCGTTTCCCGGAAGCACCCGATAACCCTTCGGAAGCCGGGCCAATGCCTGTTCGACGAGCTGGATTGCGGGTGCAAGCAGTTGCGGTGCTGCTCTTGTATGAACGGCAAGGACCGGCCCCTTGCGCTCGACATAGACCTTGCCGCTGCCCAGTTCGGCCTCGATCTCGTCCGCAAGGGCGGCGATGTCGGCCGGCGCGTCGGCGGCATCGATCGGACCGCTCGGCGTCAGCCGGTGCTCCAGCCCATACAGTCCGGCGATCCGCAGCTTCAGCGGATGGAACAGTTTGTCCACGGCGGGAATCGATCGGCCGGTGATGAAGGCGACCGCACCATCCAGCCGCCGCTCGATGCGTTCGAGCAGATTGCGCAATTCCTCGCCGACGAACACCGCGTCGGGATGGGCAGCGTGTTCCAGCAGGGTTCCGTCGATATCGAGGAACAGCGCCCATTGCCCTTCCGACAGGTTCAACGCCGGCGGTTGTTCAAAGCTTTTCACGACGCTGCCTTCCGAGCCCGCTCGAACATCGAGATGACGTTGTTGGTGTTCGATGGCGGGCGCTCGCCGGTTCCGGTCACCCTGTCGAGATCGCCGCGTTTGCGCAGGCGCGCGGCGTCCAGCAGCATACTGCCGGCCCAGCGGTAGACATTGTTGTCGCGGACCATCTCGCGCATCGGCCGCAAACGTTCGCGCTGCTCTTCCGGCGTCATCGTCAGCGCCTGCAACAGCGCCTCGCTCATCATGGCCGCATCGTAGGGGTTGACGATCAGTGCTTCCAGCAGTTCGCGCGAGGCACCGGCGAAGGTGCTGAGCAAAAGCACGCCCTGTTCGTCGTCGCGCGCTGCGACGAATTCCTTGGCGACAAGGTTCATGCCGTCATGCAGACTGGTGACCATACAGATGTCGGCGGCGCGATAGACCTCGTAGACCTGCTCCTGCCGATGATGTTCGGCGACCATCAGGATAGGGCTGTATGTCTCGCTGCCATAGCGCCGGTTGAGCTCCTCGGCACAGCGGCGGCATTCGTCGTGGAGTTGCTGGTAGGCGGGCAATGTCCCCCGGCTCGGCGCGGCGATCTGCAGGAAAACCACCTTGCCTATCCATTCGGGATATCTCGTGAACAATTCGTCCAAGGCATGGAAGCGATCGAGAATGCCTTTCGTGTAGTCGAGGCGCTCGACGCCAACGCATAGTTTGGTATCCGCAGACAGGCCGAATCTGTCGCGCACGCTGGCGCGGCACTCCTCCACAGACGGCAGTTTTGCCAGCAATTGGGCCGGCCATTCTATGGAAATGGGATAGGCGTGGACCAATGTGGTCTGCCCACCATAGGAGATTGCCGCGTCTGCCCGTTCGATCCGGCTCTCCAGAAAGCGGTCGACACTTTCGGTGAAGTTGTTGGCATGGAATTGGGTATGAAAGCCGATGATCGAACTGCCGAGCAGTCCTTCCAGGATCCGCTCACGCCACGGACAGATGCTGAATACTTCCGAATTGGGCCAAGGGATATGCCAGAAGGTGATGACTATCGCGTCCGGCAGGCGCTGGCGGATCATGCGCGGCAGCAGCGCGAAATGGTAGTCCTGCACCAGCACGATCGGCCGTTCGTTGCGGGCTTCGGCAACCACCGTATCGGCGAATTTGCGGTTGACGGCCTCGTAGGCGTCCCAGTCCGAGGCGCGAAACACGGGGCGGGTGAAGGCGATATGGCAAAGCGGCCATAGGCCCTCATTAGCGAAGCCCAGATAATAGCCCTGATATTCCTCCTCCGTCAGCCAGACCCTGCGCAGCGTGTAGGACGGATTGCCTGGCGGCACCTGCACCCGGTCGTCCTTGTCGACGGTGAGGCGGTCTGCCGTGCCGCCGCCATAGGCGATCCAGGTGCCGGCACAGGCGCGGGTGATGGGCTCGAGTGCCGAAACCAGCCCGCTGGCCGGCACCAAAAGTTGGACCCCGTCGTCCTTGATGTTGTGGATGTAGGGTTCGCGGTTGGACACCACGATGACCTGTGCGTCCGGCAGGTCGTCGGCCAGGATCTTGCGCAACGTGTCGGGCGACCATGTGACCAGTGCCGCATCGGCCGACTGGCCGTTCTTTTCGAACTCGCGCAGCACCTTGCGTGCCGCTTCCGACGCGACATCCTCGCTCGGCGTGTATGCGGCCGCCGTTGCGCGGCCGCGACGCTGGCGGGATATCGACAGGAGAATGGCAAAAGCAGAAAAGCCAAAACTTGCAATCAGCAAAACCCAGAGCAGGTTTACAGTATAATCTGACATGGAATGTGATCTCGCCTCCGGCCGGCCGATAGCCGTTTTTTATTTGTTTTCTGGTTCGCCGCCATATGACAACAACACCATCCCCGCCCCGCCCATTTTTGCAACGCACAAAGAGGCTATCGGTTCCGGACGATTGCAATGCCGCACGTCATTTTCAATGCGCCGCAGCGCGGCGGCATCAAGTGCGCACGATGAGCGGCACCATCCCCTCATGCCGATCGGCGAGAAAGGCAACGACCCGGTCGCCGACACGCTGGAATGTGAGGTCGACCACTGTCGAGCCGACACCTAGATGCCGCAATGTCAGCGTGTCGATGCCGATCGGCAGCCTTGGGCGGGTGACCCGGATTTCGCTGTTCCAGCCGTCGATTTCGAGCCCAAGGCAGGCCTGCATCAGCATGAAGGCCGATCCCGCCGACCAGGCCTGCGGCAGGCACGCGACGGGATAGGCGATGGGCGCTTCGCCCGGCGACCGGGTAAAGCCGCAGAACAGTTCCGGCAGCCGCATGTTGAAATGGACAGCCGATTCGAACGTGCCGCTCATCAGCCGGACCACGCTGTCGCGCACGCCATAACGTGCCAGGCCGGCACCGCACATGGCGGTGTCGTGCGGCCAGATCGAACCATTGTGGTAGGACATCGGATTGAAGAATATCGCATCGTCGGCCAGCGTCCTCACTCCCCAACCAGAGTGGAACGACGCAGAGAGCAGCTGATCGGCGACCATCTGCGCCCGTTCCGGCTCGGGCAGCCCGACAAAGAGAAGATGGCCGGCATTCGACGTCCGTACCTTGCAGAGCTCGCCTGCACCATCGATCGCCAGTGCATAGAAATTGAGATCGTCCATCCAGAAATGGCGTTCCACCGCGGCGCGCATGGTTTCGGCGCGTTCCTCCCAATGATCGGCCTTGTCGTCCTCGCCGCGGCGGCGGGCGAGCGCCGCCAGCCCACGGAACGCGGCAAAGACGTAGCCTTGCACCTCGACCAGGGCGATCGGCCCCTTGGGCATGCGGCCATCGGCATGGAAGACGGAATCGAAACTGTCCTTCCAGCCCTGGTTGGCAAGGCCGGTCTCGGCGCCGCGCTGGTAGGTAACGAAGCCGGTCGCGCGGCTTGTCTCCTCCGTCCATTCGGCCGCTGCACAGAGCGATGGCCACAGGCTGTCGACGAACGCCATGTCGCCGGTACGATCCGCATAGGCGCAAGCGAGATGAATGTAGAGCGGCGTGGTATCGACGCCGCCGTAATAGCGGCCGAACGGGAGCTCCCGCAGTGCCGCCATCTCGCCCTTGCGGGTCTCGTGCATGATCTTGCCCGGCTGCGAATCGCTGAACGGCGACGTTTCGGTCGCCTGATGCTGGGCGAGAAAGGCGAGTACGCCGCGCGCCAGCCCTGGATTCAACCACAGCATCTGCAATGCGGAAATCACCCCGTCGCGGCCAAATGCCGTCGAGAACCAGGGTATGCCGGCATAGGGGTAAGGTCCGGTTGAAAGCTCGGTGGTCAGCAACGCCACGTCCGCGCGCGCGCGTTCGATCCAGTCGTTGAAGACGCGGCCGGAGCTGTGCACCGTCGCGCCGTGGCGGCGTTTGGCGCGCATGCCGAAGCGAGCGCGGGCGGCGGCAGCCCGAAAACGGTCGCGGTCGGGTGTCTCCGCCACTTCCGGGCCGACCTCGATATAGAGGACCTCGCTGCTGCGCTTCGTCACCGCAACCAGGAAATCCGCGCGGCTGGCGGTCAAATTGTCCGGCGCCTGCGAGAACGAGATCGCCGACAGGCGCACGAGCTGGTCCAGCCCGTCATATCGAAGCACCACGGATGTCGGACTGGTCTCGGCGGCGTGGGCTATTCCGCGCTTGAGCCGGGTCGAACCGCGCACCTCGAACATGTCGCGGAAATCTGCTGCGAAATGCAACGAAACCCGAATGGCCGACGATTCCTGGCTGTAGTTGGAAAGGGTGATGCGCTCGAACAGCCGGTCCTGCCAAAGCAGCCTGACGCGTTCTATGTGGATCGCGCCCTGCGGAATGTCGCGGCCACCGACACTCTGGATCGGCAGATTGGTCAGGTTCGAGGTGAAAAGCACATTGTCCTGGCTGAGCGAGGCGCCGAGCAACGACATTTGCCGGCCACCGACCGTCAGCCGGAATTCCGAAAGCACACGCGTGTCGTCTCGGAAAAAGCCATCGCCGGCGCCGCGGATGTCGCCATAGGCGTCGGCCACCGCGAAGCAGTCGGCTTGCTTGAGGGCGAACAGCCGGTGCGGCTCCCGGGGCGCAACCTCGTCGAGGGAAGCAAGGGCTACGGCGGGATCAAGCTTACGCTCGTCGAGTTGATTCATACGTCACAAGCTCTGTCGTTTCGTTCCAACGTCCACAATGACGCCGATCAGGACGCTCTCGCTTCACCGGGAGTACCGATCAGGCGCGCATAGGCAGCCACATAGTCGTGGGCCATTCTCGTGGCAGAAAAACGGTTTTCGAACACGGCTCTCACCTGTCGCCTGTCGAGGCGCAGCAATTCCGGTATCGAGGTGACCGCGGCATCGACCGTATCGACAAGGAAACCGGTCACGCCGTGGTCGATGATCTCCGGCAGGGCACCGCATTTCCAGGCGATTACCGGCGTGCCACAGGCCATAGCCTCTATCGCGGCAAGACCGAACGGCTCCGGCCAATCGATCGGAAACAGCAGGCCGGCCGCCTTGCCGAGGAATTCCGCTTTTCTGTCCTCTTCGATCTCGCCGATATAGTCGACACGGTCGCCGTCGATCAGCGGCTCGACCGTGTCGTGGAAAAAAGCGCGGTCGTCGTCGCCGATCTTTGCCGCAAGCTTCAGTTTCAGCCCGGAGCGCAAGGCGATCTCAATGGCACGCTCTGGGCGCTTGTCGCGCGACAGCCGGCCGAGAAAGGCCAGATACGGCTCGTCCACCTCCGTCTCGAAAGTCGGCTTGTACATATTGATCGGTAGCCCGTGATGGATGGTCGCCAGCCAATTGGCCCTGGGTAGCCCGGTTCTCTGGCTGCGCGAAATCGAGATCATCGGAAAGCGCGGAAAATGTTCGTAGGCCGGGGCCAGGTCGACATAGTCGAGCCTGCCATGCGGTGTCGTCACCGTCCGGTCGGGCATGTGTTCGAAGAAAGGAAAATGCAGGAAGTGGCTGAGATGGAAATGGATGATGTCGAACTGTTGCGCACGGCTCCTCACCTCGGCGAGCATCGAGAGATGCGCCGCGGTTTCGGATTTGTGCGGGCGTGGATCGAGACGGAGCGCGCGCTCGCGACACGCCACCAATTTCGCCGACGTCTTGGTATCGCCGCTGGCGAACAGGGTCACGTCATGGCCAAGCTCGAGCAATCCTTCGGTCAGATAGGAGACGATGCGCTCCGTCCCTCCATAGAACCGGGGTGGCACGGATTCATGGAGCGGCGCCACATGGGCTATTCTCATGTTTTGGCATTTCCCTCAAAAAGACTGCTCGTGGCATCGAAATGCATCAGCCGCGCTAACGTTCCCGTACAATGGCAAGATGTCACCCAATTGGGGCAAGATGTCACCCAATTGAAGCTGCCGGGCGCTTCCACCGCTGCTCGTCTCGTCCAGCCAACATTTTTCAGGCCAAGCCCTCTTTTGCCGGGAACCAAAGTCGGGTTCGCGAGTTTAGTGGGGTTCGATCGCACGCATCCGGTCGACGGGGAGGAAATGATGGACCGCTTGCAATTCTTTTCGCCCGTGCGGATTTTGCGCGGACAGGGACAGCCCGTGGAGGAGATCGACAGCGTTGCCGAAGCAATGGCATTCTTGCGAAAATGGCCGGCCGGGCGGCGCGGGCCGGTTTACCAGTGCGCCGTGAATTGCTGCGCTGCGGCCATGGCCGGCCGGATGTCGGCCGAGGAAGCGCGAAAGGCTTTTGCCGGCTTCGCCCGGATCACCCGCCTGCTCGAGGGCGATCGGCCGTTACCGATGAGCGGCGAGGATCGGCATCGCGATCACGCCTTGAGGCGATAGCACCGACTGCCGCAGATCGTCCGAGCAAGGATGGCATTCAGCCGGAGCACCCGATCGGCGACCGACGAGCAGCGCCGGCAAGGTGTCGTAGAGCGCTGCCCAGTAGGGGGCGTAAAACTCACACCGGTATTCCGGCACTATCCAGTAGTGCCGCTTGAGCTGCTGGCGCCGCTCGATCCGCCGCTGCTTGAGCCGCCGATGGGCCTCTTGTTGACGTTGCGTGGGGAGGGATGGTTGTTAGCGCCCTCGTTTACATTTTCGCAGGTGCACTTGCGCTGATATTTGGTGCCGAAGGCACTGCCTTCATTGCTCGCCTTCTGGCAGACCGACCCATGGCAAATCAAAGTCGCTTCGGTTGTCACGGGGGTAAGGCCCGTGATGACTAGTGCGGTTGTCGTGGCTGCCATGGCCATGATTGTGAACCGGAGTAAATTCCGAAAATTTGCATAGATACCTCGCTTTCTGACGCCTCGCTTCTCGGGCTCACGCCCAAGCGTCCTCGTTGTCGAGTGGGTGTTTGCGACAAGCCCGCATACGGATCGCTTACGCCTCAGCGGTCGGGGCTCAGGGGCGGCATAAAAAGTTGGACGAAGCGCAGACAATGGTGCCGCATTGCGGTATTTCGACCGGAAAAGGCCAAAGATGCACTTTTGGGGGAATGGAAAATGTCGAAACGGCTTAGACTGGTGCTGGGAACGGCCGGCGCAATTGCCGTCGCCATTGTCTGGGGAATCATCGCCACGTCGATGGGTGTGCCATCGATTCTGATCACTCTAGGAGCGGTCGCGATCGGCGCGGGCATCTACAGCTATGTCGATCGAAGCCGAAGCTGATCCGGTTATCAGGTACGGGCATAGCGCAAAAATCCCACGGTCGCAGACTGTCTGTGCCAATGCTCAGTGTACGAAAATTACCAACGACAGCGTTCTGTGGAACGAGTGGCCTGCCGAAGCTATTGTGGTGGCGGTCCGAGACACCCCGCCTCGGGTCATTGGCTCACCCAGCCGAGTGGTCCGCTGCTACCCAATGGCAGCGGACCTTCATCCGGAGGACAGACCCGGAAGACGGACATTGTGCCGAATCGAGGGAGAACGATGGTCGTTGACGAGATTGCCGCGCGGCGCCTGAAAATTCTGCTCGAGCAATACATGGAGACCAGGAAGAGGCGCCACGATGCGGTTTCCACCGCAGCGGCTGAGATCGCGATCAGGGCTGTCATGCCGAATTGCCCGGTCTCCGGAAAAGCCCTGGACGACATGATTGCGGCATGTGCGTTCGAACACGGGCTGGGGGTGCTGTTCGATCAACCTGACGCATGAAGGCCTAAACGCCATGAATCCGAACGCCAAAATCGCACGGTGCTGTCGTGCACAAATCCGACGCTGTTCCTGAGGCGCTCGCCACTAATGCGCATCGCGTCGATCGGCCTCATGCGACGCGCTTTAAGTGCTTGTTTTTGTGCATGTCGTTGCCGCTAAACCGCTGCACAGTTTTGCGCGACATGCATTAGAGAAACCGACCGACCGGAGCAGCCATGCCGAGATATTTTTTCCATTTCCGAAACAATGAGGGCCGCTTGACGGAAGATTTCGAAGGTCAGGAGTTGGACGGTTTGTCCGCGGCTCAGGATAACGCAATGGCTTCGGCCAAGGAAATCCTGGCCGAGGGTCTGCTCAGCGGCGGCCCAGTCCTGACAGGCCTTTCCTTCGAAATCTGCGACGAGAACCGGAAGCTGCTTTTCCGATTTCCATTCTCGGAAGCTGCCGAAAAGGCCGGCGCTCGACCTTGATTGGCCAAAAAGCCCGGCGATGCGGGCTTTGATCGAGCCTGGCTGAAAAACCGCATGTCGTGGCAAGACGGTCGTTGGTGCAAATCAGCACCATAGGCAAATTAGTAGCATAGCTGCCGGCACAAAGCAAGAACAAATATGGCTTGCCTTGCCGACGGGCCATTACTTATGTCCCTGCGTGTGCCGGCCCGGGCTATCGTGCGTTTCAGGAACTCGAGGGCAGGCACGGGTAGGGGGCGCCAAGCGACGTTGCCATTTCCAACCAGTATGTCGATTTGTCGGGGCCGGGTGTTCGTCAACTTACCGAAACGTCTTCGCAGGATGCTGTGATCAGGAGTTCCTTTCTCCCGCGGTTGCGTTTACAGGACGCTCAGGACAGTGTCGTTTGCGCGCCAGCAACTGGACCGAGTTAGGCCGGGCGCACGGTCCCCCTCCGTCAAGGAAACCAGTTCGGCGCCGTTTTTGGAGAACAATGATTTGTGGTGGTCAAATAAGCAAAAGAGATTCAAGGGAACGTGGGACGACAGACTGGACGGCCTATTCTCAGCAGAGGTCGACTACGCCGGGAAATCCATTCTCGATGTTGGCTGCAACATGGGTGTTGTCGCCTATGAGATATCCAAGCTAGGACCGAGTGCGATCCATGGGATCGACATTCTCAAGCCGCATATCGAGACGGCCAGGATGATCTTCCTGGGTTGTCCGGTCCAAAGCCGGTTCGATTGTCTCGATCTTGGCAGCCGGAAGCTGCAAAATGTTCTCCAACCGCAGTACGACATTGTCATGCTGCTGGCGGTCTACCATCACATGCAGTGGAGCCTCGGCGCGGACAAGGCGCGACGCGTGCTGTGCGACATCGCCGGGCGTGCTCAAACGATCGTTGCCCGCGTCCCTCCTGGCAAGGATAAGGAGATGATCGCGGTGCTTTCGGATGTGGGCTTTTCAATCAAAAGCAATCACACATCGCCTCTTGGAAGCCATCTCATGGTCCTCGCGAAACACTGACCAGGCATAGCGCGGCCGACGACGAATGGCGCAAGAGCCGCGTGGCTGGGGTCCGCTATGCTCGCATGCGAGGAACCGACGGTCATAAGCCGATGACGTGCAAGGATCCGGTTCGGCATTGACTGCGGTCGGGAACGAAGCCACAGACAGGTGATCGAAACCGTCTCGCGCTTCAAGATAACGCGAAGACCGGACGGGATCGCAACGGGCGGCGACGAGATGATTACAAAGAAACGAGTGTCAACGGCCCCAGCATATCCGCTGATCAAGCGTCTGATTGGCGAAAATCTGCCGCCGCACAAGATGCTGTATGTGACAGGTTTGCTGTGCTCGATCGCCGCTGCTGCGGCGACCGGCGCGGCGGCCTGGATCATGAAAGTCATGATCAACACCATCTATGTCGAGCGAGACGCTGCCGCTGTATCGGGTATCAGCGCCGTCATCATCGGCATTTTCCTGGTCAAGGGCATAGCTGCCTACTGCCAGACCATCACGACGGGAAAGATTCGCCGGGCTATCGTTTCGGACCTGCAAAACCGGCAATTTTCCCGAATGGTGTATTTCGACATCAGCCGTTTCGCGAACCAGCATCCGGCAAAATTCATCTCCAAAATCATGTTCAACGCGCGCGCCGGGGCGACCGTTATTCTCACCCTCACGAGCAGCGCCGTCTCTGATCTGCTGACCCTGATTGCCTTGGCCAGCGTCATGGTCAAGCAGGACCCGGTGATGTCGCTGATATCCGTGGCGGTTCTGCCGATGCTGTTCCTGTCAGTCGGCGCGATAACAAGGAAGCTCAAGGCGCTGGCGAGGGGCGAGACGGAATTGGCCGCACAAGTCCAGTCGATCGGCACGGAAGCCGTCGAAGGCATCCGCACCATCAAGTCCTTCCAGCTCGAGGACAAGGCCGTCGCCAGCTTTGCAAAGGCCGTCCGCAAGATGGAAAGACGTGGCATCCAGATCAATCGGACGTCAGCATTGATGAGCCCATTGATGGAGACCGGCGGCGGCGTGATCATCGGGCTTTTCGTTATGTACGCCAGCTGGCAGACGCTCGGCAACGGCAAGACGCCCGGCGAATTCATGGCCTTCATTACCGCGTTCCTGCTTGCCTATGAGCCTGCCAAGAGGTTGGCCCGGGTCAATGTCGACATCCAGAAGCAAATGGTCGCCGTCGAGCAGATGTATGATTTGATCGACACGCCCGAGCAGCGGCGACTCGCGATCGCGGGCGAGCGTCTGACCGACGTCGATGGTGGTATCCGCTTTGAAGATGTGGCCTTTTCCTATGACGGCAACAGCCCCGCGCTCGAGGGTGTTTCCTTCGACGTGCGACCTCGTGAGAAGCTGGCGATCGTCGGCCGCTCCGGCGCCGGCAAGACCACCATCGTTAATCTGATCCTGCGCCTGATGGAGCCGGACAAGGGCAGGATCCTGATCGACGGAAAGGACATTTCGAAGATCAGCCTGGCCGACGTTCGCGATAACATCGCACTGGTATCCCAGGACGTCTTCCTGTTCGAAGGCTCGATCCGCGACAACATTCGCGACGGCCGCCCGAATGCCACGGATCAGGAAATCGAGTCCGCTGCGAACCTCGCCCGGGTCACCAGCTTTGCTTCGGCGCTCGAAAACGGGCTCGACACGCTTGTCGGGCCAAGCGGCACCAACCTGTCCGGCGGCCAGAAACAACGCGTTGCCATCGCGCGCGCCCTGCTCAAGAATGCTGCGGTAATCGTCTATGACGAAGCGACATCGGCGCTTGACGGTGAAAACGAACGGGCGGTTATGGAGGCAGCCTTCGACAACACATTTCAGCGCACGGTGATCTGCATTGCGCACAGGCTGTCTACAATCAAGGCGGCCGATCGTATTCTCGTGTTTGACGCCGGACAGCTTGTCGATGCTGGAACGCATGACCAGCTTGCCAAGCACAGCGAGATATATCGTTCGATATTCCACCTGGAGACGCCCGATCCGATGGTCGAAAGCGGCAAAAAGCTGCGGCAGAGCGTATTGCGCTGAAGGCCGATGACCAGCTTTTATCACGGTTCCTATGTCCGGTATGTGATTGGTGGACTGGGCCTTCAGGTGCGCCGGTACAAAAAGGCGGTGCGCAGGTTGTTTTTCAGTCCCAAGCAGCCTCGTTCCATTCTTGAGCTGCAGGCCAAGGTTGAGGCCCTGATCGTGCGCAGGGACTGGAAAGGCCTTGAAGCCGGTACCAACGAGATGGCTGTCACGGCCGATCATAATCGCGACCCGGAGCTGATGCAGAAGGCGGGCCAGGCGTTCGAACGCCTTGGCAACTTTGCGCGGGCAGCTGAGCTTCGGCTTTCCGCTCGCCGGCTGCGGAAAGGGAAAAGCGCCAACGAGTGGACCGGCGAGAATCTCGGATCGGATACACTGCTGATCGATCTTGTGGAGGATGACCCGCGCAGCCTTGGCCGGGTTATCCGCCACGCGCGACTGGCCGGCGCTGCCGCTGCCTATGCCCAAAGCGCAACAATTCGGGTCGAGCCGCGCCTGGTATCAATTCTGCAGCGAACGTTCCCGAAGGCGACCGTGGTCCCGGCGCAGCGGGATGTGGTCGGCGACAAACACGCGACTTTCGAAGATCTCGCCTGGGTGTTCGGACGCGACGCCGAAAAGCTTGCTGCCGACTTCGTACCGCTGCGGGCAGATCCTGAACTCGTCGAGACATTCCGCAAGCGCTATCGCTCGATGACGGATCTGCCGCTGGTCGGCCTCTCCTGGGGCAGCAAGTCCCATACCAAGGACGTGCCTGATTTTCCTGAATGGGCACGGTTCATCGCCCAGACGCCAGCGACATTCGTTTCGCTCCAGTACGGGCAGATCAAGCCGGCGTTGCGGCGCCTTCGCAACGGCAACGACGCGCGTCTGATCTTTGACGACAGCGTCGACCAGATGGTCGACATGGACCGTTTTGCCGCACAGGTCGCCGCACTCGATGCTGTCGTGACGATCAGCAATACGGCGGCCCATCTTGCCGGAGCCATTGGCGTGCCGACTGTTTTCCTCATCGACGATAATTTTCAGACGGCATGGCCGGTGACCGGCGACCGGACACCTTGGTATCCGAAGGGCATTGTCATTCGCAAGGAGGGGCGCCCTTGGTCGCTGGTGCTCGACGAGGCCGGCCGGCGGCTCTCGTCGATCCTGACGACGCTTTCCGACGCTCCCCGGGGACGATAGAACATCGCCGTGCAGAACAGACGAACCATCCTTCAGAAGGCAAAAACCGCCGACCTGCGCCCGCAAGGCGCCGTCGGCAAGCGGCTGCAGAAGGTTCTCGAGCGGGCAAAGGAACTTCTTAGACGTCCTTCGCGCCACACCGACGAAAGTGCCGAAAGGCATATGAGGCTGATGGAGGAAAGCGTGCAGCGTGGTGACTGGCAAACTGCTCGCGACCATGCACTGGCGCTTGGCGCGCTTGGTGAGCAGCTTGGCGATCTCGGCCTGATCAAGAAAGCGGGGCGCGGACTGAGGCGTCTCGACGGAGGAAATCGCATCTGGCAGTTGATGGCGGCGAGCAAGCAGCGCGGCAGACCCGATTGGGATGGCAGTGATCTTGCGGGTCGCACGCTTCTCGTCGATCGTCGCGAAGGCGACCTGGCGATCTTTTTCCAGTTCGCGTCTTTGCTTGGTCCAGCAGCTGCGGCTGCCGGTCGATGCATCGTCTTCGTCGAGCCGCGACTGGCACCGCTTTATCGCAGAACATATCCTGCGCTCGATGTCAGGATTGAAGGGGAAGAGGACATGGCGGCGGTGGACGCCGATGTCGTTGCCGGTTTCGAGACACTCGCAAAGCATTTCTGGCCGGACGACCCGGCGGCACGCGCGCCCTTCGTTCCGCTGGAGCCGGACCGCCGACTGGTTGCCGAGCTGCGCGGTACCTATCTCGATGGCGGCCCAGGTCCCCTGATCGGATTTGCCTGGGGAAGCCTCAACAAGAGCAAGGATCTGCCGGCCCTGGACGATTGGCGGACGCTGTTCAGCAGCCTGCCGGGGCGCCTCGTCAGCTTGCAATATGGCGATGTCGGGCCGGCCCTCTCCGAGTTCGAGCGCCACGCGCCGGGGCGCATCATCCATGACGCTTCCGTCGACCAGTTGACGGACATGGACCGCTTTGCCGCGCAAATTGCGGCGCTCGACGCGGTGGTGACGATCAGCAATACCGGCGCCAACCTGGCCGGAGCGCTCGGCGTGCCGACGATTGTCATGCTCGACGACGGGTTTCGACTATCCTGGCCTGCCTTCGGCGAGACCGTCGCCGCATATCCGAGCGTTCGACTGGCCCGAAAAGGCGGCCGAGCCTGGGCGTCGGCAGTGCAGGAAGCAGGCGGACGGGTCATGCAAATCATCAGCGGAGCTGGCGATGGAAGGTAGCCTACTTCTCGGCCGGTTGCGCCGCGCTGTCGCGCTTGCAGGCTACAAATACAAGGTCTGGTTCCGACGTCACCGCCGGCAGCTCTTCCTTCGCTGGCGCGACGGCGACATTGCCGATCAGATGGCGGATTATCGGCGAAGCGTCGAGTCCCGCGATTGGCCGGCGGCACTGCCGAAAGCCCTGGCTCTTGGATCCATTGCGAAGTCGAGGGGCGAGGTCCACCTGATCGACGAGCTCAGCAAGGCGCTGATGCGGATGGGCGCTTATGGCGCAGCCGCCGAACTCAGGATTGCACGACGCCACATCGTCAACGGCCGCGTCGATGGCGAGTGGCTGGGCCAGGATATTTCGGGCCAGACACTGCTGATCGATCTGATGGAAACCGAAAAGCAGGGTCTGGCCACCGCGATCCATCATGCGAGTTCCGTCGGCTGTGCGCTGGGGCGCGCCGCCCGTTCGATCGTCCTGGTCGAGCGCCGCCTGGTACCGCTCTTTCAGCGCACTTTTCCGACCGCCGATGTGCGGCCGGTCGGCGCTGACGGCAAGGCTGCCTATGGCGAGGCGCAGGCCTTCGCCGGCGTCCAGCATCTGACTGCCGTTTTCGAAACCGACGAGGCGACGATCCGCGAGCATTTCGTGCCCCTTAAGCCGGATCCGGCCCGGGTCGCTGAACTTCGCGCCCGCTACCGGAAGGAAGGACGGCCGTTGGTCGGTATCGCATGGGGCAGCTCCAATCCCGGCAAAGACCTGCCGCCGCTTGCCGCCTGGCGAAACCTGATCGGCCGACCGGACCTCCGGTTCGTCTCGCTGCAGTACGGCCAGATCGAGACCGATCTGAAGATCCTGACCGACGGTGAGCCGGAGCGCATTCTTCATGACAGATCGGTCGATCAGCTCGTCGACATGGATCTTTTCGCCGCGCAGGTTGCCGCGATGGACGCCGTGGTGACCATCAGCAATACCGGAGCGCATCTGGCCGGCGCGCTCGGCATCCCCTCGGTTTTCATTCTGGGCGACGGCTTCAAACGCTCCTGGCCGGTCGAGGGCGACCGCACGCCCTACTATCCATCGGCCGTGCTGGTCTCGAAACGGGAACGCCCCTGGTCCGTGGTGATGGGCGAGGCCGAGGCCATCCTGGCGCCATGGATCACAAAAGTAAGTGGCTAATGCATGTCGTCCGAAAGCGCGTCACTGAATACGCTTCGACGCGATGCGCATTAAGGATTCGGCCGCCGGATCGCGGAACGGAGCGCCCGCGTCGAACAGTCGTCGCAACAGGCCAAAAAACATAAGGCATTCCGAACCGGGATATAGTAAAGGCCAATTCGCCCCGCAGAGGATCGCAATTCTTGCCGGCATTTCTGCCTTGTGTTCGAATCAGCCGTAGGCTTAGGCGCCCAGTAATGGGGTTGGTCTGGCCGGCAGCGGTTCGGGCGCCAGCTCTGATAATCTAAAGGAGGTCTCTCCATGTCCTTTCTAAACATGTCCTTTCTAAAATTTTTCCAGGCCAAAGCGCCGCCTCTTCCTCTTATCGTATCCTTTCCAAAATCGGGGCGCACGTGGCTACGTGTCATGCTGGACGATCTCGGAGTTGAAGTTCAATACATTCACGACGGAACCGACCACAAGTTACTTCGACCGATATCGGGCCTAAAGGAGAATAAATCTCGATACAAGAAGAGAAGAACAATAATGCTTGTTCGCGATCCAAGAGATACGGTGGTCTCAGGGTACTTTCAGGTTCAGAAGCGCCACATGCTTCCAGCGGGATCGTTCAGCGATTTTATCAGAAGCGACAATCATGGGGTTGAAAAGATCATCAGATTTAATCTGCATTGGTTCGCGGCCATGCCCCGGATGCGCGAAATCCGGTATCTTCAATATGAAGATATGCATCGGGATACGGCTGGTGTCCTTCGCGCGATCCTTGGATTCCTGAACCAGCAGGCTGACGATCGGACGCTTGTCGAGGTGGCGAACAACCGAACGTTCGACAAGATGAAAGTGAGTGAATCGACCGGTGATCTGTCCGATCGATACGGCAAGATACTACAGCCGCGCGATGCGAATGATCCCGAAAGCTTCAAGGTGCGCAAGGGCAAGATAGGCGGTTACGGCGAATATCTTTCCGAGGACGACGTGGCCTTTTGTGACGAGCAGTTGGCTAAGTTCGAATATTGGGAGAAGCTGGACAAGGTTTTTAGCACGAACGGCTTGTGCTACGCTCGCGTCGATAACCGCGCCCGGGTCGCCTTGGGTTAGGGAGCATTGCCGACATGGTGATGCGGACCGGATTCATTTGCGGCTGCGGCCATAGCGGGACGACGTTGATTGCGACGATCCTTGCGTCGCATCCCGACGTCTACCTGCCGCTCCAGGAAACCAACATTTTCTTCAAGTGGACGCCACTGGCCATGTTCCGCTTCTGGAAACTGAAGCGGGCGGCGCTCGATGCTGGAAAGAACGTGCTGCTTGAAAAAACACCGCGGCATATCCGCCGTGTCGCCCGCATTCGCCGGCTCGTGCCCGGCGCGCGTTTCGTCATGCCGGTGCGAGATGGGCGCGACGTCGTAGCGTCCCTGATCAAACGACTTGGCGACCCAGCGGAGGCTCTCGACCGCTGGATCAACGACAATGCGCTGGTTCTTGCGGAACGGGGAAAGCCGGATGTGCTGATCTATCGCTATGAGGACCTGGTCGAGAATCCGGCCAAAGTCGTCGAGCAGATATGCGGCTTTCTCGATGTAACCTTCAGCCCGGATCTCCTCGACTATCACAAGAACCCGCAGCAGTGGTTCAAGCCGACCGACGCCAGCGGCGAGACGCCACATGCGGTGCTCCGGAACCAACAGGTCAATCAGCCGATCTATGACGGGAGCGGAAGATGGCGCTCCGAACTTGGAAACGCCGAGCTACAGGACCTGGTACAAGGACGAGGTGCCCAGCTTATGAAAGCATTCGGTTATGCATGATCGGCATCTGCTTGAAATGCCGTCTACCAATCAATTTTGTCGATCAAACCCGTTTTGAACAGGCTGTGAGCTCCTTCGTACAGCATTGACTGTTCGCTCATCGCGCTGAGAGCGGCTTTACCGCTCGATACCTCATGATACTGGCGATATTTGGAAGCGCCGTTCCAATACTGACCTTCCGCCACCGCGACCTGCGCCTTGTCGTTGAAATCGGCGAAGAACTTGAAATGAAGCAGGCCAGCCAATCCCTTTATATAGTTTCGCCAGTAGGGCAGCGGTGAGTGAATCGACGTAAAAATCGTCTGGCGATCAACATATATCAGAGGAAACTTGGTCAACTTGTGCTGCCTGGCGAAAAGCCGGGTTCTCGGGCCGCCTGTGATCTTGAGATGCCGGGGGCTCCTCGTCACCTCATAGCCGCTGCCGTCGAAATGGTCCGCAACTTGCCATGGCGGCACGATGGGATCGAAGGGTACGTCCCAGATGTTTCCGCTCGGATACATGTCGATCATCGGCGCCAGCAGGCGTGTCATTCCGCGCCGCTTGAGCCAGTCGGCCATCGCACCGAGCGGATGCTGATCCATACCGTCATAGACAAGATATTCGTCCGCATCCACGGTTAGATACCAGCGAGGCTGACCATAGATCTGCACAATCCGCTGACGCCAAAGGTTTCCCAGGTCCGACTGTGAATAGGTGATCGGCGAGCTGAATAGATCGACATCTGGCTGCTCGGCCAGAAGCTCAGCTGTTCCGTCTGTCGAGCGATCATCGAGGACGGCGAATCTGGTGACGCCGAGTTCGCGATAGTGCTTCAGGAACGGGCGTAGCCTGTCCGCCTCGTTGCGGATGACGAGGATCAAAGGCAGGTCATTCGCTTTAAGGGGCGTTATCGGCCGCAGCGATGACACTTCTGCCCGTCTTCCGAAAGTGTGTCTCAGCCGATATATGGCGGTGTCGGTAATCGTCCGGCGGACAATGGCGGGCCAGGTTGCTTTGCTCAAGCCATCGATTCCCCTCATGGCGGTCACCGCCCGGCTGGAGCTGGCGCTGATCCGCTGTTTGCAGTTAATTTCTACATGCAGCACCGTTAGGCAAATCGCAAGCAGTTGCGGACAATGGACACAGGCCTGTTCTGAGTTCCGGCGGGTGAGCTTTCCAAGTGTTGCCGATGCGAGCTGGCCTCTATAGACATCGTCAGATGGCAACAAGGCCGGAGCCCAGAGCCCATGCACGCCGGCATTCGTGGCACCGAAAATCAATTCGACAGGCCGCTCCTGTTCGTGCGCCAGCGTTATGCGCCTTTCGGTGGCGGCGAGATCATGTTGGAAAACATCATGGCCGCATTCGCCGCGCGTCAGCGGCGGGTGGCCGTGCTGTCCGGCGACTGGCCGCGTTATGAAGGCATCGAGTTCATCCATTGTGCCGGCCGCCGGTTTCCGCGTTCGCTGCGGGCGACGTCCTTTGCTCAAGCCGCCTGCCGCAAGATCGCCGAGATGCCGCCGGCACTGGTGCAGAGCAACGATCGTCTCCCGTGCTGCGATGTCTTCCGGGCCGGGGAGGGCGTTCATGCCGCCTATCTTGCCGAGCGGCGGCGTTTCGAGACGCGGCTTGGCAGGGCGGCAATGGCGCTGAGCCCCTTTCACCGCCAGACGCTGCGCCTCGAGCGCGCAACCTACGCCAGCCCGAGGCTCAAAGCTGTCATTGCCATTTCGAAGATGGTGGCAGAGGACATTGTCCGTCACTACGATTATCCGGCGAAAAATGTACACCATATTCCCAACGGGGTGGATCTCGACCGCTTCAACCCGCAGCTGCGCCAGCAGCATCGGGCGACAATCCGCGCGCGGCTCGACGTCGACGAAAACAGGCCGGTCGTCCTGTTTGTCGGCTCGGGCTTTGCGCGAAAAGGACTTCTTGCACTGATGAAGGCGGTCGCCAGGCTCGATGGCGAGCCTGAATTGTGGGTCATCGGCCATGATTCGCGCGCCAACGCCTTCAGGCAGGCCGGTGACAGGCTCGGTCTCGGCGCACGGCTCAAGATGCTGGGGCCGCAGAAAGACATGCTGCCGTGGTACGGCGCGGCCGATATTGCCGTGCTGCCTTCCATCTATGATCCTTTCGGCACAGTGGTCATCGAAGCGATGGCCAGCGGCTTGCCCGCCGTGGTAAGCACCGGCTGTGGAGCGCGCGAGCTTGTCGAGCGGTTCGAGCCGACGCTCGTTTGCGATGCGGCCAGCGAAAGCGACCTCGCTGCAGCGCTCGCGCACGCGCTGCGGTTGTCGTCACGACCTGACACCGCGGCCCGGGTGAGAGCGGCGGCCGAACACTATGATTTCAATGTCATGATCAAGCGAATGATGGCGCTTTATGAAAGCCTTGATCTGAAATGATTTTCGACTTTGTTGAATTAGGTTAGTACCCTCAGTGTGCTAACGGGCCGGGAGCCGATGCTGCAGATGCATTCGAATGACAGTGGCAGCTTTGATGCCGGAGCATTCTGACCGTGCCGGCGCTCTCGGTCATTATCATCACCCGCAACGAGGAGGCATCCATCGCGCAATGCCTTCGGTCGGTCCATTTTGCCGATGAGATCGTCGTTCTCGACAACAACAGCAGCGACAGGACCAGGGAGATTGCCGGTGCTCTGGGGGCCAAGGTCCTGATGACCGTTGATTGGCCCGGTTTCGGCGCGCAAAAAAACCGTGCGCTGGCCGCGGCAACGGGGGATTGGATCCTCTCGCTTGATGCCGATGAGTGGGTGGAGGCGCCGCTCGGCGCGGAAATAAGGGCCGCAATCGCCGACCCAAAAGCCAATGACGGCTTCGAAATACCGAGAAGATCGCGCTTTTGCGGGCACATTGTCCGCCATAGCGGCTGGTCGCCCGATCTGGTGCTCAGGCTCTTCCGTCGCCGCTCCGGGCGGTTCAGCGACGACACCGTGCACGAGAAGGTATTGGTGAACGGGAAGGTCAGCCGATTGTCCCAGCCGATCGAGCACGATTCCATTACCGACTTGGCAGATGCCCACGACAAGATCGGCCGGTACGCAGAAGCGTCCGCCGCGCAACTGCTTGCCGAGGGCAAAAAAAGCTCGATAGGCAAGGCGGTTTTGCGCTCGGTCTGGGCCTATGTGCGCAGCTATATTTTCCGGCTGGGATTTCTGGACGGTTCCATTGGTGCGATGGTGGCCGCGTATTCGGCCAGCTACACCTATCAGAAATGGGCCCGTGTCGCATTGGGAATGCGAGGCCCGGTCCACCCAAAAAAGCAACGCTGAGGCCAGGACAAATCTGTGAGAAACCGGCTTGGTTGACCGCAATTGTTGCCGAGCCATCGCCAACTAGTTAGTGTACGACCGTAAAAATCGAAAGCCAGGGTAGTGAATATGACTGATGCGTTTAGGGTATTTATCGGATGGGACAGCCGTGAGCCGATCGCGTACGACGTCGCGCGACACTCGCTGCTCAAACATGCGTCGGCGCCTGTCTCCGTCATTCCGATCAAACAGGACGAGATGCGTGCCCGCGGGCTCTATTGGCGGGAAAAAGATCCGCTCGCCTCAACGGAGTTCACCTACACGCGCTTCCTCACGCCCTTTCTCGCCGACTACACGGGTTGGGCCCTGTTTTGCGATTGTGATTTCCTGTGGCTTGGTGACGTCGCAGGCCTGCTGAAATATACGGACTCGGACAAGGCGGTCTATTGCGTCCAGCATGACTATACGCCGAAGGCCACAACCAAGATGGATGGTGTGGTCCAGACGTCCTATCCTCGGAAAAACTGGTCGTCGCTGATGCTGTTCAATTGCGCGCATCCTTCGGTCAGATCGCTCACGCCAGAGGTCGTGAATCAGGAAAGTGGCGCCTATCTTCACCGAATGCAGTGGGTTGCCGACAAAGATTTGGGCTCATTGCCGGTAGAGTGGAATTGGCTCGAAGGTTGGAATGAAAAGCCTGCGGTCGGCACACCTAAGGCGGTCCACTATACCAGCGGCGGCCCGTGGTTTGCCGAATGGCAGAATGTCGACTACGCCGATTTGTGGATAGCAGAACGCGACGAGTTCCTGGCTTCCGATCAAGCGGAATCTTCTCAGAGCGCCGTTCGATAAGAACATCGTGTTTGGCAGGTGACCTGGGCGCTTCCGAAAGTGGCATTGATTTTCGTGTCGCCAAGGGCGCAGCAACCAGCCGTCAGGCGCGGGGCGTCGACAACAATGGGTGTTGCCGCCTGGGGGCGGGACCGGGGCAGATTGCGCCTACGAATCTGGCGGCTCCGGCCGGGTAAACATGCCGCGCTGAGATAAGGATCAGCTCGCGGCAATATGATCGGTTTTTTGGGTCCGTCAGCTCTTTCATCGGCCTAGCCGGCACGCGAAAGTCGACCATGCCGTCACTGCGAAGACGCCTCGATCGTTTCCTGGAGAACCGCGGGCCTAAAATACCGCGGCTGCAGCTGAACCATGTCGAGCGCCTGGCGCTGGTCCGTCGCCATGGTGATTTTTCCCTTGCCTATTCGACCGCCGTGCAGAAGGGGCTTCACTACTTCGGCGATGCCCAGGGCTACATCGCTTACGGCAGCAAAACGCGACATCATTTCGCGCTCGGTGATCCAGTGGCTGCCCCGGCCGATCGGCGCGACTATATCAGACGTTTCATCGAGGTTGCCGGCAGCCCGTGGTTCGTGCAGATCGGCGACCAGACGGCGCGCGTGCTTGCCGGGCTTGGCTATCAGGTCAACCGCCTCGGCGTCGACACCAGGCTTGTCCTGCCCAGACACGACTTTTCCGGAAAGCGCAATGAGACAGTGCGCTATTCCGAACGCTGGCTCTTGAAGAAGGGTTTTTCCTTCGCGGAGGACAACGGGACTGTCTTCCTCGACGAGATTGCCAGGCTCTCCCAGAATTGGCGGGGCGACCGCATCGTCAAGCGCTGGGAGATGAGATTTCTCAACAGGCCGTTTGCCGATCACCTTGGCGTCGATATGCGCCGTTTCGTCCTGCACGGTCCGGATGGGGAGCTCGTGGCCTTGCTGGATTTCGATCCGCTGTTCAGCGACGGCAAGGTCATCGGCTACACCACCTCGTTCAAGCGCAAGCACATCGATGCCTCGGCGCATGCCGAGATCGGCCTGACCAAATTCGCGGTCGACCGCTTTCGCGATGAAGGTGTTTCCGTCGTCACCCTAGGCCTGTCGCCGCTTGTCGAAATCGGACCTAGCGGGTTTGCCGAAAGCGATTTCTGGCGGCACGCCTTCCAGCGTGCCTATGACTCCCCCTGGGTCAATCGCACCCGCTTCAATCTGCGGGGCCAGGCGGCCTTCAAGCGCCGGTTCCATGGTGTCGAAGAGCCGACCTATCTCGCCTTTCGCAAGGGAACCTTTTTCGAAGCGCTTTCTCTGCTCCGGCTGATCAGGGCCGTCTAGCGCCTAGTGGCTGGGCGCTCGTCGTCTCCTAGCATGGTCGACCTCACACCGGTCAGGCTTGGTTGTTTAGGTGGGAAAGGAATGCCGCGGCGGGAAGCAAAAGACCGGCTGCGAACCGCCGGCCCATTCTGCGGCATCCCCCAGTCCCGCCGGGGCACTTTTGGCAGCCTGAGAACGGCTCCGCGTCAGCGCCAAGGGGTCGGATTCACGGTTGCTGCAGCGTACCGCCAGGAATAACGAGGGTACCCTGGCCTGGCCTTGAGTATCTGAAGCCTATGAAGAACAAAGCAACGATGATCAAACAAATGACGATGACCGCGACGACGCTGCCAGGATGGTGTCCGGTATCTGGCGGTTGGACCATTGCCTTCCCGTATGGCTATCGCCGCTGACCTTCTTCATCTTCCAACCGAGCATGACGACTGTCAATGGATACGGGAGTTGCGCCCGCCATCCAATCAGCCGACTGCAGCGTCGATCACGTTGCGCGCTTGCTGACCGAAGCTGATGATGGACCTAACCACAGCTTGTTCCCAAGCACGCTCCCATCGCTGCGAAGCGTTGAAGGGCGGCGATCCACCGCGGCTTGGTCAGGCCGGAAACAGGAATGCAGCAGCGGGATCGAAAAAGACCTGCCGGCTGCAGGGCCACACATCCTGCGATTGCATGGCGGCGGAGGTCGGCCTGATGTCAACCTCCTGTCCAGCGGCGATGCGCGCAACGATCCGCCGGCGCTCGCCGTAAAATGCGATGTCGACGATCTCGACATTCAGTTCCGCGCTCGCCGGGCTCCGCTCCATGCTAAAGGCTTCGGGCCGGATCATCAGCCTGGTCTTCTGGCCTTTGCCGAACGTGCCGTTGGCCCTGACTCCGGATATGACCGAACCGTCTGTCATGCGGATCGTTGTCGTGCCGTTGGTGGTGCCGAGATGTTCGGCGGCGAGGAAATTCGAATTGCCGATGAAGCCGGCGACGAAATCGGTCGCCGGCCTGAGATAGAGATCCTCGCCGGTGCCGGTCTGCTCGATGCGGCCATCCTTGAACAGGGCGATTCGGTCCGACAGATGCAGCGCCTCTTCCTGATCGTGGGTGACGTAGAGAATGGTGACGCCGGTCTGGCGATGGATGCGGCGGATTTCGCCCTGGATTTCCTCGCGCAGCTTCTTGTCGAGCGCCGACAATGGCTCGTCCATCAAAAGGATCGGAGGATCGTAGGCCAGCGCCCGGGCCAGCGCGACGCGCTGCTGCTGGCCGCCCGACAGCGCACCGGGTAAGCGTCCGGCAAAGCTTTCGAGCCGCACCAGGGCCAGCATGTCGGCGACCTTTTTCGTCACCTCGGCGTCCGGCCGGCGGCGAACCCGCAGCGGAAAAGCGACGTTTTCGGCCACCGTCAGATGCGGAAACAGCGTGTAGCGCTGGAAGACCATGCCAATGTTGCGCTTATGCGGGGGCACCGCAAGCAGCGACTTTCCTTCCAGCAAGACATCGCCGGAAGTCGGGTCCTGAAAGCCGGCGATCGCGTAGAGCGTCGTCGATTTTCCCGAACCGGAGGGCCCGAGGAAGGTCAGGAACTCGCCCCTGGGAATGTCCAGCGTGACGTCGTGCACGGCGACGATCGCCCCGAACGCCTTGCGCAGATTGCGGATGGAGAGGAAAGGGTGGGTCATGTCCGGAACTTTCGCTGCAGCAGCGCCGTCATCACCATCAGGGCAAGCGTCAGCCCGACCAGCAGGCTGGAGGCAGCGGCGATCACCGGACTGAGATCCGACCGCAGACTGCCCCAGATCTTGACGGGCAAGGTTTGCAAGCTGGGGCTGGCCATGAAGATCGCCACCACGACTTCGTCCCACGAGGCGAGGAAGGAAAAGATCGCGGCGGAGAAGATGCCGATCCGGATCGACGGCAAGGTGATCCTGAGCCTGGCCTCGAGCGGGCTTGCCCCGCAGACGATTGCCGCGTCCTCTATCGACTTGTCGAACCCTTCGAGCGCGGTCGCGATCGGAATGATGGCGAAGGGCAGCGCCAGCACGGTGTGGGCGATGACGAAGCCGATGGTGGTGCCGCCGAGGCCAAGGCGAAGGAAGAAGGCGTAGATGGCGATGGCGAAGACAACGACGGGCAGAACCATCGGCGTCAGCAGCAGGCCGCGCAGGATCTCACGTCCGGCAAACCTTCCGCGAACCAGGGCAAAGGAGGCGAGCAGGCCGATCGCTACTGCCAGGATCGCCGTCATGGTGGCGATCCGAGCGCTGGTCAGCGCGGCGTCGAGCCAGGCCGGATCGGCAAAAAGCTCCTGGTACCATTTGAGCGTCCAGCCGGGCGGCGGAAAAGCCAGCCAGCGCGACGAGCCGAAGGAGAGCAGAACAATGAAGACCACCGGCAACAGAAGAAAGCCAGCGACCAGCGCGGTGAAGCCGAGCAGGGCAACCCGTAGCCAACCCATGCGGTCATAGTCGAGCAGCATCTCAGATGCCTCCGCTCGTGCGCCTGGCACCGACAAGGCGCAGTTGCAGTGCGTAGAGAACCATGGTGACGACAAGCAGGATGAAGGCAGCGGCGCTGCCGAGCCCCCAGTTGAGCAGCGACTGGACCATCTGCGCGATCATTTCGGCAAGCATCATGTTCGACGTGCCGCCGAGCAGTGCCGGCGTTACGAAGTAGCCGAGCGACATGACGAAGACCATCAGGCCGCCGGCGGCGACGCCGGGCAGCGACAGCGGCACGAGGATGCGGCGGAACGCCTGGAAAGGGCTTGCGCCGCACAGCGACGCCGCACGCAGCGTCATCGGATCGATCGCCCGTAACGTGCCGACCAGCGGCAGGATCATGAAGGGCAGCATGATATAGACCATGCCGATAGTGACGCCGGTGAGATTGTTGATGAGCGGCAGCGGGTGGTCGATGACGCCGATGATCATCAGCGTCCGGTTGATCACGCCGGTACGCTGCAGGAGCACCATCCAGGCATAGGTGCGGGTGAGCAGGTTCGTCCACATCGACAGAATGATGATGCCGAAGATGATCGAGGCCAGTCCCGAAGGCATGATCGCCAGCATCCAGGCGACCGGAAAGGCGACAAGGACCGTGACGATGGTGACCAACGCCGCGACCAGGAATGTGTTGAAGAACACCCGCGCATAGGTGCCGTCACCAAGCAGGGCAGCATAGTTCTGCAAGCCTGGCTCGGGCTCCGTGACACTGCGCAAAAGCAGCGCCAGCACGGGGACGATGAAGAACAGCATAATCAGAATCAGGGCCGGCAGCAGGCCATTGAGACCTGCCGGCACCCGCACCGTTCCAAAGTTCCGGCGTGTTTCGACCGACATGACAGCGACCCGGCTAAGGGACGAGACGGCGCGAACCGTCTCGTCCATTGCGGTTCAAGGGCGGGCTTATTTCGCCTGCCAGGCATACCAACGCGCGGCGATGGTGTCGCGATTGGCGGCCCAGTAGTTCATGTCGAGATTGATCTGTCCGTCGACATGAGCGTCCGGCAGCGATTTCACGGCATCGGCCGGCATCTCTGCCTTGGCCTTGGTGTTGATCGGCGCATAGCCGCTGGCTTCGGCAAATTTGGCCTGGCCGGCGGGGCTGCTCGCCGCGGCGAGGAATTTCATCGCCGTATCCTTGTTCTTGGCACCCTTCGGTACCACCAGAACGTCGGCTGCGGTCAGGTTCTGGTTCCAGGAGACGCCGACATCGGCGCCATCCTTGTCCAGTGCGAAGACGCGGCCGTTCCAAAGCTGGCCGAACGTTGCTTCGCCGGATGCGATCAATTGCTGCGACTCCGCCCCGCCGCCCCACCAGACGATGTCCGACTTGATGGTATCGAGTTTCTTGAAGGCGCGATCGAGATCCAGCGGATAGAGCTTGTCCGCCGGAACACCATCGGCCAGCAGCGCGATCTCGATGACACCGGGCGCCGACCATTTGTAGAAGGTCCGCTTGCCCGGGAACTTCGTCAGGTCGAACATGTCGGCCCAGCCGGCCGGTTCACCCGAAATCGCGCCCTTGTTCCAGGCGAGAACGAAGGAATAGTAGAAACTGCCGACGGCGTGATCGGTGGTGAAGCGCGGATCGAGGTCGGCCTTCGGCACGGTCTTGAAGTCGATCGGCTCGAGCAGACCGTCCTTGGCCGCCTTGATGGCGAAATCCATCTCGACGTCGACGACGTCCCAGTTGACACTGCCGCTGTCGACCATCGCCTTCAGCTTGCCGTAGTCCGTCGGGCCGTCCTGCATGACCTTGATGCCGGATGCAGCGGTGAACGGCTCGGCCCAGGATTTGGTCTGCGCTTCCTGGGTCGTCCCGCCCCAGCTGGTGAACACCATGTCCTCGGCCTTTGCGGCCGTCGTTGCCAGAACTGTCGTTGCAATAAAGCCGGCAAGGAAGCCGGTGATGATCAGTTTCATGTCGTTCTCCTCTGTTGTTTTCGTTGTTGTCTGTTCGCGATCGGTCGTTTTCGCCTTGATCGCGCATCTCCGGCCGGCGGCGGCTACCGCATGACAAAAGGATCGGGAATCGGGTCGTCGGAGGTGCGTATCCACACCGATTTCGAACGCGTGTAGTCGCGGATCGCATCGAGGCCGCCCTCGCGGCCGAGCCCGGATTGGCCGTAGCCGCCAAACGGAACCAGCGGCGAGACCGCCCGATAGGTGTTGATCCAGACCACGCCGGCATGGATGCCGCGCGCCATGCGGTGGGCTTTTGCCAGATTGGTGGTGAACACGCCGGACGCCAGGCCGAACTTCGTGTCGTTGGCGAGCGAAAGCGCTTCAGCTTCGCTGTCGAAGGCTAGCACACAGAGCACCGGGCCGAAGAGCTCTTCGCGCACGCAGGCAAGGGTCTGATCAGGCGCGTCGATAATCGTCGGCGCGTAATAGAAGCCGTCCGCCATGCCCGCGGGGCGGATGCCGCCGGTGACCAGTTGCCCGCCCGCGGCCAGGCTTTCAGCAATGATCCTCTCTATCCATTCGCGCTGGCGCGAGGTGGCGAGCGGTCCCATTTCGATCGCGGGATCCTGCGGATCGCCAATCCTGATCGCCTCGGCCTTGCGCTTGAGCCGGGCGAGGAATTCGTCCTTCACGGAGCGCTGGACCAGCAGCCGCGAGCCGGCGACGCAGCTCTGGCCGGTGGCAGCGAAGATGCCGGCAACGACCGCGTTGGCGGCGCTGTCCAGATCGGCATCGGCAAACACCACGACCGGGCTTTTGCCGCCGAGCTCGAGCGTCGTGAAGGCGAGGTTTTCCGCCGTATTCCTGACGATCTGCCGAGCGGTCGAGGGACCGCCGGTGAAGGCGACGCGGGCGACGAGCGGATGACTGGTCAGCCGGTGACCGCAATCGTGGCCGAAGCCGGTCAGGATGTTGACGGTCCCGGCGGGAAATCCCGCCTCATGGACGAGTTCGGCGAAGGCCAGCAACGGGGCAGGGCCGTCTTCCGATGCTTTCAGAACGATGGTGCAGCCGGCCGCCAGCGCCGGCCCGAGCTTGACGGCGGACAGGAAGAGCTGCGAATTCCACGGCACAATGGCGGCGACGACGCCAATTGGCTCCGGCCGGATGGTCACTTCCATGTCGGCCTTGTCGATGGGGACAAACGAACCCTCGTGCTTGTCGGCCAGCCCGCCATAATAGCGGTAATAGTCGCCGACATAGGCAATCTGGGCGCGGGTCTCGCGGATGATCTTGCCGGTATCGCGCGTCTCGAGTTCCGCCAGCCGGTCGGCATTGGCGACCACCAGATCGCCGAGCCGCACCAGAAGCTTGCCGCGTGCCGTTGCCGTCATTGCCGGCCACGTGCCGGAGCCAAGCGCCCGGTGAGCAGCTTCGACGGCGCGGTCGACGTCATCAGACGATGCAGCGGGCATCTTCGCCCATGGCGCGCCCGTCGAGGGATCGATGCTGTCGAAGGTCGCCGCCACTTCGACGAAGCTGCCGTCAATATAGTTCCTGAATTGAGTAGTGCTCATCGCAATCCAGCTTTCGGCTCGGAAAAGGCCGGCATCACCCTGTCGATGAAGAGCTGCAGCGATTTCTTCTTGCGCCGATGGGAAAGGCCGCTGTCGATCCAGATCGAATACTGATCGTAGCCGAGCGCTTCGTAGGCCTTCAGCCTGGCGATCACCTCGTCGGCTTCGCCAATGACCAGGTTCTGCTTGATCTTGTCAGGCGCATATTGCGGCATGGCCGCGATCTCGTCTTCGGTCAGCGCTTCCATTATGCCCTGGTGCACCGGCTTCTTGTTCTGGAACCAGGCGCCGAACTGGCAGTAGAACTGCGACAGATCCTGCGCGAGCCGGTCAGCCTCCGCGGCATCCTCGGCGACGAAAGTATGCATCAGCAGCATGATCGCCGGCCTTGGTACGTCGGGGTGGGCATTACACGCCGCATTGAAACGCTCCATCAGGCTGGCCACTTCGTCATCGCCCGAGGCGAGCGGCGTAACCTGGACGTTGCATTTGCTGGAAACCGCAAAGTCGTGCGAGTTCGGATCGCGTGCGGCCACCCAGATCGGCGGATAAGGCTTTTGCAGCGGCTTGGGCGACGAGGTGGTTGAAGGAAACGACCAGAACTCGCCGGCGAGTTCGAAATCACCATCCCATAGGCCGCGGATCGCCGGCACCATCTCGCGCATACGCTGGCCGGCACTCCAGGCCTCGAGGCCTGGGAAAAGTCGCTGGTATTCGTAAGCGTAGGCGCCGCGCGCAATGCCGATGTCGAGACGGCCGCCGGTGATGACGTCGGCCATCGCTGCTTCGCCGGCAAGCTTGATCGGGTGCCAGAACGGCGCGACGATGGTTCCGGTTCCGAGCCGGATGCGCCTGGTTTTGGCGGCGAGCCACGCGATGTTGATGAACGGGTTCGGCGAGATGGTGAATTCCATCCCGTGATGCTCGCCGATCCAGGCAGTCTCGAATCCTGCCTCTTCCGCCTGCAGCACCAACTCCTCCAGCTCGCCGACAAGCTCGGAATGCGGCTTTGCCAGATCCGATCGCTCCATGTGCACGAAAAGCGAAAACTTCATCGGTTTCACCCGCGGCCGGAAAGAGGAATTTGAGAAGGCGAGGGCTTGGCGAGCGGCCGGACTTCGCCTTCGACCTCGTTGCCGACATAGACGCCGAATGCATCTTCCGTACGTTCGCGCGCATAGCGGGCAAGCATCGAACGCACCGCGGGATCGGCGATCTTCAGATCGGCGATCTTCTCGATGTCGACAAGCCGCATCTGGCGATCGTCGGAATAGGATCCCTCGACCGTTCCGCGATAATAAACATGCGTGCGCCAGGGTTCGGCGGCATCGTCCCACACCGCGAACAGGAAGCCGAGCTGGGCGTCTATGGCCCTGGCGGCAAGGCGCCCATTGAGGCTGCGCGCATCGTTGGGCGTGCCCAGTCCGCGCCCCGCAGGCAATTCATAAATCCCGTCGGCCGTTTCGACGAACAGCACACGGCCCTCGTTCTCGAGAATGGCGCCGACCTCCGTATCGGGGGGCGCCGCCGCCAGCGCCTCCTGGCTAAGGCCAGGCGTGACGTAGGTGCCTCTGCAATAACCGAGGGGCTGGGCTCCGTTGTGGCTGAAGTCGCGGACGCGGCCGATGAGGATCGAGTGATCGCCAGCATCGACCAGCTGCTCCATGCCGCAATCGAACACCGCAACGGAGCCGTCGATCAGCGGATTGCCGGTCCGGCCCGGTTGCCAGCTCACGGCCGCGAACTTGTCCGCTGCTTTGGAAGCGAAGATGCCGGAATGGGCCTTTTGGTCCTCTGACAGGATGTTGATGGCGAAACCTCTCGACGTCGAAAAAGCACTGTGCCCCAGCGCCCTCTTGGCGATGCAGACAAGCACCAGCGGCGGCTCGAGTGAGACCGAGGTGAAGGAGTTGGCGGTGAAGCCGCGCGGTTCGCCTTCCACTCCGATCGTTGTGACGATGGTGACGCCGGTCAGGAAGGAGCCGAGCGCGCGCCGGAATTCGCCGCTGTCAAAGACTGCATCCGTCTCCGGCTTCACGCCAGCGTCTCCTGCCGTGTCGAGAAATTCCATGATGTGTTTGGTCACTTTTTCAGGTGAAGCCATTGCCATCATGTGCCTTTCTCCATTGAGCACGAGGCATTGGCCGTGCGGCGCAAGCCTCGCCATCGCCGCCGACATGGCCGGGGTCGAATTGCTGTCCTGCGACCCGGTCATGAACAGGGCCGGCGCGGCAAGACCGGGGAGAGCATCGGCGTGCTCAGCATCGGCATGGGCAAAGAGGCGATAGGTGCGCGCGTAGCCTTCGGGGTCGACCCTTTCAAGGGCGGTGCGCGCTGTGGTGGCCGCCCCGATAAGATTCGCCGGCAGCGGGTCGCCGAACCAGCGGGCGAGCGTAGCCGCAATGGCGGAAGGGTTGCCATGGGTGCCGAGCGCGGCCGCACGCTCGCGTACGGCCTGCGCCAAGGCCGCGGGGCGGCGGAATACCGCATTGAGACAGACGATGGAGCGAACGCGCGAAGGGGTGCGAAGGGCGGTCTCCAGAGCGACCAGCGCGCCCATCGAATGGCCAACGATCGACACCGACGCCACGCCAAGATGGTCGAGCAGGCGGACCGCCTGATCGGCGAAATCCGACAGGCTGGCTTCTTCCGGCGGCAGCGGTGAAACGCCGTGGCCGAGCATGTCGATGGCGATCAGGTCATGATGGTCTTTCATCGTCGCGATCTGATCGTGCCAGATCGCGGCGTTCATGCCGACACCGTGAATGAACAGAACCGGCGCGCCGGAGCCGGCGCGGATGAAGCCGGTGCCGTCCGGAGCCGTGTCCCGGACCCATGCGGTGGCAGCGACGTCAGCCATGCAGGTCTCCGACCTCCTTGAGGTCCTGATAGCGGTCGCCGATACGATGGTGCGGGCGGCCGCCAATCGAAGCGCCAAGCGCCACCACCAGCTCGTCGGGCGCGGGCGCGTCGCCGATTTGGAAATGTACGGTCAGATAGTGGGAGCGGCGGCCTTCGTCGTTCTTGTCCATCAGCGGGATCATGATCGGGGTGTTCGGCCCTCCGCGCAGATTGGTGAAGGCGAGATAGGTCTTGGCGCCGACCGCGCGACGGTAATGGTTGCCGAAATGCAGCGTATGGATCAGCGCCGATGCATGCTCGATCTCGCCCGCCGTGCCGCAGACCGCGGCTTTGCCATAACCATCTATTGCCTCGCCGGAACCGGCAACGGCGATAATCTCGCGGGTCAGCAGTTCGCCGAGGACGGGAGCAATGACGCGGATCTCCGGCGACAGGTCGTCGGTGAAACCGCGGCCCGCCCAAGGGTTTGTCAGCACGGCGGCGACGCCGATCAGGCGCAACGGTTTTGGGGCTTCCTTGCCGCCCTCGATTAGCGTGTTCTCGATGTAAGTGACGATCTTTCGAATGGCTGGTTTCATGAGGTCCTCGGTCGCCACGGCGTCGTGCAACGCCGAAATCTTTAGATCATCTTATGGTATACCATATTATGGAGCACCAGAAGCCTTGTCAATCAGCTATGGAATCTGTTTTGTGGCCGGATCGGGGTAGGGAGAGAAAATGTCAGTCGATACGCTGCGGATCGACCGCTCTGCCAAGACGCTGAGGACGCTGGCGCTGGAGCGCATGCGTGAAGCGATCATGGGCTTCCATTTCCAGCCTGGTGAAAGGCTGGTCGAGCGGCCGCTATGCGATCAGCTCGGGGTGAGCCGTTCCGTCGTGCGCGAGGTGCTGCGGCAGCTGGAGGCGGAAGGCCTGGTGCAGATGATACCGGGCCATGGACCCGCCGTGGCCAAGCCGGATCTCGGCCGCACCGACGAAATCTATGAATTGCGGGCGCTGCTCGAGGGCATCGCGGCGCGGGCTTGCGCCCTAACGGCCACGGACGCGCAGATCGCATCGCTCGATGCCGCCTTGACGAACCTGCTTGAGGCGTGGGCGTCCGGTGCGCCTGTCGAAGTGATGCGGGCAACGACCAAGTTCTACGAAACGCTGTTCGAGGCGGCGGACAAGCGCATTGCCTGGGAAATCGTGACGGGGTTGAATGTCCGCATCAACCAGCTCCGCTCAATGACGATCGCGTCGGAGAACCGCCGCGAGCCGGCGATCGCCGAAATGACCGAAATCATGGATGCAATCCGGTCGCGCAAGCCGGACGAGGCGGAGGAGGCGGCGCGGCGGCATGTCGAATCCGCGTGGCAGATCGCCCGCAACACGCTTCGCCTTGGCTGACTGGTATGCCGCCGGCGGTCCATCGTTCCACGGCAGGCATCTAACTGGTGCGTACAGTGACATGTGTAACATGCCAATTTGCTTTCAGTTGCGGCGGCAAAATCGTATATCGGGTTAGCTGGGTGTGCATCTCTTGCCAAATTGCTCTGTCATTCGAACGGAGTATCGGACGGACTGAGACAGAAAAAATAGTAAAATGAATATGTTACGCCACAAAGTTGCCGTGGCGCCGATGATGGATTGGACGGACCGGCACTGCCGGTTCTTCCATCGCCAGCTGACGCGCGAGGCGCTGCTCTACACCGAGATGGTGGTGGCCGATGCGGTCATCCACGGCGCACGCGAGCGGCTGCTCGGCTTCGACGACAGCGAACATCCGGTGGCGCTGCAACTCGGCGGCGCCGATCCGGGAAAGCTGGCCGAGGCGGCGCGCATCGGCGAAACCTTCGGCTATGATGAAATCAACCTCAATGTCGGCTGCCCGTCCGACCGCGTCCAGTCGGGCACCTTCGGCGCCTGCCTGATGAAGACGCCCGTGCTCGTCGCGGATTGCGTCGCGGCAATGAAGGCGGCGGTG
The DNA here is from genome assembly GCF_040320365.1 of Mesorhizobium sp. M0701. Lineage (NCBI taxonomy): Bacteria > Pseudomonadati > Pseudomonadota > Alphaproteobacteria > Hyphomicrobiales > Phyllobacteriaceae > Mesorhizobium > Mesorhizobium sp. M0701. The sequence continues at coordinate 183,593 of NZ_JAMYPO010000005.1, forward strand.
AAAATACCGGTTACCGTCAAGTGCCGCATCGGCGTCGATGAGCAGGATCCGGAACCGGCACTCGATGCGTTGGCCGATGGTGTTTTCGCGGCCGGCGCCGACGCGCTGTGGGTGCACGCCCGCAAGGCCTGGCTGGAAGGACTGAGCCCAAAGGAAAATCGCGACATCCCGCCGCTCGACTATGGCCGCGTCTATCGGCTGAAAGCCAGAAAGAAAAACAAATTCATCGGCATCAATGGCGGCATTCAATCTCTCGCAGAGGCGCTGACGCATCTCGACCATGTCGATGGCGCCATGCTCGGCCGCGCCGCCTATCGCACGCCAGGGATACTGACCGGCATCGATGCCGCGTTTTACGGCAGCACAGCTGAGTCGTTCGATTTTGCCGCACTGATCGATGCCATGGCGGATTACGCGTCACGCCATATCGAGCAGGGCGGACGCCTCGGGCATGTCACCCGGCACATGGTCGGGCTGTTTCACGGCCTGCCCGGTGCACGCCGCTACCGGCAGATCCTCTCCACCGAGGCGACACGGCCGGGTGCCGGAGCGGAGGTGCTGAAGTCAGCCTTCGCAGAGGTCGATTTCGGCCGGACCGCAGAGGCGGCCTGAGGAAAAACTTAATCCCGTAAAATCATGCGATCGCCACGGACGTCGAAGCCCGATAGCGAGCCGATGAAATTCATGCCGAGAAGGCTCTGGCCGAGCGTGCCTGGTGCGGCGATCATGATGGGCATGTCCTTGCGCACGATGCCGCCGATCGACAGTTCGTTGGTTCGCACCGCCGCCGCGCGTGTCATGCCGTTGGCGGTAGAGATCGGTATGGTGAAGCGGAGAGCCGCCGAATTGAACCCGACCGCCAGAGCGTCCTCGGCGGTCAGCACGGTGCTGGTCGCGCCGGTATCGACAACCGTCAGGATCGGCGTGCCGTTGATCGTGACGCGCGCTTCGAAATGGCCGCTGCCGGCCTTGTCCAGGGTGACGGTAGCATGGCCTTCTTCCACGCCCAGTGCCAGCGGACTGCCGGGAACAAGGCCGGCGGTGACGCGGCTGGCGAAATCCTGCAACTCATAGCGGTACTGATAGCCGGCGATCAGCGCCAGCACGATGGCACCCCAGGCGCCGAGGCTGCGGGCCATGGTGCCTAACGGCCTGCCCGATCTGAGCAGTCCGGCGCCGACGAGCGCCGCTAAAGCGCCAAGCCAGATCAGCTGGCTGAAATCGTAATTCTCAATGCCGAATGTACTGCCGGCGGAATCGTTGAGCATGAGCAGGAATACACCCGCCCCTATCGCGACGATCAGAATCCACAGCAGTCGGTTCATCTCTGCGGCCGGTTCACGAGAGGGCGTCGCGTTCGCGTGCCATGCGGCTGCGACGGGTTTCCCGGCGGGGGCGTCGCTCGACCGTTTCCAGCCTTGCCGGCAGCTCGGCCATGACGCTGCGGCGGGTTTGCGGGGTCATGTCGATCCAGGCGGCGATTTCCTCGCGCGTGCGCCCGCAACCGAAACAGAAGCCGGTTTTCATATCGATCGAGCAGACCAGGACGCACGGGGATTCAATGGCCGTCATAAGGATTTCCTTGGCTAGCCTCCACATGGTGCAACGACAAAGTCAATGCAAGCCCTCCGGGAAGCGCCGCCAACGAATGCTTTCGCGTCAATACCGCCAAGTTGTACCAGGCCTGGAGGTTGTGCCGGCTTGAGGTTGTGCCGGCTGGCCAAGGCGGCTATGCCGCTCACCAATTCACACGGATGATCGCCATCGACATGACCAGCGCGCTGCCTTTCGACGATTTTCGCGACCTCCTGGTGAGCCTGCCGCCGGGAGATATGGCGGCCAAGGCCCGCGTGCGCCAGTTGTTTGCCAAGGCAGACAAGCCCAAAGGCTCGCTTGGCCGCATCGAGGACATCGCCGCCTGGCTCGCCGGCTGGAGCGGCCGCGCGCCGCCGGCGGTGACGCGGCCATTGGTGGCGATCTTTGCCGGCAATCATGGCGTCACCCGCCACGGCATTTCGCCGCGCCCCGCTGCCGCCACGGCAAATGCAGTCGAGCTCTGCGCCGCCGGCGGTGCAGCAATCAACCAGATCTGCATCGCCAACGATCTCGGCTTGAAGGTGTTCGATCTGGCCCTGCACATTCCGACAGCCGACATTACCGAGGATGCGGCACTGGACGAGCGCGGTTGTGCCGCTACCATGGCCTTCGGCATGGAAGCGATTGCCGGCGGCACCGACCTGCTTTGCCTTGGCGACCTCGGCGTCGGCAATTCGACTGTCGCCGCGGCCCTTTGCACGGCACTGTTCGGCGGCACCGGCGCCGACTGGGTCGGTCCTGGATCAGGGGCGGGCGCGGCGATGCAGAGGCGCAAGGCGGAGGTGGTCGATGCCGCGGTCGCGTTGCACGGCGCGAGCCTCAAGGACCCGCTGGAAGCGCTGCGCCGGGTCGGCGGGCGGGAATTCGCCGCGATCTGCGGCGCCATTCTGGCGGCGCGGATGCAGAAGATCCCGGTGCTGCTCGATGGGTTTGCGGTGACTGCCGCCGCTGGTGTCCTACATACCGCCAACCCCGCGGCGCTCGATCATTGTCTCCTCGCAAGCCTGTCGCCGGAGTCTGGCCATGCCAAGGCCGCCGAGCGCCTCGGCCTTCGCCCGCTGCTCGATCTGGGCGTCAGTCAAGGCGAGGGGGTAGGGGCGGCGCTTGCCGCTGGGCTGGTCAAGGCCGCCGCGCTGACCAGCTCCGGCATGGCAGCCGCGGTCCGCGGTTAAGCATTCAGCGCCGGCGCGAGGCAACCGCCTTGGTCGGCAGCGCCGGCAGTTCCTCCATCACCCGGCTCAGCGGGAAGATGGCGATCGCCTCGGTGCCTTCGCGTAGCCTGGAATGGAGCTGGAATTCGCCACCATGCATGGCCAGCAAGCCTTGCACGATCGGCAGGCCAAGCCCGGTGCCCTGTTCGGCGCTCTTGATGGCGATCGAGCCCTGGCCGAAGGCCGAAAGCACGATCGGAATCTCGTCTTCCGGTATGCCCGGCCCATTGTCCTTGACGGAGAGATATTGCCCGCCGCCCGCCGTCCAGCCGACGCGCACGCGGATTTCGCCGCCGGTGGCGGTGAACTTGATGGCATTGGACAACAGATTGAGCGCAATCTGCCGCACCGCGCGTTCGTCGGCGAACAAGCGCGGCAAGGCGTTTTCGAAATGCTGGACGATGCGGATGTCCTTGTTGCGCGCCTTCAGCTCCATCATGTGGCAGCAATCCTCGACGACGGAGAGCAGCATCATCGGCTCCTCGTTGAGCTGGTAGCGGCCCGCTTCGATGCGCGACAAATCGAGAATTTCGTTGATCAGGTCGAGCAGATGCTGTCCGGAGTCGTGCACGTCACGGGCATAGTCGCGATAGGTCGGGTTGCTCATCGGGCCGAGCACCTCGTTGGCCATCACTTCGGAAAAGCCGAGAATGGCGTTGAGCGGTGTGCGCAGCTCGTGGCTCATCGAGGCCAGGAAACGCGATTTCGCCAGATTGGCGTCTTCCGCCCGCCGCCGTGCCTCGTCCGACATCGATTTCGCCGTCTCCAGTTCGGCAATCAGCGCATCCTTTTCGGAGCGGAACGACAGCAGCATCAGCGAGGAACGGTTGAGCTGGCGCGCTACATAGGCGAAGAAAGGCAACGAGGCGATCAGCAAGCCTGCCATGATCACTTCGACCGGCATCCATAATTTCGCACTGGCATAAGCATAGATGGCGACCGGGAGGGCGAAGGTCGCCAACAGCGCACCGCGCAGGGACGAGGCCAGGATCGCGGTTGCCGACATGGCGAGCAGCAGCACCACCGCCTTGGCGACCTGGAACTGATCCATTTGGCAAGTTTCGCAGCCGAGCCATGCGAACCAAGCCCAGCCAAGCCCGCACAGAAAATGGCCGATCAGGAAATCCCTGTGCGTCTCCAGCGGGTTGAGCTCGGACGCTTGAGTGACGCGTCTGGCCATGAATGCAACGATGGTATAGCAGATGAATGTGAACAGCGCCCAGACGCCGATCTCCTTGCCGATGCCCGCGAACAAGCCTGCCGCGGCCGTTGCCAGAACGAGCAGCGGAATGACGATCACGCCGCCGGTCATCGACAGCGCGTGGAGCTTCAACAGCTCGCGGTCGAAGTCGGGATTTCCGGCTTGCTGCGAAAGACGGTCGCGCGTCTTGCGCACCGCGCGCGCGACATCGCTGTTGCGATGGCGTTTCCTGCGGTCCACAATAAACTTGTCTGCCATGGTCGAGCGTTGCAGGGGCATGAAGTCTTCAATTTACGCGGGCAGCAATTTCAAATCGTTAAGCTACGTTCGAATGATTAACCAACGGTTTGCCATATGAGCCGTTCGTGGTCGCGATGGCCGCGCCAGCGATACTATGCGCCGCGTCCGCGAAGCCTGTGGCGCCGACTGATGGACTATGGGCTGACACTCATCGTGCTCGGCCTGCTGATCCTCCTGGCGGCGCGCCTCGACCGGGTGGAGACGCGCAAGACGGAGGGCGCGGCCACTGTCAATGACGGCGATAGCATCACGCTCGGCGGCGAGCGCATCCGCATGCGTGGCATCGACGCGCCGGAATATTCGCAGATCTGTCGCAAGGACGGTGCCGACTATCCTTGCGGCAAGCTCGCACGGCAGTCCCTGGTGCGGTTGATCGCCGGCAAAGCCGTCTCCTGCAGCGGCTGGCAGCGGGACCGCTACGGCAGGCTGCTCGGCGACTGCAAGGCCGGCGGCAAGGATCTCAACCGCGCACAGGTCGAGGCCGGCTGGGCGGTCGCCTTTGGCGATTTCGAGACCGAGGAAGCTGCTGCGCGCGCGGGCAAAGCCGGCATCTGGGGCGGAACTTTCGACGAGCCGAAGAACTGGCGCGAGAGCCACGGCCATGAGCTGGTCGAAAGAAAGCACGGTACCTTGGCGTCCATCGGCGACGCCTTGCGCGAAATTTTTCGCTTCTGGTGAGCTGTGCCTATAGTTCGTCGGGACGGACGAGGAAGGATAGAGATGAAGCTGTTCGACGGCGGGCGCGCGCCCAATCCACGCCGGGTTCGGATTTTTCTGGCCGAAAAGGGACTTCAGGTTCCGCTGGTGCCCGTCGACATGGGCGCGCTGGAGCACAAAGAGCAGCCGGTCAGCTCGCGCAATCCGCTGAAGCGTCTGCCGGTGCTCGAGCTCGACGACGGCACAGTCATCACCGAATCCGTCGCAATCTGTCGTTACTTCGAGGAACTGCACCCCGAGCCGGCTTTGTTCGGGCGTGGCGCGCTCGGCAAGGCGATCGTCGAGATGTGGCAAAGACGTGTGGAGTTCAATCTGTTCGGCTGCGTCGCTGCGGCGTTCCGGCACATCCACCCCGCAATGAGGGAATGGGAGATCCCGCAAATCCCCGAATGGGGCGAGGCCAACAAGCCGAAGGCGATCGAATTCCTGAGATTTCTGGACACTGAGCTCGCCGGCAGGGAATTCGTCGCCGGCGATGCCTATTCGATCGCCGACATCACCGGGCTGGTCGCCATCGACTTCATGAAGCCGGCTCGCATCAAGGTACCCGAAGAGTGCACGAACGTGCTGCGTTGGCATCGGGAAATCTCCAGCCGGCCGAGTGCCGCCGCCTGACAACGAGTTCCGAATGAGCGAAGAGCTGGAAGCCTTGGCGGCGAGGGTACGCGCCTGCCGCATCTGCGTCGATAACCCGGCCGGCAGGCCGTTGCCGCACCAGCCGCGTCCGGTGCTCAGGCCATCGTCGAATGCGCGTATCCTGATCGCCAGCCAGGCGCCGGGTACCAAGGTTCACATCACAGGGATGCCGTTCACCGACGCCTCCGGCGACCGGCTGCGAAGCTGGCTGGGCGTCGGCAGCGAGGAATTCTATGACACGGACAAGTTTGCCATCGTGCCGATGGGCTTTTGCTTTCCCGGTCAGGACGCCAAGGGCGCCGACCTGCCGCCGCGCCGCGAATGTGCGCCGGCGTGGCGCACATCGCTGATGGCGCTGATGCCACAAGTCGATCTGGTGCTGACGATCGGCATCTACGCGCAAAGCTGGCATATGGGCGCGGCGCGCCGTCCCTCGCTGACGGAAACGGTCATGGATTGGCGTGCCATCTGGGCGGCGCCGACCGACCCGAAAGTCCTGCCGCTGCCGCACCCGTCCTGGCGCAACACCGGCTGGCTGAAGCGCAATCCATGGTTTGAAATGGATTTGCTGCCCTTTCTGAGATCGGAAATCCGCTATCGCCTCGGCTAGGCATTCAGCAAGAAATCACTCGCTTTCGCGCTATCCAACAGAATTTCTTTCTTGTAAAAGGCCATGACAAGAGGGATTATGGTAATCCATTCCTCGAAGCGCGCCGCGCATGAGGGGACGCGCGTTAAATTCTTGTTTTTATGCATGTCGTTGTGCCAACGCCGCTGCGCACTTGGACGACTTGCATCAGGGGAGCACCCAATGGACCGCCTTGATAGAAAAATTCTCCGCCTCCTGCAGGAGGATGCGACGCTTGCAGTCGCCGACGTCGCCAAGAAGGTGGGCCTGTCGACGACGCCGTGCTGGCGGCGCATCCAGAAGCTCGAGGAAGAGGGCGTCATCAAGCGGCGCGTCGCCATCCTCGATCATGAAAAGGTCAATGTGCGGGTCACGGTGTTCGTCTCGATCCGCACCAATTCGCACAGCCATGAATGGCTGCGGCGCTTTTCGGAGGTCATTCAGGAATTCCCGGAAGTGGTCGAATTCTATCGCATGAGCGGCGACGTCGACTATCTCTTGCGCGTCGTGGTGCCCGATATCGCCGCCTACGACGCCTTCTACAAGCGGCTGATCGCCAAGATCGAGATCCGCGACGTGTCGTCTTCCTTCGCCATGGAGCAGATCAAATATACGACCGAGATGCCGCTGGATTACATGATGCTCGACAAGGAGTCCGGCGCCAACGCCGCCTGAGATTCGTCTGTTTAGTTCTTCTTTTTGTTCAGGAAAGTCCATGGCGAGTTGACCGGCAGCGTGATCGTGTCCGGCACCGTATCGACGTTGACCACCTCGGCCTTGTGCACGGTGTAACCCGACTGGATGACGCTGACGCCGTCAAGAATGAAAAGCTGGCTCTTCTCCATACCCGGTTGCAAGGCGCCGGTCACCGAAACCGGCTGGTAGGCCTCGGACATCCTGTAAGGGTGTGCAGGCGTGACGAGGACGATCTGGTTGGGCGGCGGCGTCGGCATGTGGCTGCAGGCTCCCGTCCACGGCACCAGCAGGAACTGGTAGACGAGATCGCCGTCGCGATCGACTGGCAGCGCATAGCCTGCGAGTTGCACGGTCTTGTCCTGCAAGTTGAGTGAGAGCGTCTCGCCATGATCCGGCATTTTGGCCGCGATCATTGGCAGTCCGACGCTTTCGGCGGCTGCCTGGGTCGCCGGGCGCAGATCCTTCCAGAAAATATGCACGGTCCCGGCGGAAGCGCTTGCCGCGATCGCGGACGCCAACAAGGCAGTTGCCATGATCGTGCCTGATTTAAAACGGTTGCTCATCGCTGCTCCGCCGTTGAGCCTTGATCTGCGGACATCAAGTAAAGCTGCCGCTGCCTCACAGGTCAACACTCAAGCCGCATCACATGCCGGCGCGAGCCGGTCATGCCGATCTCGCGAAAGCCGCGGGCGACGAACATGTCGCGAAAACCCATGAAGCTGTAGCTCGGCGAAGCCTGGTCGACGGGATAGGCTTCGATCGTCCTGGCGCCTTTGGCAAAGGCGTGATCGATGGCCGCGTCGAGCAATGCGCTTGCCAGCCCGCCGCCGCGCAGCGCTCTCGGTACATAGAAGCAGACGATCGACCAGATGCCCATCTCGCTATCGTCCTGCTGCCGTGACAGCTTGCGGTAGGTCTCGCGCGGCGCAATCGAGCACCAGCCGACGGTCCGGCCATCGATCTGGGCGACAATGCCGACCGGCGTGCCGGCGTCTATCAGCGTCATCATCGCGCGTTTCTTCTCGTCGTTCTCGACATGCTCGCGGCGGTCGAGATTGCGCCAAGCCATACACCAGCAGTATTTCGGCCCACCGGGTTGCTCGAACAGGTTTTCGAAATCGGCGCGCGTCGATTGCGTCACCTCCGTGAAGCGCACTTCGCTCAGGTCAAGCTTTTCTGGCGGCGAGCCGCTCGAGCGTCTTGGCATCGGAAAGTTCCTTCACGACGTCCTTGCCGATCCAGCGTGCGGTCCTGTCTGTCGAGGCCGCCAATTTTAGCGCCACGGCAAGGGCAGGGCCGTGCAAATTCATCGATCGCTTGCCGATCGAACGAAGCGCCCAGTTCACGGCCTTCTTCACAAAATTGCGGCCGTCGGTCGCATGCGCCTCGATGATCGACAGGAATTCGAGGAAGGTCGTCTCGGGTTCCTTCTTCCGGTGGACCACCGACCAAGCCATCATCGCAAAAGCCGTGCGTCGAACGAATTCCCGTTCGTCGACCGCGAATTCGGCGATCAATTCCTTCCAGCAATCCGTATCGACAAAGAGATCGGAGACCCCGTCGACGATATCCCACGAGTCGAAAGTCGCCGCCCATCGTCTTGCATCCGCGGCGGAGAACCGCTCCGGATCGGCTGTCACGGAAGCGATGAACTGCGCCTCCATGATGCCTGTCTGCCAAAGCTCGAAGGCACGCTCATGGTTGCGCTTGATTTTCTTGGCAATCTGCCGCTGCACGCCATGCGAGATACCGAGCGCACGTTCGATCTTGATGCCGTAGCGCAGCATGCCAAGTCGATTTTCCTCCGAGGCGATCGAGCGCAGATGAGCGACGATTTCATCGGCGCTGGATTGAGGCGAAAGCTCGGCCACGGTGAAATCCTATTTCTCCAGCCGCGCCAGCAGCGAGGACGTGTCCCAGCGCTTGCCGCCCATCGCCTGCACGTCCTTGTAGAACTGGTCGACAAGTGCCGTCACCGGCAGTTTGGCGCCGTTGCGGTCGGCCTCGGCGAGGCAGATGCCAAGATCCTTGCGCATCCAGTCGACGGCGAAGCCGAAATCATATTTGCCGGCATTCATCGTCTTGTGGCGGTTCTCCATCTGCCAGGAACCGGCGGCGCCCTTGGAGATAACCTCGATCACCTTTTCGATGTCGAGCCCAGCCTTCTTGCCGAAATGGATGCCCTCCGCCAGGCCCTGAACGAGGCCGGCGATGCAGATCTGGTTGATCATCTTGGTGAGTTGGCCAGCCCCGGCCGATCCCATCAATCCGACCATGCGGGCATAAGCATCTATGACTGGCTTGGCCCTGTCGAAGGCGTCGGGCTCGCCGCCGACCATCACGGTCAGCATGCCGTTCTCGGCGCCTGCCTGACCGCCGGAGACCGGGGCGTCGAGGAACGCAAACCCGAGCGCTTGCGACTGCTGCGCCAGTTCGCGCGCGACCTCCGCCGATGCCGTGGTGTTGTCGATGAAGATGGCGCCTTTCTTCATGGAATTGAAGGCGCCTTCGGCACCGGTCGTCACCGAGCGCAGATCGTCGTCATTGCCGACGCAGGAAAAGACGAAGTTCTTGCCCGCGGCCGCCTCTGCTGGTGTCGCGGCGAAGCTGCCGCCATGCTGGGCAACCCACTGCTCGGCCTTGGCCCTGGTGCGGTTGTAGACGGTGACGTCGTGACCACCCTTGTTCTTGAGATGTCCGGCCATCGGATAGCCCATGACGCCAAGACCAAGAAATGCCACCGAAGCCATGTTTTCGAATCCCTTAGAAGCCTGCTTTGCGGTCTTCTTACCGGATCAGGCAATGCGATGGGAGTCAGCGGTGCAGATGGATGGTGATGCGCCGTTCGATCCATTCGACCGCGTGACGCAGGATCTCGACAATGATCAGATAGATGATCGCCGCCCAGATAAAGGACTGGAAGTCGAAAGTGCGCGCATAGGTGAGCTTCGTGATGCCCATCAGATCATAGACGGTGATGATGGCAACGATCGCCGAGCCCTTGATCATCAGGATGATCTCGTTGCCATACGGGCGCAGCGCCACGATCAGCGCCTGCGGCAGGATAATTTTCCGTAGGATTTGCACTTTGTGCAGGCCGAGCGAGGCGGCACCTTCCCATTGGCCCCTCGGCACGCTCTCGATTGCGCCACGCAAAATCTCGGCCTGGTACGCGGCCGTATTCAGCGAAAAGGCGAAGATCGCGCAGTTGAACGCTTCGCGGAAGAAGCCCCACAGTCCGACCATCTCGAGCTCCGGCCGGAAGGAGCCGACCCCATAGTAGACCAGGAAGGTCTGCGCCAACAGCGGCGTGCCGCGAAAGAAATAGACATAGGCATAGGCGAACCCCGAAAGGATCGGGTTCTTCGACATGCGTGCATAGGCGATCGGCACCGACAGGATCGCGCCAAGCACAATCGAGATGGCAACCAGCAACAGGGTGATGCCGAGGCCGGATATGTAGCCGGGTGCATATTTCTGGAAGAACTCCGGGTTCCACGCAGCGACCAGGTAGACGACCATGCCAATGCCGAGAGCGATCCACAGGCCGACTAGGACATGGCCGAGGATGCGTTGACGCGACCAGCCGCGTGCGGGCGGCGGCGGCCGGTCGACCTTCAGCGTGTCGGTGGCAAGGCTCATCTCTTGACCTCGCTGCCGCCGACCGCTCGTTCGATCGCGTTGATGCCGAAGGAGGAGACGATCGCCAGCAGGAGATAGATGAGGCCGGCGAAACCGTAAAACAGGAACGCGTGCTTGGTGACGCGAGCGGCAACCCCGCTCTGCCGGAGGATCTCGTTGAGGCCGACGGCCGAGACGAGCGCGGTGTCCTTGAGCAGGATAAGCCAGAGATTGGCAAGTCCGGGCAACGCGATGCGGATCAACTGCGGCAGCACGATCAGCCGCATCGTCTGGCCGCTGGACAGGCCAACCGAATAGCCTCCCTCATATTGCCCTTTTGGAATGGCGCGGAAGGCGGATAAAAACACCTCGCTGGAATAAGAGGAGAAAATGAAGCACAGCGCGATCATGCCGGCGACGAAGCTGTTGACGTCGGCGGACGTTCCGGGGCTCACCAGCTGGACAATGTACTGCAGGATCAATGGGATGCCGAAGAAGATCAGAAACAGCGTGAGCAGCTCGGGTATTCCGCGAAAAATCGTGGTGTAGATGTTCCCGGCCAGTCTCAGCGACGGCTCTTCCGATTGTTTGGCCAGCGCCACGAAAAAGCCGAGCGTCAGCCCGAAGGGCAGAGTGGCCAGCGCAAGACATACCGTGACAAACACACCCGCGGCGATGTCGTCGAGCCAGCCTTCGGGTCCCCAACTGAGAAGCGTCAGTGCGCTCTGCATCCGCCTGCCTGTTCTCCTTGAGGCTCTTTGGGACCCGTGCCGCGTCACCCCTCGTGCGCGGCATCCTTATAAGAACGGCGGGAATCTCCCGCCGTTCAAGTCCTCGCATGTCGGTCGATCAGGACTCGCCGCCATAAACGTCATATTTGAAGTATTTGTCGTTGATTTCCTTGTACTTTCCGTTTGCTCGGATGGCGTCGATCGCCGCATTGAACTGGTTGACCAGATCGGTCTCGCCCTTGCGCACGGCAATGCCGGCGCCCGGACCGTGGATTTCGATGACCGGCTTGATTGTGCCGACCAGCTTGCAGCAGGCGCCGTCCGGCGAATCCAGCCATTGCTGCAGCACGACGATGTCGTCATTGGCGGCATCGAGCCGGCCATTGGCCAGATCGAGCTGGTATTCCTGTGCGGTCGGGTACGGCTTGACGGTGCTGTCGGTATAAGTCTTGGTCGAATAGTTGAAATGCGTGGTGGACGCCTGCACGCCGATCGTCTTGCCGGCCAAATCTTCCTTGGTTACACCCTTGATGTCAGTGTCCTTGGGGGCGGCGATCGCCGGCGGCGTATTGTAATATTTGTGGGTGAAGTCGACCTTCTCGGCGCGTTCCGGCGTGATCGACATCGACGCGACGATGGCGTCGAACTTGCCTGCCTGAAGGGCGGGAATGATGCCGTCCCAGTCCTGCGCGACAAAGGTGCACTTCACCTTCATCTCGTCGCAGAGCGCCTTGGCAATGTCGATATCGAAGCCTACGAGCTGGCCGTCGGCTGTCAGATTGTTGAATGGGGGATAGGCTCCCTCGGTGCCGATCCTCAAGGTCTTTTCCTGGGCCTGGGCAACGCCAAGCGTCAGCAGCGCAGCCGAAGCGGCAAGCGCGATACGCAGTGCAATACGCATAATGGTCCTCTCTGTTGGTCCCGGCCGTCGTTCCCGAACGGCTCTGTGGGCGGTGCTTTTGACCGCCCGCTGATGCGATACTCCCATTCTTTCCCAAGAAAAAGCAACTGCAAAACCGTCGCTTGAGGGAAGGTCATGTTCAGAAAGCGATGACGCTGGGTCAGACGCCTAAATTGGAAAGCAAGTGGGCGGAAACTGTCTTCTGCCGCATTTTCAGCGCGACAGGCTTGTGGCGCGCTCGATGAAGTCAGCTATCGAATTCGTGTCGTCGAGATCGAAGGCCGGCAGGTCTTCGCCGACAATGGGGAAGTCGGAGGCGATGGCGACAATGTGTGGATCGCCTGCCGAGAGCGGTGTCCGGTCCTTGGCCTCGAGCCGTCTCGTCTCGATTTTCTTGTGCGCTTCGCGCTTGTAACCCTCGACCAACACGATGTCGCACGGTGCCAGCCGTGACAGGATCGCGTCTAGCGTCGGCTCGTCCTCGCCGCGCAATTCGCGCATCAGCGCCCAGCGCCTGCCCGACACGACCGCGACCTCCATCGCTCCCGCCTGCCGGTGGCGAAAGCTGTCCGCCCCTGGTTTGTCGATGTCGAAATCATGATGGGCGTGTTTTATCGTCGACACTTTCCAGCCGCGCCGGACGAGCTCGGCCACCAGCTTTTCGGTCAATGTCGTCTTGCCGGAGTTCTTCCAGCCGGTGATGCCGAAGATACGTCTTTTCATGGTTCGATGCTCCGCAACAGATGCGCGGCCTGGGCAAGGTCGTCGGGAGTGTTGATGTTGAAGAACGGATCGACCTCGGCCCCGCCCGATTTCAGGATGGGAAATTCCACCTCGACAAAACCGTGCCGGTCGATGAACGCCGCAACGCGCCGGTTGTCTTCCTCGACGAGAAATTGTCGCAAGGCCTGATCTAACCCTAGCGGCCAGAGTGCAAAGGTCGGATGCCGTTTGCCGCCGGAACAAGCAACGGCGATCGAGCCAGAGCGCGCATAGGCTGCCGCGAGCAGCCGCTCGACCATGTCCCTCGGCAGGAAAGGCGTATCGCCGGCAGCCGTGACCAGCGCCTGGCAGGTCGTGTCGGAAGCCCATTCGAGGCCGGTCAGGATCCCGGCAAGCGGCCCGGCATAACCTTTGACGGTATCGGCAAGCACCGGAAGCCCCGTCGCGGCAAACCGTGTCGGATCGCCATTGGCGTTTAGCGCAAGCGGTCCGACCTGCGGGCCAAGGCGCGAAACGACACGGTCGAGCAGGGTGCCGTCGCCCAGCGCAAGCAGCGTCTTGTCGCCGCCGCCCATCCGGCTCGACCGGCCGCCGGCCAGAATGATCCCTGCGATATGTCGGCCCATCGTTTGCTGCCTAGACCCAAAATCCAGTTTTCAAATCAGACAGTCGTCGACAGTCACTCTATATGCCGTCCGGCGCCATGTCCGGTCCAGTGCTTTCGGCGGCTGTCTTTCGCCGGCCGACGATCCGTTCGCGGTAGAGTGCATAGAGGCCCGACGCGATGATGATCGTGGCACCGACGATCATCGGCAGATCCGGGACGTCGCCGAAGATCGTGAAGCCAAGCAGGATCGACCAGAGCAGGGCGGTGTAGCGGAACGGCGCGATGAAGGAGATATCGCCCACCCGCATCGCCGTGATGATGAAGTGGTAGCCGATGAGCACGAGCACCGCCGCCAGCGCCAGGAACGCCGTGCTTTGTCCTGTCATCGGTGTCCAACCGCCCATCGGTGAAAGCAATGCCGCGCCCAGAACCGTCATGGCAAGCGCGGTGGCGCTCGACACCAGCAATGTCGGAATTGCCTGCGGTATCCGCTTGGTAGCGAGATCGCGCACCGCGCAGCATGCGACGCTGGCCAGCGCCAGCAGAGAAAAGACGCTGAACCCTTCGAAGCCCGGCCGCACGATGATCAGCATGCCGGCAAAACCGACGGCAATAGCCAGCCAGCGCCGCCAGCCGACGCCCTCGTTGAACACAAGTGCTGCGCCCATCGTCACCGCCAGCGGCAGCGCCTGCAGCACGGCGGAGACATTGGCGATCGGAAGATGTGCCAGAGCAACCAGGAACGACACGGTGGCGCCGGCCTCGCCGGCGACGCGCAGCGCAACGGTCGGCTGCAGCATCGAACCTGGCCGGGCAAGCGCGCCCCGTTGCCACGCAAGCAGGCCAACGAAAAGCGAAGCGAAGGCGCCGCGGATCAGCATGACCTGCGCCATGTTCATCGATTCCGATGAGAATTTGGTGATCGCGTCGTTGAGAGTGAAACCAGCCATGGCCACCATCATGAACAACGCGCCGCGGAGGTTTGGCGAAAGAGGCAAGGCGATTACCGGGTGAGTCCTGCAGCAAGCGTCTAGCAGGCACCCACAAGACAGCAACGTCAAAGGGCTGGGCCACAGCCTTTCTGTGGACCGTGACATCTGCCGCGCAAGAGCGGCAGGGCTTATTTGGGCGTCAGTACCTCGGTGCCGTTGCCTTCCTTGCCGGCAATCGTCCACAGGCCACGCAGCGAGCCGTCGTCCTGCACCTTGTAGACGACTAGACCGACCGCCTTGCCCATGACATAGCCGGCGGAGAAGGCATCGTCGTTGCGCATGCAGATACCGTCCGAGGACGAGCCGCCTGTCTCCCAATGGATCGTGCAGGTCGTCTCGCTGGTCAGCGTGATCGTCGCGTCGCCACCATAGGACGACCCATCGAAATTGGTGCCGGCCACGGCATAGGTGCCGCCGATCGACTGGGCCGCCGCGGGCAGGGCCGCGAGGCTGAGCAATGCAAGAGAAAGAATGAGTTTGCGCATATCGTATTCCCCCACTGGGCGAAGAACCGCTCCAGAGCAGAGGCTAGGCCCGAATGGGCTTGCGGTAAATCCGGTGACCGTTTGCGGACAAGACCTTTTCTGGGTGTGACCCCAAAAAAGGTGCCGTTCTAAAGGATGGGTCCGGAGGGCAAATTTATCACACTGCGGCGCGAGGAAATTTTTCGACGAGATCAAATTTGCTCGGCAAGATTCACCAAATTGGTCATTGTAAGCTTCTGATCGTGTTGGGGAGATGGTCCATGATGAATGCACGAGGCAATGCGGACTGGCTTGGCACAGGCAGCAGGCGGCATGTTTCGTCGGCTTTCCGGTTCTCTTCTGCCCTGGCGGTCATCCTCATGGCGATAGCGCCTGCGTTCGCCGAGAACGGCGCTTCGGCGTCGGCAGTCGAACGGATGTCCACGCCGGGTCACGAAGCGGATGAGCTCGCTCGCCGCGTCGGGAAATGGTCCGTCGTCAACACGATCTGGCCAACGCCCGGTGCGCAGCCGATCGTCATGACCGGGCTGGTGGCCGAGCGCACGATGATCGGTCCCTTCATGCAGGAGGTGATGCGCCCGGCGCCCGGGTCGAAAATGCCGGACTTCCAGCGGATAGCCTATTTGAGCTATGACCGGGTGGAGGGCCGCTGGAAGTATGTCTCCATGGACACCCGTTTCCCGGCAGGGATCATGCCCGCCTGGAGTTTTGGTGGCGAGGAGGACGGCAAGATTTCACTCCTGTTCGAGCCGCTTGGTTTCGTCGGCTTCGGGCCCGAGGTCGAAGGGCGGTTCACGGCCTCCGATTTCACCATTTCCAGAGATGGCGATAATCACGAGGTGGCCGAGCAGCATTTCCTGCAGGCCAATGGCAGCGGCAAGAAATGGCTTGCCGTGCGGTATGACTACACGCGCCAACAACCGTGACTCGCTAGCAAAAACAATAGGCTGCCAATAAGTTCTGACGTCGCCGGATGCTCACGGTCCCCTGAGGCTGCCGGCGATCGCATCGACGAGCGGGTCGTATTTCGATTTCAGGGCTGGCGGGTAGTCGATCCAGACCGTGCGGATGACACCGTCTTTTCCGAACAGGCAGCGTTCATAGAAGATGTTCCCGCCTTTGATGCCCGACAGCACCGCCCAGTCCTTGCCGGTCTTGCTGTAGGTGATCCTGTAGCCAGGTTCCTTGCCGGCCCTCTCGGCGGAGACGAAGGCTGTCGGGGTGTCATCATCGATGTTGAGGATACCCGAACAGATCAGGCTGGCGCCATCGGCAGTGAGCCATTGTTGTCCATCGCCATTGTCCGGCTCAGGCTGGCGAAGAGTGAAGATTTCATCCGGAAAGGTGCAGATGGTACCGAAGCGCTCGTTCGTGTAGGTAAATGGCGCGGCAACTGCCGTGGTCCCCGCCATCACTCCGAAAAACGTCAGGACTGCAAAAAACCGCTGCACGCCTTGCCTCGCGCCGGTGCCAAGGCGATTATTCTTGCACGAAATCGGCCAAAAATCAGCCGCCGGTGACGCTCATATGCCGCGACACCGACGGACGGTTGGTGCGGCGATCGATGATGAAGTCGTGGCCTTTGGGCTTGCGGCCGATTGCTTCGTCGATGGCACCGGCGACCAGCTCGTTGCCTTCCGACGCACGCAGCGGCGCGCGCAGGTCGGCCGCATCTTCCTGGCCGAGGCACATGTAAAGGGTGCCGGTGCAGGTCAGCCGGACCCGGTTGCAGCTTTCGCAGAAATTATGCGTCATCGGTGTGATGAAGCCCAGCCGCCCGCCGGTCTCGGCGACTTGGACATAGCGGGCCGGGCCACCGGTCTTGTAGGGAATGTCGCTTAGCGTGAACTGGCGTTCGAGAGCCGCGCGCAGCAGCGACAGCGGCAGATACTGGTCGGTGCGGTCGGCGTCGATCTCGCCCATCGGCATGGTTTCGATGACCGTCAGATCCATGCCGCGGCCATGCGCCCAGCGCAGCATTTCCGGCAATTCGGCGTCATTGAAGTCCTTCAACGCCACGGCGTTGAGCTTTACCTTTAGCCCGGCCGCCTGCGCGGCGTCGATGCCGTCCATGACCTTGTCCAGATTGCCCCAGCGGGTGATCTGGCGGAATTTGTCGGCATCGAGGGTATCGAGCGAGACGTTAATGCGCTTGACGCCGCAGTCGGCGAGCTCGGTGGCAAAGCGGGAAAGCTGCGATCCGTTGGTGGTCAGCGTCAGCTCTTCCAGTGCACCACTCTCGAGATGCCGCGAAAGCTGGCGTACTAGGTGCATGATGTTCTTGCGCACAAGCGGCTCACCGCCGGTGAGGCGGAGCTTGCGCACACCCTTTTCGATGAAGACCGTGCAGAGCCGGTCGAGCTCTTCCAGCGACAGCAGGTCCTTCTTCGGCAGGAACGTCATGTCCTCGGCCATGCAATAGGTGCAGCGGAAATCGCAGCGGTCGGTGACCGATACGCGCAGGTAGGTGATCGTGCGACCGAAAGGATCGATCATATCCATGCTTATGCGCTTCCCGTGGCCGTGAACGGCTTCGTTATACATGGCTATGTGATACGAACCAACTTGCCATTCAAGATAGAAGCTCGCGATCATCGGTAACATTCCGACGCCGACAGATCATGTCGGAACTTTCCATGCGGCCTTTTCCCTCGACGCGAAGCGGCGTAGGAAGGGCGGTTCTCCGCAGGATCCACCACCATGACAGCGCCAAAGGAACTCAGGGTCTCGAAGGACCGCAAGCTGCTTTCCGTGACTTTTCCGGGACATCAGCCGTTCCAGTTGCCGGCTGAGCTTCTGCGGGTCGCCTCGCCATCGGCCGAGGTGCAGGGCCATTCGCCCGAACAGCGCGTCACCGTTCCCGGCAAGCGCAATGTGGCGATCCTGAAGATCGAGCCGGTCGGCAATTATGCCGTGCGCATCACCTTCGACGATTTCCACGACACCGGTATCTTCACCTGGAACTACCTGCATACGCTGGGTCATGAGAAGGATGCACGCTGGGCCGCCTATCTCGCCGAACTGGAAGAGAAGGGGCTGAGCCGCGACCGTTGAAATGGATCCCGCAGGACTCTCAGGTCAACGCAGATCGCCAGTATCTCGCTGGTGTCGTAACAAAACGGCGTGCCTTCGATCAGCCGGTCATTCTTGAAGCGCAAGACTTCGGCAAACGGCTGTTTGATGGTTGCACCATTGGCCCGCGACGTCAGCGAAAGCGAGCAGCTCATGAATACCGTGTCATCGTTTTGGGCGACCTGAAGGTCCTCCACCGCCACGTCGCTCCAGATTTCCCGCATTTTGCGGAAAAGGGCGCCAACGCCGTCGAGGCCGCTCCAGTCACCGGCATAGGGCAGGGAGCGCGGCTCATGCACGACAATCTCGGCATGAAATGCGCCGGCAAGCACATCGAGGCTCTCCGGCCCTGATTGCAGGAAAGGCATTTCAACATTGAACATGTTTTCAATAAGTTCCATGGCGGTGCGTCGCCGGTCGAGCGGTTTATCCATTTTTGACCTCCGTATCCGTTGGCACGATCATGCAGGTAAAGCGGTTTGCCCTTGTTTGCGTTGCCTCGACACCCGTTTCCTGATGACCGGCAAACGGGCACTTGTCGTGAAAACGTCATCCATCTGGAGTAGCGCCGGCAACGGTTTGGAGACGAAAACATGTCGATAATCACCAGCGTCGAACAGCTCGAAGCGCTCTATGGCCTGCCTGGTGAAGCGTCAGTGGTCAAGGAACTCGACCAGCTGATTCGCGAATACGCAGCTATCATCGAGGCTTCGCCGTTTGCCGCGCTCGCAACCTGCGGGCCAGAAGGGCTGGACTGCTCGCCGCGCGGCGATCTCGCCGGCTTCGTCCGCATCCACGATCCGAAAACGCTGATGATGCCGGACCGGCGCGGCAACAACCGTGCCGATTCGCTAAGCAACATCCTTCGCGATCCGCGCATCGCGCTCCTGTTCCTGGTGCCGGGTTCCGGCACGACGCTGCGCGTCAATGGCCGCGCCCACATCACCACCGATACCGGGCTCTGCGCCTCGTTCGCTGTCGAGGGCAAGCCGGCGCGCTCGGTGACGATCATCGAGATCGATGCGGTTTATTTCCAGTGCGCCCGCGCCATCCACCGATCGGAACTGTGGAATCCGGCAAGGCATGTCGACCCGAGATCGCTGCCGACTCCCGGCCAAATCCTGGAAATCACCAGCCGCAAGAACATTGACGGCGAGGTCTACGACAAGGAATGGCCCGAGCGCGCGAAAAAATCGATGTGGTGAAGCATTTGGTGGTGGAGCACTGGGCTGTCAGGCGGTCTTCAAAACCTCGGCAATCCTACGCATCTGTTCGCCGATCATGTCACATTGTTCCGGCGTCGACTGGCTCATCGCCTTCTCGATCAGCGCCATATGGACCTTCAGCGCCTGCATCAGCAGTGCCTCGCCGGCCTCTGTCAACGTCAGCCTCAGCACGCGCTTGTCCTTCTCGTCGCCCTCGCGGCGCAGCAGGCCACGGGTCTCCAGCTGAGGCAAAAGCATGGTGATGTTGGAGCGGCCGACCAGCAGCCGACGAGCAAGGTCGTGCTGCGACATGCCGGGATGACGGTAGAGGTTCATCAGCACGTCGAGCTGCGCCGGCTTCAGGTCGAGCGGCGCAAGCTTCACCGCCAGGGTGCGTTCCACCACATGGCAGGCGCGCGCCACCGCGACCCAGTTGCGAAAACGCGGGTTGTCCCAGGGCAGGTCTTGCTTAATGTTCATGTTTGAACTATTATGTTCATGCTTGAACCAATGAATGGATCGCCACTATGGCATCATTTGGACTGAAGGTCATCCGCGGCACGTTCGGCGTGGCTGAGCATGTGGCACCGCGACTCACCGGGCGTGCTGCATTCGAGCTGTTCTGCCGCACGCCGCACGAGAAGAGCTTGAGCAAAGGCGAGCGCCGCGCAATTGATCGCGCCGCCGATTTCATGACCCAGGCACGCCATCACCGGCTAAAGACCAGAACCGGCTGCGTCATGGTGCATGAATTCCGGCCCGAGCCGGGCAGGGCGACTGCCGGCACCGTGCTCGTCATCCATGGTTGGCGTTCGCGCACCGAATACATGCGCACGCTGATCGAAGCCTATCGCGATGCCGGCTACAAGGTGGTCTCGCTCGATCTGCCGGGCCACGGCCAGTCGCAGGGCCGCCGGCTTACCCTGGTCAGTGCGGTCGATGCGGCACGGGTTGCCGGCGAATGGTTCGGCCCGTTCGCGGCAATTGTCGGCCATTCCTTTGGTGGTGCCGTTGCCGCCAACGCCGTCGCCGGTTCGATCAGGAACATCCCGCGATTGGCGGCCGGGCGGCTGGTGCTTATCGCCGCGCCGAGCTCGCTGCCGGCGATCTTCGCTGATTTCAGCCGCATGCTGAATGTCGGCTCGCGCTCGCAGGCCGCCATGGCCGACCGGGTCGAGCGCATCGCCGGCCGGCCGTTGCACGAGTTCACCGGTGACCGCCAGCTCGCAAGCACGCCGCTGCCGACGCTGGTGATCCACGCGCCGGACGACCGCGAAGTGTCCGCCGAGCATGCAAGGCTCTACACGCGCGCCGGCGACCATGTGCGGCTTTACTGGGCCGAGGGGCTCGGCCACCGCCGCATTCTCGCCGACAGGGGTGTGGTGGAGCGTGCCGTTGGCTTCGTTGCCGGCAGGCTGGAGTCGTCTCTGCAGTGACCTGAATATCGTTCTTGTCAGCCGGGTTCGACCGTCACGCTGCCCCGGTGCTGGCCATCGCTATCCAAGCTGCCATTGCCCCGGCCACCGTCGCCAGAAGAGCCGAGCGCGACGCGCCGTCGCGCGCCTGGATCGACATGCCGTGCTGCACGGTCGCGTAGAAGGTCGCGGCCGTACCGCAGTCGAAATCGGCCGGCAACTCTCCCTCGGCCACGCCACGCTCGAGGCGTCTCAGCAAGGCTTCGCGGTTTTCGGCACGGCGACGGCGCAGATCATCGCAGATGGCGCCGCGGCTTGAGTCCTGGTGCAATGCGCCGAGCGCGATAAGGCAGCCTTGCGGACGACCGGTCTGTGAATAGGCCCCGGCAGTCTGCCGCAGGAACCGTTCGACGGCCTGACGCGCGGTCGGCGCCTTTTCCAGCGCAGACCAGATCTCGGTTCCCTCGACCCGCGTGTAAAGCTCGGTTGCCTCGAGAAACAGCGCTTCCTTGCTGCCGAAGGCGGCATAGAGGCTGGGAGAGTTGATGCCCATTGCAGCGGTCAGGTCGCTTATCGACGCGCCCTCATAACCCTTGGCCCAAAACACTTCCATTGCGCGCCGCAAGGCGGCGGCTCGATCGAAGGTGCGGGGGCGACCTCGTTCCGGCATGGCATCCTTTCTGTATTGATCGATACATAATTCGGTTGACGTGGTTCAGCAAGGCTGGCAGATATTTATGTATCAATCACTACAAAATGGAGAAGCAGATGTCATCCAGAAGCTTGAACGGCAAGGCCGCCCTCGTCACCGGCGGCAGCCGCGGCATTGGTGCGGCGATCGCAAGAAGGCTCGCGGCTGACGGCGCAGGCGTGGCGATCACCTATGTGAATGGCGAGGAAGGGGCGCGTGCGGTGGTCAGGGAAATCGAGGCGGGCGGCGGCCGGGCCTTTGCCATCAAGGCCGACAATCGCGATGCTGGGGCGATCGAGGCGGCGGTCGATGAGGCAGCAACAGCCTTCGGACGGCTCGACATCCTGGTCAACAGCGCCGGCATCTGGCGCGCTGCGCCGATCGATGCCCTGTCGCTTGCCGATTTCGACGAGACGATGGAGGTCAACCTCAGAGCCCCGTTCGTCGCCGCCAAGGCGGCAGCAGCGCATATGGGCGAGGGTGGCCGGATCATCTCGATCGGCAGCAATCTGGCCGAGCGTGCCACGGACGCCGGCCTGAGCGCCTACTCGGCCAGCAAGGCTGCCTTGGTTGGCCTGACCAAGGCCTTTGCACGCGATCTCGGTCCGCGCGGAATCACCGCCAATGTCGTCCATCCTGGGTCGACCGATACCGACATGAATCCGGCAGCCGGCCCGCACGCCGAGCATCAGCGTCAGAGGATGGCGATGCCTCGCTTCGGCACGGCCGACGAGATCGCCGGCATGGTCGCCTGGCTTGCCGGCCCCGAAGGGCGCTTCGTGACAGGCGCTGCATTGACCATCGACGGCGGCGCCAACGCTTGAGGCTTGGCTCACGGGCACTACCATTGGTCGGGAGCGACGGTGGATTCGCTCCCCCGTCACGACGTTGTGAAACCGTTCTGCAACAGACGTTCCGAAATTTATGAAAGCTTAACGAAATCAGTATGAATCAGTGTAGTCACGCCTTACATCCGCCATGGGGTGGGCGAGACCGTGAAAGCGGTGCGGAACGGGATCCGGTTCAACCGGAGCGGGTGATCCATGAAACTCCTTGGAAACAAAGCAACCGTGCTGCCGTTTGCGGTGGCCGCGGCAATGCTGGCCTTCGGGGCGCCGAAGGCTGAAGCGCAAGGGTTCTTCGACATGCTTTTCGGCGGCGGCGTCAAACACGCACCGCCGAAAGGTAACTTTCCGCCGCCACCGTCAAAATACAAGCCGAAGCCCAGGGCGCCGGCCGCTTCCGGTGGTGGGGGCGGTGGTGGTGCGCAAATCAGCGGCCCGTCCTATTATACCTACAAGAGCGATCCGCTGGTGCGCGTCGATTTTTCGGCACTGTCGGCAGCGCCTGAACCAGCAACGCCTCAGGACGCTGCTTTCGAGCCGGCGGCCACCGGGGCTGCATTCCGCGAAGCCATTGCCGGCCTCGACGGCTATGATCTCTACGCCGAGAAGGACATCGCCAAGGCGCTGATCGCCTATTACTCGGCCAATCCGGATTTCATCTGGGTGACGGGAACCAGTCCCAGCAGCCGTGCCCAGGATGCCGTGCGGGTGCTGGGCGAGGCCGCGAGCTACGGCCTGACGCCCGCCGACTACACCGTCGAAGTTCCGGCAGCAGGCACATCGGCGGGCAATGTCGATGAACGCCTGAAAGAGCTGGTCCGCTTCGAGATGGCGCTGTCGGCGCGTGTCCTGCGCTACGCCCGTGACGCACAAAGCGGCCGCGTCGATCCCAACCGCATGACCGGCTACTACGATTTTCCGCCGAAGCCGCTCGACATGGAAGGGGTGCTGACGACGCTGGCCCATACCCAGCAAGTGCGCACTTATCTCGAATCACGGCACCCACAGAATTCCGAGTATCAGGCGCTGCGCGTCGAACTGGAAGCGCTCCAGGCCAGCGCCGAAGACGAAATCACCATCGATCCCAATCTGCTGTTGAAGCCGGGGCAGACCAGCCCCGAGCTGCCGAAGCTTTTGACAAAGATCGCGCGCAATCTCGATGACGAGATGGGCGGCGCCTATGGCGAGGTCTTGGCGAGGCTCGCTACCAGCGAGGTCTACGATCCGGAGCTGGTGCCGGTGATCAAGGCGGTGCAGAAACGGGCCGGCATGAAAGGCGACGGCGTCATCGGCCCGCGTACCGTTGCATCGTTGGCCGGAACGTCCAAGGCCGACAAAATTCAGAAGGTTCGGGTTGCGCTCGAAGAGTTGCGCTGGTTGCCTTCCGACCTTGGCAGCCCGCGCGTCTTCATCAACCAGCCGGCTTTCACCGCGAGCTATATCGATGATGGCGAGGAGAAGCTGAAGACCCGCGCCGTGGTTGGCAGGCCCACCAACCAGACTGCTTTCTTCTATGACCAGATACAGCAGGTCGACTTCCATCCCTATTGGGGCGTGCCGCAATCGATCCTGGTCAACGAGATGCTGCCGCGGCTGCGCCGGGATCCTGGCTATCTCGACCGCGCCGGCTACGAGGTGGTCAATGCCCGCGGCAAGCGCATTCCCTCGTCCTCGGTCAATTGGGGCGCCTACGGCGCAAAGATACCCTACGGCGTGCGCCAGCTGCCGAGCGAGGCCAATGCGCTGGGCGAGCTGAAGATATTGTTTCCCAACAAGCACGCCATCTACATGCACGACACACCGCAGAAGTCGTTTTTCCAGCGCGACATGCGTGCGCTCAGCCATGGCTGCGTTCGCTTGCAGGATCCGCGCGGCATGGCCGCTGCCGTGCTCGGCACCTCGGTCGACTACATCGAGGACAAACTGAAACACGGACATTCGACCGAGGACGTGACACGCAAGATCCCGGTCTATGTCGCCTATTTCACCGCGTGGCCGGACCTGTCCGGCACCGTCGAATACTTCAACGACGTCTACGGCCGCGATACAAGGCTGCAGCAGGCGCTCGACAGCACGGAAGCGGTGCGTTCGCCGGCAAGCTGACGAATGCGGTTCTAGCGCTGAAACAGTGGACGCCGGAAACCGGCATCGCGTCCGGCGATGAGCCAATAGACCAAGCCCGCGACAACGCCTGCGGCGGCAATGATGCCGATATCGGCCCAGCGCTCCGCGTTCGTGTCATCCGGTACACTTGGCCAGATCAAGGCGAAGCCGCCAACCGCGGCCGCCGCGCCGAAGACCATGTGCAGCCAAAAACTGCGCAGCGAGAAAAACTCGGCAATCAGTGCGAAGATCAGCGTCTGCAGGCCGGTCAGCACGATCGTCAGAAAATAGATGAACATGCCGAGCGGCGGCAACAGCAGCACCGCAACGGGGGTGACACCCATGACGTCGAAATAATTCGGCGCATTTGGCAGCGAACTCAGCCCGCCATAGATCGCCGCCACCGCGATCAGCCCAACCAGTACCGCTATGAAATAACCCGCGAGCATCATCAGAAAGCGTTTCAATACGTGCTTTACCGTCGCCATGCCCACCCCCGCGCGCAATGATAGCACTCAGTCAGCCATCAAAGTCATATCTACGCAAGGGTGTGCCGAAGGCCGGGGGCCTTCGAGGCGCGCCATTTTCGAATGCTAACCTTTGCAGGCAGCGACTATTTCGGCGCGGCTGTCACCGGATCGTAGGTGATTTCGACTTTGGCCTTGTCGCTCGTGTAATAGGTGACGGTGTAGCCATCGCTGTCCCAATCGACCTCCTTGATGTAGCGGAAGTCGTCGCGCTGCTCGACCTTGGCAATGATTTCCGACAGCTTCTTGGCATTCTGCGGCGGCAGCGGATCTTCGCCTGCGGCAAAGGCCGATCCGCCGACAAGCAGCACGACGGTCGCCAAAACAAGTCTGGACATGGCTTTCCCTCACATTTCGATGAGCAGAAACTCGTTTCCAGGCAGGTTTGTTCCGGGATAGCGGACCGTTGCGCTACAAGGAGGCGCCGTCCGTAGCTGATTTATGGCTGCCGAAAGAACACGGCGACTGCTTGAAATCATGATGCGGCGAGGGGGCGACCTGCAGCTGCGAGGTAAGCCGGGTCATAGGCCGTGTAGCGCTCCGTAACGCCCGGCCGCCTGTGTCCGAGCTGGGTGGCGGTGTCTCACTCACTCACGCCCTCTCGGCGCATCCAGCGGGCCGCTGTGTGCCTCAGGCTGTAGGGATTAACCTTGTCATCCAGTCCCGCAGCAACGCGGGCAGCACGCCACTCAGTTTTGACATCCTGCACCGGCGCTGTCTTGTAAGGCAGAATAAATACCACCCAGAGAATCATCTGGCAAAGCCCACTTCTTGACCAGCGATTTCGAGCGTGAGCGTGTATAAGCGCTCTAGGGAAGAGCTTGGGAGGATGGTTTGGCGGCAAACCCGGTCGGTACTATTGAAATCAATGTCGACGGCGCTTGGGATATTCAGGACTTGTTTCATCTGTCCGAGAGCCTGACTGAGAGTTACGGCTACTTCCTGCCGTTAGTGGCGCAGGATGAGGACACGCGGGCTCAGCTGCATTCCATCGTTCAGGCGCAGTTTTGGCGCGGCGACATCGAGACCCGGCGCTTTGGGCTGTTTCTCTATCGCCAAATCCCGAAGGACGACGGCCTACGCATCAAGTCCTTCCACTACTCTTCGCCAGGCACCCTGATATTGGTCGGCATCCTGCCGGCACTCTTGCTTGCGGCGCGCGTGGCCAGCAAGTGGCTGGACGTGTCGGAGAAGCTGTTCGACCTCTACGCCAAAATCGAAAAATACTTCCTGAAGCGGAAGAACCTAGTCAAGCCCGGCCGTAAGACAGAGGTAGACGACCAAATGGGGTTCGACCTGGACGAAGCCCGCGTGTTGCTCTTTCAGCTTTCCGAATGCCTTGGCTTTGACGAGGAATCGACGGAGCGGATTTGTGCCATCGTTGGCAATCCGGTGTCGGCCCTGAAATTCATGGTGGCGATGTGCAACGAGGCGCGCAAGCTGTCCGCGCTAGAGCGGGAAGGCCTGTTGAAGCTCCCGCGCATCGGTAACGACAACATCAAAGTGCTGCCCCCGGTAAAGGCACTGGACGGGCGCCAGAACACGCGGAGCGGGGTTGTGGTGCAGACCCGGAAGCGCCGGAAGGTCAAGAAGCCGGGCGCCGCTTGACATTCTTCCGCCACTTATCCCAGCCGCTGCCTTTGCTGCGGTCGAGCGCATAGTAGGTTTCGTCGCCGAACACCCACGCCATCGCCTCAGCATGCTCCGGCTCCTTGAACCGGAAGCCGAGGTATTCCCGGTAATCGCGCCGGATGAAGGCGTGGCGCTCGGCACACGCCATCTCATGCGCCCGGCCATGCGCGGGGTCATAGTTGTGGTGGGGAGCACGTGACCTTCTGATGGTTTAGGAATATATTCTCCGCCCATTCAGCAGAGTCAAATTGCCGGAATTGCGGAAAGTGCCGTGCCAGCTATTTCGAGAAAGACCTGCACCCAAGGGTGTATGACTTCTACATCGACAGGGATGGGAACCCGGTGCCGGTGATGCCGCCACCCAAACGGATTGACGGCGTTCGCCAGTTTGTTCTGGAAGGCAGCAGGCTCACCACTAAACAAGCGGTCACCATGCGGGACGCGCTGCAAAGGCGCCCGAACTGGATACCGTTCTCCTTCTTCGAAGAATGCCCCTTCTGACGGAGGGGCATTTTTCCGGAGTGTATCCGCCTTAAGTGAACATAATGCTAGTAACTGTCAGTCCTAGGTCATTCGCGGCCTTTGAGAGGCGCGTGAAGTTGTCGGACGAGGCATCAACGGCGTCCACATTTAGAATCACTCGTTCCGTCTCGATGAAGGCCTGAACAAGGGTTGGGAAGATTGTACGGACTACCTTGTTTACAAGAACCTCGATCTCTCTATCGCCAGCCCCTTGAGCAAATGAGATGGCAACTTTCACCCGGCCGACTTTGGGAGATGTAGGATCTGTGGCTACCCGACGCTGAATGGTACTCACTGCGTAACTCTCGAGTTCATTCATGCGACGCTTAATCGCTTCCAATTCGTCAATGACAACCAAGTCGCCGGGCGTGGCGGTCTTTTCAAATTCCACCTTTCCTCGGGAGAAGGTGACCGGATTGTCGACCTCATACTCCTCAGCTTGGATTGCCGTGATTGCCGCTTTGAGCGCAGTTCGCGCAGCTCGGATGTCGCGGGGACGTTTTCTAGAGAATTTGATAGAACGAAAGTTGGCAACGTCGAAGGGCAGCCGCTGACCCTCTAGATGCATGTGTATAATAGGCTTTTGTATCGTGTGCCGTATTCCGATCTCATAGAACGCATTCGGATTGAGCGTGCTTAGGTCTGCCACTACCAAATCTGCATTCAGCAGTGCGTCGATTATCTGTGTGTTGATTTGGCCAGGTTCAGAGATGGTGTCCGCGCGTTTTACAACAAACTCGGCAAAATGTTCCTCGAAGACCGGCTGGATGATATCTTCCAAAAGCCAGTCGGCGTGGGTGCGATCATCGCTTTCGTCATCACCTATCGGTCCGACAACAAAACAAAGCTTTGGTTTCGTGGGTAACTTTGCCATTTGTTCTCCCCCAATCATGCGCTCCCATTGCAGCTAAGGCTGGCGGGATGTCAACGTCGAGCAGTCGCCGCAACCCCTGATTTCAGACTCAACTGCATTTTCAACCCTGGCCCCGATTCACAGCGATTCATTGACCCTTTACGGCGGGAGATTCACGCCGGATTGGGGGAACGCTGCCGATACACCCTTGGGTACCATCACCGCTGGTGGGGTGGTAAGGCCGCCGTCGTTACGGCATGGCTTGCGAAACATTGCACCGGGGTCGTAGGGCAGGAAGCAGATTCACCTCTAGGTACAATCACCACCATTGACCACCACGCGCTAGTCACCGGAAAATTGGAAAAGGTCGAGCAGCCGGTTAACGATCACCGCGAGAAGGGTGCATGCCTTCTTGATCAAACACCAGATTAAACACCAGGGGACCGACCAGGATCCTCGGCTGACGAACCTTTGCATACCATAACACCATTTCGGCCTCGTGACCGTTCATGGCGAGCTTTACCGAATAGTCGATATTCGAATGCGTATGCTCAAGCCGACCGAACTTTATCTAGCGAACAGCTTCCCGGCTGTTTACATCATCGACCACACTGCGATGGGAAGCTCGGTATCAAAAAGCAGGTGCAGATGTGCGGCAACGTGTCCCGCCAAAAATGGCCGAGGCCGTTATAGCTTGCAATGTCGCGCAGAGCTGCCTGTACGAACAGGCTGCCTGACATGGACCAGCTTTCGTTCATTTCAGCCCTACTGCCGAAGGGGCGGAAGCCGCGCCGCTTTCAAAAATGGAGTTGCTGGCGCGAGGACTGAAGCGAGACAGAATGGGGGCGGTGGACCGGCAAGAGTTTCTTGCCGAGCAGATAGACAGGGTAAGGGATCTATCCGCGCCCGTGCTTCGCACCCCCAACCCGCCCTCCCAATAGGCGCGAGTTGGAAAACCGTGGCCACGTTGGAGCTATTTCGGCCAGATTCTGCACTTGCCGGAGAGTTGCGCGCCAGTGCCGATTTTCGGTGATTTCGGCGGAAGCTAAATCATCCAACCATTTCTGTACGTTAGATGGTGGGCGATGCAGGGATTGAACCTGCGACCCCACCCGTGTGAAGGGTGTGCTCTCCCGCTGAGCTAATCGCCCGCTCGTTGCCCGAAGGCCAAGCGCGCCGCGATATAAGGGAGGCCGGCCTGCGAAGTCAACCACTTGTCGGTCGGCATCTGCGGCCGCCTGAGGTCCGGCTTCAGCCTTCTGCCGCGGCCATCAGCCCTTGGACCAGATCAAGCGTCAGCGAATCGAAATGCGAGATCACCGCCGACGGTTCGAACTCTCGCACATGACGGTCGGTGTAGCCGAAATCGACTGCCACTACCGGAATCCCGGCGGCCTTTGCCGTGTCGATGTCGGTCTGCGAGTCACCGACCATCAGTGCACGGTGCGGGTCGCCGCCGGCGCGCGCGATGGTCTGCGTGAGATGGCGCGGGTCGGGCTTGCGGAACGGAAAACTGTCCTGGCCGCAGATCGCCGCGAAATGCCTGGTCATGCCGAGCGCCTCGATCAATGCCACTGAATTGGCCTCGTATTTGTTGGTGCAGATGGCCAGCAGGTAGCCGGCCGCCTCGAACCGCGCGATCGCCCCGGGGACGCCGGGGTAGGGGCGCGATTTGCCGGGAATGTTAACGGTGTAATGGTCCAGAAACAGCTTGAGCAGGCGGTCGTGCTCCTCCACTGCCAGCGACCTGTGCTGCGCTGCGTGAGCGCGCTCGATCATTACCCGGCCGCCATGGCCGACGAAGCGCTTGAAGCCGGCTTCGTCGACGGCCGCGAGCTGGCTGGCGGCAAGACTGTGGTTGAGACTGTCGAGCAGGTCCGGCGCCGTGTCGATCAGCGTCCCGTCGAGGTCGAACACGATGATCGGTCGGGTCATGGCCTGTCCTGTAACGATTTGATTGCCGGCAGGCGATAACCGCTGCGGCCCGTTCAGGCAAGCCGGCTTATCCACCGCGGGCAAGGTCCTTTGACCAGCCCGGCAAAAATGCTACGAGCGCCGAAACAAATCTCGGGACCCGGCATGGATGCGAGGCAATTGAAGGTTGAGGCCGCGCGGGCAGCGCTTGCCCATGTCACGGATGGCATGCGGCTCGGCATCGGCACCGGCACCACAGCGGACGAGTTCGTGCGGCTGCTCGCCGACAAGGTCGCCACCGGCCTGACTGTCATCGGCGTTCCGACCTCGGAGCGCACCGCCGTCCTTTGCAGCGAGCTTGGTGTGCCGCTGTCGACCCTTGAGGAAACGCCCGAGCTCGACCTCACCATCGACGGCGCCGACGAGATCGATCCGGCGCTGACATTGGTCAAGGGCGGCGGCGGCGCGCTGCTGCGCGAAAAGATCGTCGCGGCGGCCTCCGCCCGCATGATCGTCATCGCCGACAGCTCCAAGATGGTCGAGATGATCGGCCGTTTTCCGCTGCCCATCGAAGTCAACCGGTTTGGCCTGCGCGCCACCGAAATTGCGGTCGGCGCGGCGGCTGCAAACCTTGGCCTTTCCGGCCCTGTTACATTGAGGATGACGGGGAGCCAGCCATTTGTTACAGACGGCGGCCATTTTATCCTCGATGCATCTTTTGGCCGCATTCCGGATACAAGAGCGCTTTCGAATGCTCTCCACGCCATTCCGGGCGTGGTCGAGCATGGTCTTTTCATCGGGCTGGCATCAACGGCCATCATAGCCGGCGGCGACGGCATCCAAACCGTCCATGCCGCCCGAAAATCAGGGAGTTTTACCGATCATGATGTTGCATAACCGGGTTGGCCGCTTTTTTGCCATTCTGGCGGCCTCGGCCGTTTTCGCGTTTTCGTCGCCTGCGTTTTCGCAGGACGTCACCGATGCGCATTTGAAGGCGGCGCGCGCCGCCGTCGCGGCGATCCATGCGACGGATACGTTCGACAGCATCCTGCCGCAAGCGGCCGCGGCACTGGAGCAGCAGCTGATTCAGAAGAACCCGGATATGCAGGAACTGATCGCCAAGACGATCAACGAGAAGGCGATGGCCTTGGCATCGCGCCGCGCCGACCTGGAAAAGGAAGCGGCGCTCGCCTATGCAAAGGTATTCTCGGAAAAGGAACTCAATGAAATCGCCGCCTTTTACAATTCCGATTCCGGCAAGAAGCTGCTCGACAACGGCCCGATCGTGACGCGCGAACTGGTGAAGGCTGCCGAGATCTGGCAGAACGGCCTGGCTCGCGATCTCGCCCAGCAGGTCGGCGAGACCCTGGGTGCAGCGGCGAATGCCAAGGCGCCGGCTGCACCTGCCGACGGTACCGCTCCGGCCGATGGCGCAGCTCCCGCGGACGCTACACCGAATTGATTGCGGACTTCCGAGCCGCCTGACCGCCACTGGACCAAAAGCCCGGCAAGTCCGGGCTTTTCTTTTGATAGTCGGCAGCCTACCTGTCTCGGGGTTTGAGGGGCAAGGAGTTCAGCCATGGCCGGTTACGACTACGATCTTTTCGTCATCGGCGGCGGCTCCGGCGGGGTGAGGGCGGCGCGCGTCGCGGCCGCACTCGGCAAGCGTGTCGGCATTGCCGAGGAATACCGCTATGGCGGCACATGCGTGATCCGTGGCTGCGTGCCGAAGAAGCTCTATGTCTACGCCTCGCAATTCCCCGAGCATTTCGCCGACGCCGCCGGTTATGGCTGGACGGTGCCTGAGGCGCGTTTCGACTGGCAGACGCTGGTCGCCAACAAGGACCGCGAAATCAGCCGGCTGGAGGCCATCTACAAGAAGAACGTGCAGGGCGCCGGCGGCGAGGTCTTTCATTCGCGCGCCACCCTGGTCGATCGGCATGTGGTGCATCTTCTCGGTGAGGATCGCACCGTTACCGCCGACCAGATCCTGATCGCTACCGGCGGGCGACCGGCGCCGCATCCGGCATTGCCCGGCCATGAGCACTGCATCTTTTCCAACGAGGCCTTCGACCTCAAGGAACTGCCGAAGGCAATCATGATCGAGGGCGGCGGCTATATCGCCGTCGAATTCGCCAACATCTTTCACGGCCTCGGCGTCGACACGACGCTGGTCTACCGCGGCAAGGAGATCCTCAGCCGTTTCGACATGGACCTCAGACGCATGCTGCACGACACGATGGAAAAGAAAGGGATAAAAATCCTCTGCCACGCCGTGTCCGAGTGGGTCAGGAAGCGGCCTGACGGCCGGCTCGACGCGCTTGTCACCGGCGGCACGGTGCTGACGGTCGACCAGGTCATGCTCGCCATCGGCCGCATTCCCAATACCGAGAACATGGGCCTGGAAGGCGTCGGCATCGAGATGACCAAAACCGGGGCAATCCACGTCGACGAATACTCCCGCACGAACATCGACAACATCTGGGCAATCGGTGACGTCACCCATCGCGTGCAATTGACGCCGGTGGCAATCCACGAGGCGATGTGCTTCGTCGAGACCGCCTTCAAGGACAAGCCGACGGCGCCCGACCATGACACGATCGCTACCGCAGTCTTTTCGCAGCCCGAGATCGGTACGGTCGGCCTGTCGGAGGATGAGGCGGCAAAGCGCTTTTCGAATGTTGAAATCTACCGCGCCACCTTCCGGCCGATGCGGCACACACTTTCCGGCCGCGACGAAAAGATGCTGATGAAGCTGGTCGTCGACGGCGCCTCGAAAAAGGTCCTCGGCGCCCACATTCTCGGGCCGGATGCCGGCGAAATGGCGCAGCTTCTCGGCATACCGCTGAAGGCCGGCCTGACCAAGGATGATTTCGATCGCACCATGGCGGTGCATCCGACTGCCGCGGAAGAACTCGTCACCATGTACAAGCCGACTTACCGGGTGAGAGATGGTGAGCGCGTCTGACGCGACGACAACCCATCGCGGCAACGAAATTGCCGCGATGGAAGTGCGTGAGTTTTCTTACAGCAACGTTCCGCGCAGGATCGCCAGCGCCACAGAAAAATAGATCACCAGCCCGGTGACGTCGACCAGCGTGGCGACGAACGGGGCCGATGCGCTGGCCGGGTCGAAGCCCATGCGCTTCAGGGCGAACGGCAGCATCGATCCAGACAACGAGCCGAAGGTGACGATGCCAACCAGCGTGGCGCCGATGGTCATTGCGATCAGCGGCCAGTGCGGGCCGTAGTCGTAGAAGCCGAGATACTGCCAGAGCGCGATGCGGCAGACGCCGACCACGCCAAGAATCGAGCCAAGCACCAGGCCGGTGGGCAGCTCGCGCAATGCCACCCGCCACCAGTCGCCAAGGCCGATCTCGCGCAGCGCCAGCGCCCGGATGACGAGCGAGGTCGCCTGCGAGCCGGAATTGCCGCCGGAGCTCATGATCAATGGAATAAATAACGTCAGCACGATCGCCTTTTCCAGCTCGCCCTCGTAGCTCTGCATCGCGTTTGCGGTCAGCATCTCGCTGATAAACAGCGCGCACAGCCAGCCGGCGCGTTTCTGGATCATCGCCAGAAAGCCCATCTTCATATAGGGCTCGTCGAGAGCCTCCATGCCGCCGAAACGATGCACATCCTCCGTCGTTTCGTCGATCATCGTGTCGATAATATCGTCGATGGTAACGATGCCGAGCAGTTTGCCGTTGTCCACGACCGGAACGGCGAGCAGATCATATTTCGAGATCAACTGAGCAACCTTTTCACTATCGGTCAGCGGTGAAACGGTGATAGGCGCACGATCCGGCGCGATTGCCATGATCAGCTCGTCGGGCCCGCCAGCGATAAGTCGACGCAGGCTGGTCGAGCGCAACAGGACATGCGTTTGCGGATCGACGATGTAGATCGCGTAGACGGTTTCGCGCGTCCGCTCCACCTTGCGGATATAATCCAGCGTGCGGGCCACGCTCCAGTCCGGCGGCACGCTGACATATTCGGTCGTCATGAGCGAGGCGGCGCTGCCTTCGGGATAGCCGAGAATGGCAAGCAGCGTCGCGCGCAGCGGTGGCGCCAGGCCACCAAGCAGTTCGGAACGAGCCGGCTCGTTCAGATCGCGCAGTATGTCGGCGGCGCGGTCGACCGACATGGCGGCAAGCAGTCTGCCTGCCTTGATGCGGGGCAGCGCCTCGACCAGTTCGGATGCGCCGTCGAGTTCAGGCTGGTCGAAGATCTCGACCAGCCGCTCGAACGGCACTTCGCAAAGCAGCTCCGATGCCGTCTCGCGGGGCTCCTGGTTCAAGGCCTCGACGATGTCGGCGACGTGTTCGTTGGCAAGTACGCGAGCGATGGCGATGGCATCGCCGCCCGCGACAGGGGAAAACTCGTTCATGGCTCACTCCTTGCCGTCCGGCAGGACGTGAGCCTGTCAGGCCACGTCAAGCGGACGGCGGTTGCGTTCGACTGTGACTGTCGCCAGGCATGGCGCGGTGACCTTTCTGCTCGCGGGTTCGAGTTGAGATTCTGCAAGCCGGCGCAACATAGGAGCGCGCCTTGCCGAGTCAATCGCGAGAGCGGGTTAAAACGGCGGCAAACCGGCGGATCGCGAGACTGTGATCGGGCGACGTGGCAGGCTGGCTGGACGCTGGCAATGGTGCCCGCGGCTATCTCTGCTTCAGCCGGCGGGGAAAGCGCAGCCATTTGTCCTCGGCCGGCCGTGTCGGCTGCGTGAGGATGGTGGTGAGCTCGACCGGCAAGCTCGGAACCAGCGGCTTCTTGGTAGCGACGCCGTCGGCGATCGCAACCACGCTGTGGTAGAATTCGGTGCCCGCGAGCGATCTCGGCGGCGTCGCCTCATGCATGATCGAGATCACCGTTGCATCAGGGCAATTGTCCTTGATCGCCTGATGGAAGGCGATCCGTCCTTCGGGATCGAGCGCGCCGGTGGCTTCATCGAGGAACAGCAATCCCGGCTGCTGCAGCACGATGCGGGCGACAACCAGCTTCTGCTTCTGCCCACCCGAGAGAACCTGATCCCAGATCTTTCCTTCACGGCTCTCATCAGCCAGATGCTCGATGAAGTCGCCGAGACCGGCCTTGTGCAGGGCGGATGCGACCTGCACGTCGGCGTAATCATGCTCGGAACCGGGCAGGCAGACCAGTTGCTTCAGCGAAACCTGCTGCAGCTTCACCTCCTGAGCGGCGTAGAAACTCCTGACCCCTTCCGGGAAGACGATGGTGCCGCGGCCATAAGGCCACAGGCCGTTGATCGCCTTGATCAGCGAGGTCTTGCCGCAACCGGATTCGCCCTTGAGGAAAGTCCACTCGCCACGCCGGAAGCGCAAGTTCGCGGCACTCAGGAAGGGCGTTGCGTCCTCGCCCTGATGCGCCAGTTCGAGCTTCTGGATGGTCAGGCCGAACACCGGGTTCTGGTGGTCGTAGCGGAACTCGGATCGGCCGGTCTGCTGATAGAATTCCTGCGGGTGCTGGACGTTTTCGATTGCCTGCGCCAATTCGATGACGCGCTGGCTGTTGGCGCGCAAGGTGGCGATCTCCGGCATCACATGGATGAACCACGAACAGTTGCTGATCAGCTTATCGACCTGGCCGGAAGCTGTCAGATAACCCTTGAGGTCGAGGCCGTTGTGGATGAAGGGCACCAGCCCGGGCCCGAAAGCGACAATCTTGGCACCGATGAAATTATAGATCAGCTCGAACGAGGTGTAGCCGGTATTGACGATGTTCAGTCTGGCCCAGGTACGGTCAATGTCTGCATAACGCTGGCTGTGTACAGTCTTCTGCACATTCTCGCCCTGCGATGCGGCGACATGAAAACTGCGGCGCAGGAACGTGATCAACTCGCTGCGGTAATTGCCTTCGGCCTGCTGCATTCTGACGTTTAGCCACTCCAGCATTCGGCCGAGTTTCAACGCGATCCAGGTGTTGAACGGCACATACACAGCGATTGCCAGGAGAGCAAGGACGGCGCTGCCGTAGCTGCCGAGAAACTCCAGCCCCTTCACCTCGACAGAGTTTTTCAGCAATTCGCCGCCGAGAAAGTAGAACGAAGCGAAGACGCCTAGCACACCCGAAGCAAGCCCGATGGCTCCACCGGTCATGGCCTTGATGGATTCCTGCACGCGCTGGTCGATATTGTCGGGAGCTGCATTCCCGGAAGAGCCATGCTGGGCATGGAAATGCGAATGATTGGAGTCGAGCAAGGCCTCGTTGAATCGGCTATCCAGCCAGCCACGCCATTTGCGATGCAATGTCTTGGAAACAAGGTTGCGAATGCCGGCAATAACCAAGTCCTTGAGCACGACCAGCAGCACCAGCCAACCGGCGTTGGTCAGTATTGCCTTAAGTGGCGTCGTGTTCGCGGCATCGTGGAAAAAAGCGATCGAAGCCGCCAGCTCGGCCCCAGCCACCGTAAACCAGACGTCGGCTTTGCTGGACAGCGCGATGATCAGCGCGATCACCAGCGTCAGCGTCCAGGCTTCCCTCCAGCGGTCCGAGAACCAGTAGACCCGCATCAGCCCCCAGAAGCTGCGCATCGAAGATACGGGCGTCAGGGGCGACTGCCTTGCGGCACCGCGGAGCCATTTTTCCGATATTGAATGTCGCGTTGGTCTGTCGACCCGAATCACTATCCCGCCCAAACGATTTTTCTTTTGTTACGGACAGTAACACCAATTGATCATTTTCCATTAGCTTTTCACCAGTCGCAGGTTGCTTAGCTTGCCGGCCGTTGCAGTGGAGCAACAGAATGAATGATCACGGCGCCGTGCCGTCACGTTTCGAGGGGCGGAATACCAACGCAATTTCAAATAGTTACTTGCCTGCGCCCGAGCAAGTAGAGATCTTCCCCAAGGGAAGGTCTTCACACAGCTTTGTGAACATAGAAGCGCCTTCCAGCGGCCGATCTTCACAGCCTGAACCGCCTTCACGGCCAGTCCGGCCTCGTCGGCGGCCAGGACGTGACCGTATGATTCGTGTTTGAAGCCGCCTTGTCAGGAACCCGTAATCGGCCAAGCAATGACTTTGCCGACACAGTCCAGGATGCGGATCAATATCAATTGGCCCGTGCTTTTTTAAAAGCGCGCCCAAACCTCGTTTGACAAAGATGCGCTTCGGATCGAACCTGCCGGACGCATCCAGGTTTGAACCGGGGGGAAGTTCTTCATGCTTGCACGGACATTGTTTGCGGCGATGCTCGCAACGTTCGCCTGGCTGCCGCAAACATATGCCGGCAGCCAGGCCGTTCCCGCAAACGCCGAGGGACAGATCGAGTTCAACACGCCGTCCGGCAATATTGGCTGCATCTACACACCGAAGGGCGGCACCAGCACCTACGAGCCGCAGGATGGCGGACCGGAACTGAGTTGTTCGCGCGTCGAGCCCAGCTACGTCACGATCATCCTCGGCCCGAAAGGCCCGGCGACGCTGATCAAGAATCCGGGCGAGCAAGGCTGCTGCGGCGGCGTCACCAGGCTGGCCTACGGCAACAGGTGGAGCAAGGGGCCATTTTCCTGCCAGTCATCCACCAAGGGATTGACCTGCACCGGCAAGCATGGCCATGGCTTTTTCGTCAGCAAGGCCAAGGTGACCGTGAAATAGTCCGACTCAGTTCGCTGTTTCCAGTTCGCCGCGTGCCTTGGCCGCGGCGACCTGGCGGAGTGCATCGGCGAGCGTATCGGCGTCCTGGGCACCCATCACCGCATATTTGCCTTCAAGCAGAAAGCACGGCACACCCGATATGCCCATGCGCGAAGCGGTGGCGATTTCGGTGCGCACGGCCTCTACATCGGCGTCGGTCGGCAGAAGCGTTTCGACCACGGACGCATCCATGCCGGCCTCGCGGGCGGCTTCGATCAGCACGGCATGATCGCCGAGATTGGCGCCTTCCTCGAAATTCAGCTGGAACAGCCGGCGCACCAGCCGGTTCTGAATGGCCTCGCCGGCCGTGCCGGCCCAGCGAATGAGACGGTGCGCATCCAGCGTATTGGGCGCGACCTTGATGGCGTCGAATGCGAAGGAGATGCCTTCAGCCTCGCCCAGCGGTTCGATCCGGGCATGGATTTCGCGGATGCGTTGCTCGCTGCCGAATTTCGCCACCATATAGTCGCGGCGGTTCTTGCCTTCGGGCGGGATTGTTGGGTCGAGTTGGAAGGGCCGCCAGCGTATGTGAACGTCGATATCGACGGCGGCAATCGCCTTGTCGAGCCGTTTCTGGCCGATAAAGCACCAGGGACACACGACGTCGGAGACCACATCGACGGTAATCGAGCTCTCGTCGTTCATCTTGATCTCCTGTTGTGAAGAGGTCACTTCGGTTTGCGCCACCAGGTCGGCAACTGATAACCGTATATGGGCGTCTTTTGCGGATGTTCCAGATAG
Source organism: Mesorhizobium sp. M0701 (assembly GCF_040320365.1). Classification (NCBI taxonomy): domain Bacteria; kingdom Pseudomonadati; phylum Pseudomonadota; class Alphaproteobacteria; order Hyphomicrobiales; family Phyllobacteriaceae; genus Mesorhizobium; species Mesorhizobium sp. M0701. The sequence continues at coordinate 221,811 of NZ_JAMYPO010000005.1, forward strand.
TTCCAATAAGCGAGCCATTGCTGGTTGTTGTGCTGCGTCGGCACCATGTAATTGCCGGAGATCAGCAGCCGGTCGAGAACGCGGACGGCCGCTACATAGTCCTCCTTCGAACGAGCTCTCAGCATCGCCTCGATCGCCGCATCCACTGCGGGGTCGGCGACACCCGCCAGGTTGAACGAGCCTTCGGCCTTGGCGGCAGCGGATCCCCAGCGCCCGGTTTGCTCGATACCGGGCGACAGCGAGTTGTTGAAACCGGTCGAGCCGACCAGCACCTCGAAATCGAAACGCTGCTTGCGCGACTGGATCTGATCACCGTCGAGGCTGCGGATGCCGACATCGATGCCGAGCTTCTCAAGGGTGCGCTGATAGATAGTGGCAAGTCGCTCTTCGTCCTGCGAGGCGGTCAGGATCTCGAAACCGAACGGCTTTCCCTCGGGATCGAGCATCGCGCCGTCCTGCACCGTATAGCCCGCGCTCTTCAGCAGCTCGAATGCCGCCTTCAGCACCTTGCGGTCCTGGCCGGAGCCGTCGGTAGCGGGCGGCCTGTAGGTGCCGTCCATGACATCTGCGGGCACTCGGCCGGGGTAGGGGGCCAGCAGGGCCTTTTCCTTTTCGCTGGCCGGGTGGCCGAGCGCGGACAGCTCGGAATTCTGCCAAAAGCTCATCGTGCGCGTGTATTTGCCGCCGAACAGATTCTTGTTGGCCCATTCGAAATCGTAGAGCATGCCGAGCGCGCGCCGCACGACCGGATTGGAAAATTTCGGCAGCCGCGTGTTGAACAGGAAACCGTTGACCACCGGCGGAATGCCGGTATCGAAAGTTTCGGCGATGACCTCGCCCCTGTGGAAGGCCGGAAAATCGAGATCGCGCTCGCGTTTGACCGGGTCGCTGTCGTCGTCAATGGCGCAGATGCCTTTCTTGAACGCTTCCTGCTTGGCGTTGGCGTTGAGGAAATATTCGATGGTGATCTGGTCGTAATTGTCGAAGCCGCGCTTGGACGGCACGTCCTTGCCCCAATAGTCCGGATTGCGCTTGAACACGATGCGCTGACCGGGCACGACTTGCGCCACCGTGTAAGGCCCGCTGCCGATCACCGGCTTTAGCGTCGTCCTGTCGAAGGTGTCCTTGTTGAAGGCGTGTTTCGGGATGATCGGCGTCAGCGCAATGATCAAAGGAAATTCGCGGTCGGCCTTGTCGTTGAAGGTGAAGCGCACACTGCGGTCGCCGGTCTTTTCGAGCTTGGCAATCGCTTTCATTCGCTGGCTGTAAGGTGGGCGGCCCTTCTCGGTGAAGACGTCATAGGTAAACAACACGTCTTCCGGCGTCACCGGCTCGCCGTCCGACCATTTGGCGTTGGGATCGAGGTGGAATTCGATGCTCTTGCGCTCGGTATCCATGTCGGCGGTATCGGCGAGCAGGCCGTAGAGACTAAAGGCCTCGTCGTAGTTGCGCTGCATCAACGGCTCGAAGACAAGATTGCCAAAGGCTTGATCCATCATGCCGCGCGCGGTGGTGCGCAGGCTTCTCAGGATGAACGGATTGAGATTGTCGAAGCTGCCGACGACGCAAGAGGTAATGCTGCCGCCTTTCGGCGCGTCGGGGTTGACGTAGTTGAAATGCTTATAGTCGGCCGGCAGCGCCGGCTCGCCCTGCATGGCAAGCGCGTGCTTCGGTTCCGACAGGGCCGGCTGCAGGGAAAGGCCGACAAACAACATTGCGGCGATCAGCCAAACGACAACGCGGCCCATGACCGTCTCCTTCCCGATTCGATGCGCAGCATACATGAGCCGGTCGTGCACCGGCCAACCCCTTGAGCCTATCCTTCGGCCAAGATTCGCGAGACCCGGGCTGGATTCGGCACCGCTTGCAGTGTAACACGCCGTCCGAAGTCATTCTGTTGCCTCATTTCGGCAACAGGTAGCTGGACCACACGGCATGAAAAAAGCCGGTTCCGGGATCATTTGAGAGGAATGCACGACATGACGAGCCTGAACAGCAACGCGTACCGCCTGTCGGTCATGGCCGCTGGCGTGGTCGGCATTCTGGGCGCCGGGATTCCCGCTGCTTCCGCGCAGCAGCAACAGCAGATTCCGCAAGGCTGGTTCAAGGCCTGCACCAAGCAGGAAGACGTCGACATCTGCAATGTCCAGAACATCACCACCGCCAGCAACGGCCAGCTCATCACCGGCGTCAGCCTGATCGAATTGAAGGGCAAGGTGAACCGCAAGGTGTTCCAGGTGACGGTTCCGACCGGCCGTCTCGTTCCTCCCGGCATCGGCCTCCAGATCGACGGCGGCAAGGCGCAGAAGCTCGACTATGTGATCTGTTTTCCGGATCGCTGCGTGGCGGAAGTGCCGCTGAGCGATCAGCTTGTCGCATCCTTCAAGAAGGGATCGGCGCTGACGCTCACCTCGGTCAATTTCCAGAACCAGCCGAACCCGATCAAGATTGCGCTGACCGGCTTCAGCGGCGCCTTCGACGGCCCGCCGCTGCAGCAGTCGGACATCGAGGACCGACAGAAGAAGCTCCAGGAGTTCGTCGCCAAGAACAATCAGGATTTTGCCAAGAAGCTCAAGGAAGAGCAGGAAAAGGCGAAGGCCGCCAACTGATCGACGGGTTTTCGAACCAACAAAAAAGCGGGGTTCATGCCCCGCTTTTTTCGTTTGGACCGGCTGTTTGTCGGGTCCAGCCATGTCTCAAGCCTGTCCCAGTCCAGCCAGATCCCGGCTAAGTCAATGTCTCAATTGGTACTTCGGCTCGTAGCGCCCGTCAGGCTTCTTGTCGAACATTTCACCAATCTGCGGATGCCGGACCGGTTCGCCCGACCGGTCCTCGAGTAAATTCTGCTCGGACACATAGGCGATGTATTCCGTTTCGGAATTCTCGGCGAGCAGATGATAGAAAGGCTGGTCCTTGCGCGGCCGCACGTCAGCGGGGATCGCCTCGTACCATTCGTCAGTATTGGCGAATTGCGGATCGACGTCGAAAATGACGCCGCGGAACGGAAACAGCCGGTGCCGAACCACCTGTCCGATCGAGAATTTGGCTGTCTTCATCGCACTCACCACTTGAACTTCTTGAACGCCACGCATCCTGGAACACGCAAGGAACGCTCCAGGACTTTAGATTCTTACGCACCGGTCCGGCAAAGACTGGCCCAGACCTTAAGGTCGACATCGTCATTATTTGGCGCATACGCCGCGTCAATTCAATCCCGATCCCCTTGATGCCGGGTTGAGCATCGCGAGATGCGGATCAAGGGCGGTGGCCAAGATCGCTATCGCTCAGCCGGTTTTCGCAATCCGCCAAAAAACGCCGCAAAACCGCTGCCGGGTCGAAGACCCTCACGCATGAAAAACGCCCGTAACGGCGCAAACCCCTCAAGCGCGCCAAGGCCAGCGCTGCGCACCATCTGAGCCGGCAGCATGTCGGAAAGCAACGACATGTTGAGCAGGTTGACCGCGCTGCTGCGCGCCAGAATGTCCGGCCGCCGCTTGAAATCATAGGCTGCAAGCGCCTTGGGGGCGCCCGGGTCCGAGCGGTTTCTGCTTGCGGCACCAATCAGGTCGTCGATGTCCCGGATGCCGAGATTGAGGCCCTGCGCGCCAATTGGGGGAAACACGTGGGCGGCTTCACCGACAAGTGCCACGCGGCGATGCGCAAACCGCCACGGGCTCACCGCTGAAAGGGGGTAGACCTGCCGGCCGGGCTCAACCGACACGCGGCCCAACATCGATTGCATCCGCTGTTCGACCCGCGTCGAAAGCTCGGCGTCGTCGAGTGCTGCAAGGTCCTTGGCGATATCGGGTTCGAGCACCCAGACAAGGCTGGACCGGTTGCCGGGCAGGGGAACCTGTGTGAACGGACCGGTCTCGGTGTGGAATTCGGTCGAGGTGAAGGCATGGTCGCTGCGGTGACCGAAATTGAGCACCAACGCCGCCTGCGGATAGGATCGGATCGAGGTGCGGATGCCGGCTGCCTCGCGGGCCGGCGACTGACGGCCATCGGCGGCAACTGCCAACGATGCCTCAACCTCGCTGCCGTCGGCGAGAACGGCATGGGCATGGTCGGCATCGAGGCGCCATGCCTCCACCATCGACTTTCGCCATTCGATGCCCGAATGCGCGACAGCCTCGGCTAGCGTGCGGTTGAGAACGCTGTTGGGCAAGTTCAGCCCGAATTGCTCTTCGTTGATCTCGCTGGCGCGAAAGGTCACTGTCGGGCTGCGGATCAGCCGGTTGGTTGCGTCAACGATACGCATCACCTTGAGCGGCGCTGCGTGCGGCCTGATTCCGTCGAAGATCCCTAGCCGTTCGAACATCTTCAGGGCAGGGTTCATCAAGGCTGTCGTCCGGCCGTCGGGGCCGGCTGCATCGGGTCCGACGAGCGTCACGGGAAAGCCCGCCTCGGCAAAGCCAAGCGCCGCGATCAGCCCCGCAGGGCCGCTGCCGGCGACCAGTATCCGTGCTGTTTCCCGATGGTTCAAATTCGACTTCCGGATTGCGAGGTGAGGCCCGTCCGACCTGCTGGTCCATATAGGTCAGGTGATGCGGCTTGATCAACGCGGCGATTCGGCCCATTCGGTTGCCATGACCGGCCAACAAGACGATTTCAGCCATCTCGACGGCACCGGCCGCGCGATGGCGAGCGTTGCGCGCAGCCCTCGACTGACGGTGAGCGTCGTTGCCGGCATGGGCATCGCCCTTGCCTGGCTCCTTCTCGGCGCAATGGCAGTTCGTGGTGCCGTAAGCCGGCTCCCGGGCACCGATGCACCCGGCGACACGATGCTGGGGAACCTGCCGCAGCTGCCGCTGCCGGATTTCCTTGCGCGTTTCTTCGCCCTTTGCCTTGCGCCGGCGCCGCTTCGCGCAAGCGTAGGGGCGCAAGGCGGGGCACTCACCGCGATGTGGCTGTTGATGGCCATCGCGACCATGCTGCCCTCCGCGGCGCCGATGATCCGCACCTATTGCGAGATCGCAGATACCGCCAGGATCAAGGGGGAACCCGTTGCCCATCCGTTGATCCTTGTCGCTGGATATTTGAGCGTCTGGCTTGCCGCCTCGGCAATATTCGCTGCCCTGACGCTCGCAGTCCATGCATTCGTGTCATCCGGGCAGATGCTCGATCCGCTGCTTGGAATTGCCGGAGCGGCCGCGCTGTCGATCGCTGGCCTCTATCAGTTCAGCTGGCTGAAGAAAGCCTGTCTGGAGAAGTGCAGAAATCCGTTCTCGGTCCTGTTCGCCAACTGGAGCGCCAGGCCCATTCGCATTTTCCGGCTCGGTATGGAGCAGGGCCTGTGGTGCCTTGGATGCTGCTGGGCGCTGATGCTGGTAATGTTTGCCGTCGGTGTGATGAACGTGTTCTGGATGGCGCTGATCGGCTTGTTCAGCCTGGTCGAAAAACAGACGGCAGGCAATCTGCCGACGCGGTTGGGCGGTGCGATACTGCTTGTCTGGGCAGCCGCGCTACTAGTAGTCTCGGCATGAGGGGGAGAATTCGATGACAGATCAAAACTGGGCAATGAAGGGAGAGCTCATCCTTTCCTGCAATTGCACGGTTTTTTGCCCTTGCGTTCTGTCGCTCGGCAATCATCCGCCTACGGAAGGCTATTGCCAAACCTGGGCGGGGTTCCGGATCGATGCCGGCCATTTCGGCGAGGTCGACCTGTCCGGTCTCAATCTTGGGCTGGTCATGGAAATCCCCGGTTATATGAGCCGCGGCAACTGGACGGCGGGCCTGTTCATCGACAAGCGCGCCTCGGTTTACGCTGTGAAGGGACTGACGAAGATATTCACCGGCAAGGCCGGTGGAACCACATCGCTGCTCTCCATCCTGGTCGGACAGTTCCTCGGCGCCGAGCAGGTGCCGATCACCTACGAGACGCGTGCGAAAACACGCATCTTTCAGATACCGAAGATCATCGATGGTGCGGTGACGCCAATCACCGGCAAGGATCGCGACAAGGATGCGATCATCAGCAATTCGGAATACTGGATTGCGCCGGAAATCATCGTCGCCAAATCCGACAAGAGCAAAATGCGGGCCTTTGGCCGCAACTGGAACTTTGCTGGCCGTTCGGCCGAAATCTGCAAGCTGGACTGGCGGGGCCCGTGAGCAAGAAGACGACGGCCAGGAAAATCGCCGACCGGATTCCGCGGCCGAAGAAGAAAGTCACATGGCCTCAGGCGCGGGCGTTCTCGGTCCATCTCTTGACCGCGTCGGGCTCATTCCTGGCGTTTCTGTCGCTAGTGGCAGCAAGCGAGCAGCGCTGGACGGCGATGTTCTGGTGGCTGGGGCTGGCGCTTTTCGTCGACGGCATCGACGGGCCGATCGCCAGGAAGCTCGATGTCAAGGAAATCCTGCCGACTTGGTCGGGCGAACTGCTCGACAACATCATCGACTACGTGACCTACGTGTTGATTCCGGCCTTCGCGCTCTATCAGCGCGGCTTCATGGGCGAGCGCCTGTCGTTCCTGTCGGCGGCGATCATCGTGGTGTCGAGCGCAATCTACTATGCCGATACCGGCATGAAGACGAAGGAGAATTTCTTCAAGGGCTTTCCGGTCGTCTGGAACATGGTGGTGTTCACGCTGTTCGTCATCGAGCCCGGACAATGGGTTTCTTTCGCGGTGGTCGTGGTGGCCGCCATTCTCACCTTCGTGCCGATCAATTTCATCCATCCGGTGCGGGTGAAGCGGCTGCGGCCAATCAATCTCGGCATGACGCTGCTTTGGTGCGCTTTCGGCGCGCTGGCGCTGGCGCAGGCCGCACTTGCCTCCTTCTACGACCAGATCGGCGTGCTGGGCGAGCAGGTCAGCGATTTCATCAAGTTCGGGATTACGTTCACCGGGCTTTACCTCGCCTGCATCGGCGCTATCATGCAGTTCTTCCCAAATCTCGGCGCCAAGCCGGATAAGAAAGCCTGATCCCAAGAGAGCCAGAAAATGTCCAAAGCGATCCGCATCCATGCCCATGGCGGCCCGGAGGTCCTGACCTATGAGGATGCCGATCCCGGGCAGCCGGGCTCGGGACAGATCCTGGTCAAGCATACCGCGATCGGTCTCAATTTCATCGACGTCTATTATCGCTCTGGCCTTTATCCGCCGCAGGGCGGATTTCCGCTGATCCCTGGCGGCGAGGCGGCCGGCGTGGTCTTGGATGTCGGCTCGGATGTCGACTGGCTCAAACCCGGCGATCGCATCGCCTACGCCGTGACGACCGGCGCCTATGCCGGGCAGCGCGTGATCCCCGCCGACCGCGTGGTGAAGGTGCCGGACGGCATCAGCGACGAACAGGCCGCAGCCATGATGCTAAAGGGCATGACCGCCGAATATCTGTTGCGCCGTACATTCAAGGTGAAAGCCGGCGACACGATCCTGTTTCATGCGGCGGCCGGCGGTGTCGGGCTGATCCTCGGCCAATGGGCCAAGCATCTCGGCGCGACAGTGATCGGCACGGCGAGTTCCACCGACAAGATCGAGCTCGCCAAGACGCATGGCTTCGACCACGTGATCAACTATCGCGAACAGGATTTCGTGGCCGGCGTTGCCGCTATCACCGGTGGCAAGAAATGCGACGTTGTCTACGATTCAGTCGGCAACGACACATTTCCAGCCTCGCTCGATTGCCTGCGGCCGCTCGGCACTTTCGTCAGCTTCGGTCAATCGTCTGGGCCGATCCCGCCCTTCAGCATCTCGTTGCTGGCGCAGAAGGGCTCGCTGTTCGCAACGCGGCCGACGCTGTTCGTCTATAATGCCAGGCGCGAAGACCTCGAGGTTTCCGCCGCCGCCTTGTTCGACGTGGTGCTCAGCGGCGCCGTCAAGATCAAGATAAACCAGCGTTACGCGCTCAGCGAGGCCGGCAAGGCGCATTCCGATCTCGAAGGGCGCCGGACCACCGGGACAACAATACTTATCCCTTAGGCGCCCGCCGTTTCGGGCCGCCGACCCCGCCGTTCTTGCGAACTGCTCTTTACCGCTTGAGTTTCCGCTGAAATTCTTGAAGCTCTTTCAAGTCGTGAGGCGCTTACCGTAGAGAGCAGCCCGCGCATACGATGCTTGCGGGAACACAGAACATGTCTGGCAAACCAGATGGAGGCACCGTGAGTGCAGATCAGGACGGCGCAAACTTGCTTGAGGTTCGCGGCCTCACAAAGATATTCGGCACGTTGACGGCGTGCGACCATGTCGATCTCAACATTGCCAAGGGTGAGATCCACGCGTTGCTTGGCGAGAACGGCGCCGGCAAGTCGACCCTGGTGAAAATGCTGTTTGGATCGCTGGAACCGAATTCCGGCGAGATTTTCTGGAATGGCCAGGCGGTCAGGATCACCAGCCCCGGTACCGCAAAAAAGCTCGGCATCGGCATGGTTTTCCAGCATTTTTCGCTGTTCGAAGCGCTGACGGCGGCGGAGAACATCGCGCTGTCGCTGGATGATGGCTCGCCGATCAGCACGATCGCGGCCAAGGCGAGGGCGCTCTCCTACAGTTACGGCCTGCCTCTCGATCCGCTGTCGCTGGTCGGTGATCTGTCGGTCGGCGAGCGTCAGCGTATCGAAATCATCCGCTGCCTGCTGCAGACGCCGCAACTCATCATACTCGACGAACCAACTTCGGTGCTGACGCCGCAGGAGGCCGATAAGTTGTTCGAGACGCTCGAACGGCTGCGTTCGGAAGGAAAGTCCATCCTCTACATTTCGCACCGGCTGGAAGAGGTCAAACGGATCTGCGACCGCGCCACCGTGCTGCGTCACGGCAAGGTGGTCGGCCATTGCAATCCGCGCCAGGAAACCGCGTCTTCGTTGGCGCGGATGATGGTCGGCAACGAAGTGCTGGCCGTGGTGCGGGCGCCGGCCGAGGGTATCGAGACCGCGCCGGTGCTGCTTCAAATCCGCGAACTCACCCGCAAGCCAGCGACCCCGTTCTCGATCCCGCTCAGGAACATCAATCTCGAGGTCCGCGCCGGCGAGGTGATCGGCATTGCCGGTGTGGCCGGCAACGGCCAGGGCGAATTCTTCGAATCCGTTTCCGGCGAGGTGCTGCAGCAGGATGCCGGCTCGGTCCGCATCCGCGGCAAGGATGCCGGCGGCCTCACCATCACCGGCAGGCGTCTGATGGGCGCTGCCTTCGTCCCGGAAGAGCGGCTCGGCCATGGCGCAGCACCGCGCATGAAGCTTTCGGAGAACCTGCTTCTGTCGCGCCACGCCACCGATGGCAAGATGTTTGTCGGCGCCGGTGGAATGGTCAAGGGCGATGCGATCCATACCGCTGCCCAGCGCATCATAAAGGCAATGGACGTGCGCAAGAGCGCGCCGGATCCGGAGGCTGCGGCTCTTTCGGGCGGCAATCTGCAGAAATTCATCGTTGGCCGCGAACTCGACCGCCGGCCGAGCGTCTTGGTGGTCAATCAGCCGACCTGGGGGGTCGACGCGGGTGCGGCGGCCCACATCCGCCAGGCGCTGATCGAACTGGCGCGCAGCGGCTCGGCGGTGCTGGTGATCAGCCAGGACCTCGACGAGCTGTTCGAGATTTCCGATGCGATCACGGTCATGCACAATGGCGAACTGTCGAAGCCGCTGCCGATAGCTGAAGCGACGTTCGAGAAAATCGGGCTGCTGATGGGCGGCGCCGAACCCGGTCATGCCGAACATACGCTGGAGACGGCCTGATGCGCCTCGAACTTGTAAAACGCCCGCAGCGCTCGATGCTGTTTTCGGCACTCTCGCCTTTCATCGCTTTCGTTTTGACGATCATTGCCGGTGCCATCATGTTCGCGCTGCTCGGCGTCAACCCGTTGACCGCGTTCCGCATCTACTTCATCGAACCGATCAGCCAGGTCTGGCAGTTGCATGAGCTGGCGATCAAGGCCGCCCCCCTGATCCTGATCGCGGTCGGACTGTCGGTCTGCTACAAGGCCAACATCTGGAACATCGGCGCCGAAGGCCAGTTCATCCTGGGCGGCATTGTCGGCTCGATCATCCCCGTGCTGTTTCCGCAGTTCGAAGGCCCATTGGTGCTGCCGCTGATGCTTCTGCTCGGCATGGTCGGTGGGGCCGCCTATGCTGCAATCCCGGCACTGCTGAAGACGCGCTTCAACACCAACGAGATCCTGACCAGCCTAATGCTGGTCTATGTCGCCCAGCTCTTCCTCGATTGGCTCGTACGCGGGCCGTGGCGCGATCCGCAGGGCCACGGTTTCCCGCAGACCATCCAGTTCAACGACTCGGCCATACTGCCGGAACTCCTCCCGGAATCCGGCCGGGCAAACTGGGGATTTGTCTTCGCGCTGATCGCGGCGATACTGATCTGGATCCTGATGAGCCGTATGCTGAAAGGCTTCGAGGTCCGCGTGCTCGGCTCAAGCCCAAGGGCAGGGCGCTTCGCCGGGTTTGGCCTTAACCGCATGGTCTTCTTTGCCTTCCTGCTGTCGGGCGCACTGGCCGGACTTGCAGGGATTTCGGAGGTCTCGGGAGCCATCGGACAATTGCAGCCGGTGATCTCGCCCGGCTACGGATTTACCGCTATCATCGTGGCATTTCTCGGCCGGCTCAATCCGCTCGGCATCGTCGCCGCAGGCCTTGTGCTGGCGCTGACCTATCTGGGCGGCGAGGCAGTGCAAAGCGCGCTCGGCATCTCCGACAAGGTGGCGCGCGTGTTCCAGGGCATGCTTTTGTTCTTCGTGCTCGGCTGCGACACGCTCATCCATTACCGCATTCGCCTGACCGGCTTTTCCGCGCCGAAGCTCGAGGCAGCGCCGAAGCTGGAGGAAGCCCGCTGATGGACATCACCGTCAACATCCTCTTGACCATCGCGACGGCGGCGACGCCGCTGCTGATCGCGGCGATCGGCGAACTGGTGGTCGAACGTTCGGGTGTACTCAATCTCGGCGTCGAAGGAATGATGATCATGGGTGCCGTCGGCGGTTTCGGCGCCGGCTATCTCACCGGCTCGCCTTGGATAGGGCTGTTGGCGGCAATCACCATGGGGGCAGTGTTCTCGCTTCTGTTCGCCGTCATGACGCTGTCGCTGGCCACCAATCAGGTGGCCACCGGCCTGTCGCTGACACTGCTCGGCCTCGGCCTTTCCGGCATGATGGGAACGAATTTTGTCGGCCAGCCCGGCGAAAGGCTGCCAAACCTCGATATTCCCGGCCTGACCGCAATCCCGGTCGTTGGCAGGCTGCTGTTCGGCCAGGATCCAATCTTCTACATCTCGATCGCGCTGACCGCCGCCGTCATGTGGTTCCTGTTCAAGACCCGCACCGGGCTCACGCTGCGCTCGATCGGCGACAGCCATGCATCCGCCCATGCGCTTGGCATCCACGTCATCCGCTACCGCTATCTCTCAGTGATTTTCGGCGGCGCTTGTGCCGGCCTCGCCGGCGGTCACCTATCGCTGGTCTACACACCGCAATGGGTGGAGAACATGACCGCCGGCCGCGGCTGGATCGCGCTGGCTCTGGTCGTCTTCGCCTCCTGGCGGCCATGGCGGGTGCTGGCCGGCGCCTATATTTTCGGCGCGATCTGGGTTGGCCAGCTTCACGTCCAAGCCATTAATCTGCAGGACTTCGTCGACGCGCCCTGGTTGCTCTACAAGTTAATTGCGTTCTTAAAATCGTTTCCCTCGCAACTGCTTTCTTCGCTGCCCTATCTGGCAACCGTCGTGGTTCTCGTTCTAATCTCGCGCAACAAGCGTTTGACGATGATGAACACGCCGGCCTCCTTGGGCCAGCCATTCGTTCCGGATCGTTGACAACAAAAAGACGGAAGCTCCAAGGCTTAACTCAGAGAGGTAACACAATGAAAAAACTGCTTATTGCCCTGATGGCGACGACGGCCGCATTGTCGCTGGCGGCATCAGCCCAGGCGGCGGACAAGCTGAAGGCGTGCTGGGTCTACACCGGCCCGATCGGCGATTTCGGCTACTCCTACCAGCACGACCAAGGCCGCCTCGAGGTGGAAAAGGCACTCGGCGACAAGGTCGAGACCGCCTATCTCGAAAACGTCTCCGAAGGCCCCGATGCCGACCGCGCCTTCGAGCGCCTGGCGCGCGAGGGATGCAAGATCATTTTCGGCACGTCCTTCGGCTTCATGGACCCGGAAGTAAAGATCGCCAAGAAATTCCCCAAGGTGATGTTCGAGCACGCCACCGGCTACAAGACGGCCGAAAATCTCGGCATCTACAATGCGCGTTTCTACGAAGGCCGCTACGTGCTTGGCCAGATCGCCGCCAAGCAATCGAAGTCGGGCGTCGCCGGCTACATCGTTTCCTTCCCGATCCCGGAAGTGGTGATGGGCATAAATTCCTTTATGCTCGGCGCACAGTCGATCAACCCGAACTTCAAGGCGAAGATCGTGTGGGTGAACTCCTGGTTCGATCCGGGCAAGGAGGCCGATGCTGCCAAGGCATTGTTCGACCAGGGCGCCGATATCATCGTCCAGCACACCGACTCGACCGCTGCCTTGCAGGTGGCGGAGGAGCGCAAGCTGCACGGCTTCGGGCAGTCCTCCGACATGATCAAGTTCGCGCCGCACGCGCAGCTGACCGCGCTGACCGACGAGTGGGGTCCCTACTACATCAGCCGCGTCCAGGCGGCGCTCGACGGCACCTGGAAGCCCGACAATGTCTGGCTCGGCATTAAGGACGGCGCCGTCAAGCTGGCGCCGTTCACCAACATGCCCGACGACGTCAAGGCGATGGCCGAAGCCACCACCAAGAAGATCGCCGACGGCTGGAACCCCTTCACCGGGCCGATCGCCAAGCAGGACGGCACACCTTGGCTGAAGGAGGGCGAGGTCGCCGACGACGCGACGTTGCTCGGCATGAATTTCTACGTGAAGGGCGTCGACGACAAGCTGCCGCAGTAGGTGGTCGGAAACATATCGAACGAAAGGGCGCCACGCGGCGCCCTTTTCATTTTGGACGGAATATCAGACGGCTGAGCCGTAAAGGTCGTAAGCGTCGGCGCGCTCGACCTTGACCGTGACGATGTCGCCGGCGCGCAGTGGCCGCCGCGACTGGATATGGACCGAACCGTCGATTTCGGGCGCATCGTATTTGGTCCGGCCCTTGGCCGAATTGCCATGCGCCTCGTCGATCAGGACCGGCAGTCGCTTGCCAATTTTCTTGGTTAGCTGCGTTGCCGAAATCTTCTGCTGGCGCTGCATGAAGCGGTGCCAGCGGGCTTCCTTGATCTCCTGCGGCACTTGCTCGAGGCCGAGCTCGTTGGAGCGGGCGCCTCTGACCGGCTCGTATTTGAAACAGCCGGCGCGGTCGATCTTGGCCTCGTCCAGCCAGTCGAGCAGCATCTCGAAGTCGTCGTCCGTCTCGCCGGGGAAGCCGACGATGAAGGTGGAGCGGATGGCAAGGTCCGGGCAGACGTCGCGCCAGCCGCGAATGCGCTCGAGCGTCTTTTCGCCATGAGCGGGCCGGCGCATGTTCTTCAGCACCTGCGGCGAGGCGTGCTGGAATGGGATATCGAGATAGGGAAGAATCTTGCCTTCGGCCATCAGTGGGATGACGTCCGCGACATGCGGGTAGGGATAGACATAGTGCATGCGCACCCAGACACCGAGCTTGCCCAGTTCTTCCGATAGATCGAGGAATTTCGCCCGCACTTCGCGATCGCCGAACATGCTGGTCTGGTATTTGATATCGATGCCGTAGGCGCTGGTATCCTGCGAGATGACGAGGATCTCCTTGACCCCGGCCTTGGCCAGCTTCTCGGCTTCGCGCAACACGTCGGCCGCCGGCCGCGATACGAGGTCGCCACGCAGCGCCGGGATGATGCAGAAAGTGCAGCGGTTGTTGCAGCCTTCCGAGATCTTGAGATACGCATAGTGGCGCGGCGTGAGCTTGACCCCTTGCGGCGGCAAAAGGTCGATGTAGGGATCGTGGCTCGGGGGGGCGGCCTCATGCACCGCCCTCATCACGCTTTCATAAGCTTGTGGTCCGGTGATGGCGAGGACGTTGGGATGTCTTTCACGGATGATGTCCGGCTCGGCGCCGAGGCAGCCGGTGACAATAACTTTGCCATTCTCCGAAAGTGCCGAGCCGATGGCATTGAGCGATTCATCGCGAGCCGAATCGAGGAAGCCACAGGTGTTGACGACGACCAGGTCGGCGCCGTCGTGCTTGCGGGCGATCTCGTAGCCCTCGGCGCGCAGGCGCGTGATAATGCGCTCCGAATCCACAAGGGCTTTCGGGCATCCAAGGCTGACGAAACTGACGCGAGGGGCGGACATCAAAGCTTTCCGGATTTTCAGGATTGGCGGCGCAGTACCACACTTGTCGCGGCATTGGTATGGGCGGCGGCTGCGGCGAAACGCAACCGCCAGCGTCGCCGAAGCTGAAAGGCCCGGCCGATGCGAGTTCGAGTCGATGCGTCAGCTCATCGCACTGCTGACATGCGGCAATACTTCCACAGCGCCTCGATAGATCATATCGAGTGCGACATAGAAGATGATCAAAAGGCCGATGTAGGCGATCCAGCGATGGCGGTGCAGCAGCTTGGCGATAAAGCTCGCGGCAAGGCCCATCAGCGCGATCGACAGGACGAGGCCGATCACCAGCACCTGGAAGTGATCGCGCGCCGCGCCGGCGACCGCCAGTACGTTGTCGAGCGACATCGACACGTCGGCGATGACGATCTGCAATGCCGCCTGACCCAAGGTCTTCTTGCGCGCCTTGCCGGCCACCATATCATCGCTGTTGATATCGGAATTGGACAGCGCTTCGGTCGCCTCCACCTCGTCGGCATACGACGTGCGCAGCTCGCGATACATTTTCCAGCACACCCACAGCAGCAAGATGCCGCCGGCCAGCAGCAGGCCGACAATCTGTAACAGGGTGACGGTGATCGCAGCAAAACCGATACGCAGCACCGTCGCCGCCACCACGCCGATGAGAATCGCTCTCTTGCGCTGCTCGACCGGCAAGCCCGCCGCGGCCAAGCCGATGACGATGGCGTTATCGCCTGCAAGCACGAGGTCGATGGCGATGACCTGGAGCAGGGCAGAGAAGCCCGCGGCAGTGAAAATTTCCATCGACTGGAAGTCCCTTGCTGGTTGGCCGACCGTTCGCGTCGAATGCCTGGAGGGCCTAACGTGTATGGTTCCTGCGCGTCAAGGGACTGGTTGGAACAAGGTCGGCAAACCGCCCGTTATTGCGGCAATATACAGAGTTTGCGACGATCGGCCCGAACACCGGCAAAATGCGGCCACAGGTCGCGAATGCCTAGTTATAGAGATTGTATTTGGGCCAGTCGCTTTCCGGAATTTCATCACCGATCCGATAGCGGAGCTGCAGGACTTCCATATGGTCCGGCGCTGTTTCGCATTTGAATTTCAGCCGGTACCACTGTCCCTTGCTGCGAAACGCAGCACCCGGGCTCTTGATCGCATCGGCGCCCATTTCGGGCGTCGCAAAAGCGTAGGCGACGACACGATCGGCTTTGTATTTGTGGTCGTCGCGGGTAATCCGGTCGAGAATTTCGGCGTCGCATCGCTGCTCCAGCCGGGTTTGCGGATCGAGTTTCAGCAGGCCGGCGCGCAATGCGCTGTCCATTGCGCTGGCCGGCCAAGCCACTATCGTCCATGCGAGGACCGCAGAAAATAGTTTATTCATGGGCGGGAGAAGCATCATATTCGGGCGGAGAAATCAACCCGACGAAGCGCGGCTGCGCGGCGGGTGACAGTCTTCGCTTTGTGGCAGGTTGTTGATACGCAATAGTATCACCGGTACTTTGGTATCGTTGCCATGATCAGCACCTGTCGCATTTCAGCGACGCGAGAGGTGGCGCGCGGCATGGGGCAGAGCGGCGGTTCTCCCCTAACCGGACCGGCCTGTTAAACCCAGGCAGTCGAGAATCCGACGAGCGGAAAACTCGACGTCATGCCTGCAGAATTGAAGAAATTGGATGCGCGGCCTGAGACATAGGTGACGTTTTGTACCGGACACATGGGTAACACTTTTGGCTTTTGGCCGGAGGTGTTGATGCCGTGG